>QIAJ01000075.1 GCA_003225495.1 Acidobacteriota bacterium
TGCCGCATAGGTTGTTGCACGCGGGAATTATATCTGCCGGTGAGTTACCGCGAACTTTCTTTGGAGTGCGCACAAGTTCTGATTAACGGGCAGGCCTTGAATAATCTAACGTGCCGCATTGGCCTGCAATTTTCGAAAGACTGGCGGACCCTGTCCGCAGATGCCATGGCTTACACTCAAACCACATGCTCAACCGGGGCTATGCTTATACCACAATCATTATCAGCAAATATCACGGACGAACCCTGCTTTCACACCTGGCAAGCCTTTACCCACACTCATCCCCGCAAGCCTGGCAACAAAAACTGGACAATCGCGAAGTGACCGTCAACGGCGTCACCGCGACCGGAAGCGAATCGCTTATTTCAGGCCAAACCGTTGTCTGGAACCGTCCACCCTGGATCGAACCGGACTCTCCTCAGCACTTCGAAGTACTGTTTGATGACCCCCATTTGTTGGCCGTCAACAAACCTGGCGGACTGCCGACCCTCCCGGGCGGCGGCTTCATGGAAAACACCCTCCTGCGCCTGGTGCAAAAGCAAACGCCCAATGCAAACCCTGTCCACCGGTTAGGCCGAGGCACTACCGGCATCGTTCTCTTCGCCAAAACAGCGCAGGCCGCCGCTAAACTATTTGCAGACTGGAACACACCCAGAATTCAAAAAATCTATTGGGCGCTGGCTCAAAACATTGCACAGCACGACGCTTACGAAATCCTCACACCCATCGGCCTTGTACCGCACCCGCGCATCGGATTGGTGTGGGCCGCCAACCCGAGTGGCAAACCGTCACGGTCATTGGCGAAGGTGATCTCACGGGCGCCAAGCAGCACGGTGCCAAGCAGCACGGCGTCAAGGAGCACACCGGGCACCACAACATTTGAGGTAAGCCTGAATTCGGGACGCCCTCATCAAATCAGAATTCATCTAGCCTCCATCGGCCATCCGCTGGTAGGCGATCCTCTGTACGGTTTATCCGGCCAGCCTCTTGAAAATCTTCCCGGCCTCCCCGGCGATGGAGGATATTTCCTGCACGCCCGATTTCTAAGATTCCACCACCCCATCACCGGCGAACAAATCAATCTTGAGGCAGCGTTGCCGTCTGGATTCTCATTGTGTCAGTAGGTTGCGACCCGGGAGTTGATCGGATTGGTCAATAGAAGCGCGTTTATAAGGACAAATCACTCACCTTACCCGATTAGCGTTTCTGCGTTCAGCTTCTTGCTTCGTCGAGTTGACATAACCCCAATGCGCTAATCGATTTCGCCGATTGAACAGCTCGTCTTGAAAGTACTGCGAAGGGAGTGCTTTATTGGGATTCGGCAGTCCCAAAAACGCATGCGCAGCGACGACGTTGTTGCTCATGACGAATTGGTCGAACGTCCGCCCGGTGAATTGCTTTGATACAAAATCACTCGGTTTTAAGAATCCGCCGCTGCGCGGATATTCTTTCTCCCACGCTTCTTCCATAGAGTCGCTTGGAAGTTGAAAGGTCGTCGCATAGGTCGATATTCCTTTAAACTTCAAAAATAGCCTGGTTAGATAAGATTCGACCGCAATGGTTGCGATGACGATCGAAAGGCTGAAGTCCCCGTTCTCCAACTCTGCTTTGCTTCGATACAAGAGCCTTTCAGCGGTAACACTCGCGCTTAACGGATCAAGGAGGAAGGCTGCCTTCTTACATGAGGAGCATTCAGCTGGATCGAACTCGGCCTCTCCTGTAGCCAGCAAAATGAGTTCTCCTCCACATTCGCAACTGACCTTATAAATAAATCTCATCTGCGATCTCCTTCGAATACGAAGGTGGGTGGCCTGCTTTTCGCAATGGAATTCTAACTCTGACCGTTTGTCGGGAGAAATCTATTACAATTACTCCCGAAGATAGAGGCCACTGTCATGCGTCAGTTCCTAATCCCGATCACGCTGGTTCTTGCTTTGATGTTCTCGATGTTCGCAATGGCTGCTGAGATACCCGACTTCTCTGGTACTTGGGTTCTCAACGTCGCAAAGAGCACGCTCCCCAAGGACAGCTATCAAGTCCCGGACAATCGTCATTGAAAACAAGAAGTCGGCAATTGTTTTCCATTACAAAACCGACGGCAAGAAGTCGACGGAAACCTACACGCCGGACGGAAAGAAACGCGTTTCGGTGAACATGTCGTCAGGTCAACTGAATTCGAGCGCGAGCTGGCACGACTCAGTGCTTGTCATCGAATCTATTCTAGATATAAAAATCCCTAACGCCACTGTCGTTGTCACGGGGCTTAAGCCTGTCATCGATACTTGGACCCTGACGGCTGAAGGTCGAACTCTCACTCACGAGGCAGACGACCACAAAGGGATTTACGTCTACGAGAAGCAATAGACGTGGAGTGGTCGGAAATATGGGGACAGGGAAATATGGGGACAGACGGGACGTTCACAAACTATTAATAAGACTGCTAGGCCCGGTCGTTCCAATATCTAGGCTGCCGGTGTCCGTGGGCGATGGCAAAGATTCTAACCACTAATTCCCTCTCGTGGCTACCGGTCCTGCGCCGGGTGCCAGATGTGCAGAATTTCCACGGCATCGTCCTTCACGCGGTAGGCGATGATATGCGGCAAGCGACGCTGCAATAATTCGCGGGTGCCTTCCTCACGTCCGTTGCGTCCACGCAGCGGGAACTTTTTTAATGACCGGGCAGTCTTGCGGATTTCAATGACGGTGGGCCGGGCTAAATGAGGTTCGTGTTCTTTGAGGTAGTCGTAGATGTTTTGTAAGTCCGCTGCGGCTGTAGGCGTCCAGCGAATACGCATCAGGAGTTAAGCATCCGCTCGATGCGTGCTTCCATCTCTTCCTCTTCGATAAACTCGCCCCGGTCGGCCTGCGCGATGCCCTCGCGTACGGCTGCGCGAAACCGCGCGTCTTGCTCAAGCAGACGCAAGGCGGCATCCTTCACCAAGCGCTCGGTATCCGTACCGGCATGACTGGCAATTTGGGATAACTGCGCTTCTTCCTCGGGGGTGAAGTGGACTTCCATACCTGCCAGTCTAGGATGGCGAGTTTGAGCTGTCAACGAGGCGCTGCGCACTCACCCCCCAAGTTTCTGGACGAGCTGATCGCAGGCAGTGAGGAAAACCGGGGACAGGTCCCCGGTCTTTTTAAGCCCTGACGATAATCAAAACTCCAACTTCTTATTTCGCCTGCGCTAGCTTCGTAACAACTGCGGCAACTTTATCGAGTATCTCGCTCCAGCCTTCTAGTTGACCGCTGTTTTTTGCGCTCTCCATGGGTTCATTTCCAATATAAGTGAGTTTTGTCTGGCCGTTTCCGAGATCCTCAAAGATGGTCACGTCGTACGCACCGTCGATGGCCTCATGTTCTATTCCTAATTCTGCAGGATCAACCTTGTTTCCCTTCGAGTCGGAAAAGTACATGGAGGAAACGATCTTTTCTTGGGGAATAATCTCGTGGTATTCAACCGCATTCCAGCACTCCTGCCCATCCGGCGTTCTCATGCAGAGGAGAGATTTTCCTCCCACGCGAAAATCCATCTTGCAAACGGGCGCGGTAAAACCCTTCGGCCCCCACCACTGCATCACGTATTTCGGGTCTGTCCACGCCTTCCAAACCAATTCGCGTGGGGCATCAAAAACTCTTGTGACAACCATCCGCTCTGTCTCGTTCACCGTGCTTTTTGTCATCTCTGACGCTCCGTTCTTTTCATTTCGTTCACAACTACCTCCAGCTTGTCGAAATTCTCTTCCCAGAACCGGCGATAGCTAATCGCCCAGTCGCTGACCGTCTTGATCGCGGCTGGCCTAAGCGTGCACACACTCTCTCGTCCACGCTTGGTCTTGATCACAATCCGCGCCCGCACCAGGTAAGCAATATGTTTTGAAATCATCTGCTGCGAAATTGCAAACGGTTCTGTCAATCCATGCACAGAGGCAGGCCCATGAGAGAGTCGTTCGATCATTGCCCGCCTGGTCGGATCAGACAAAGCGGCAAACGTTGTACCTAATCTATCCACAACCGTATGGTAGTGGATTATATGTGAATGTCAAGTGAACTGAACAAATTTCCAGAAACTTCTACGAAGATTTTCGTTGACACTACGAATGTCTTCGTAGTACCTTGCCTTCATGAAGCAGTCATCCCCGCAAAAGCCTACCGCTTCGGAGCTGGAAATCCTGCGTGTGCTGTGGACGCGCGGTCCTTCTACGGTGCGTGAAGTGCACGACGCGCTGGGCGAGAAGAAGGATATTGGGTATACCAGCGTCCTGAAATTTCTCCAGATTATGACGGCTAAAGGGACGGTGCGGCGAGACGAAACACAGCGTGCGCACGTCTATGAAGCATGCCTGCCGGCGGAACAGACCAAGCGGCAACTGGCGAGTGACATGTTGCAGAGAGTTTTCGAGGGCTCGGCGAGCCAGTTGATGATGCACGCGCTTGCGGGCACAAAGACGTCGCGTGAAGAGATGGACGAACTGCGCCGCCTGCTGAACGAACATGAAAGGAACCGCCGATCATGATGACGATTACGACGTCTAACTGGCCTACTCCTGATGTAATGCGGCCCGCGGGATGGGCGCTGTTGCATTTTCTGTGGCAGGGAACAGCGTTGGCGGCGCTGGCCACGGTGACAATGGCGTCCTTCCGCAAAGCTTCCGCGCGCTACCTGGTGGCGGTAGGAATTTTGTTCGCCATGCTGGCCGCCCCGGTGGCAACTTTCTTTTACTACCGGAATGCGGATTCCGTTCCTATCAGCGTTGCGGCTACTCCTGCGTCGGTATTTATGAAAGCAGCGCAGTGGCGGCCTGCGGTGGCGGCGGCTTCGGAAATCCCGCGCCAAACGGGAGTCGACCTCTTCCCCATCATGGTGCAGTTGTGGCTGGCAGGGGTGGCGATCTTCAGTCTGCGCAGTGCGGGTGGATTTTTCCTGCTGGAGCGCTTGCGCCGCCGAAGATCCGTTCCAGTGGACAGCAAGCTACAGCAAATCTGCATGACCCTGCAGAACAAGCTCGGCCTCGCCCGTGCCATCCGCTACGCGCAATGCGATTGGCTGGACGCGCCCGCGGTCATCGGATGGTTCCGTCCCATCGTATTTCTGCCACTAACTGCGCTGACAGGTCTGTCTGAATTGCAATTGCAAGTCGTCATGGCCCATGAACTGGCGCACATCAAGCGGATGGATTCGTTCGTCAATGCATTCCAGATGGTCGTGGAAACTCTATTGTTCTACCACCCGGCAGTGTGGTGGTTGAATCGACGCATTCGGCTCGAACGCGAGAACTGCTGCGACGATACCGCCATTGCTCTTTGCGGAAATCCTGTCGAGTACGCTCGCGCCCTGACTTTGATGGAAGAATGGCGCGTTGCTCCGGCGCTGGCGATGGCTGCGAATCATGGACCGCTCGCGGCACGCGTTACGCGTCTGCTGGGGATTACAAACCTGCGCTCCGGCATTCGAGGCATCGGCGTGACTGCCAGTGTTCTTTGTCTCACGGTTGCGCTAGTGGCGGGGAACGCGATCTTCGGGATCGCCCACAAGGCGAGCGCTCAGACGCCGCCCGCAAATCCACCCGCAAGCTTGCCCGAGCCACCCGCGCCGGTGAAGCCAGCAGCACCCGCCGTGAGGAATGCGCCCGCCGCTAAGCCATCTCCGGCGCGTCCGGCGCAGGAACGAGGCGAACCGGTGCTTGCCGGTTCGTACATCGAATCTCTTAAGGCGGCCGGCCTTGGGGACGTCACGGTCGACGAACTCATCGCCCTTAAGGTGCAGGGCGTGACCGCGGAGTATGTACGCGGGATGCAGAGCGAGGGATTCCATCCGACGATCGATGAGATCATCGCGATGAAAGTGCAGGGCGTGAGTCCGGACTACGTGCGCGAACTGCGCGCGGCCGGCATGAAAGTCTCCGATGACGAGATCATCGCCATGAAGGTCCAGGGCGTAAGCGCGGACTACGCTCGCCGTATGCAGGAGGCTGGCCTTCATCCGGACGCAAACGAGCTGATTGCGATGAAGGTTCAGGGTGTTAGTCCGGAATACATTCGCGGGTTGAAGGATCTGGGACTAGAGATAAGCGACAACGAAATTATCGCGATGCGCGTGCAAGGTGTGACGCCCGAGTATGTACGCGACATTTTCGCTCTCGGCCTGAAGCCAAGCGCCGATGAGATCATCGCGATGAAAGTTCAAGGCGTGACTGCGGACTACATCAAGTCGCTGCAGGCGGCGGGATTCAAGTTCGACATTGATGATGTCGTGGGCGCCAAAGTGCAGGGCATCACCCCTGAATTCATCGAAAAAGTTAAGAGCCACGGGTTCAAGAACCTGACATTGGACAAACTGATCCAGATGCGGCACCTGGGCGTGCTCGATAAAGAAGGCGAGATCTAGAGGAGAACGGTTATGAGAATCTGGCGAACCCTGGCATTCCTGCTATTCGGGTTGTGCGTGATCATCGGCATCGTTAAGACCGCCAAGGGTGCGGAAACGCGCAGCGGCGACTGGACGATTCTTAAATCCGGCGAGGTGGGAAAAGTCGAGTTCTCTCTCAGCGAGCACAGTCATCATGGAACCTCGCGTCATGAATCCGACTGGCCAACGAGCGCCTTTTCGGGAGTCGACTTCTCGAAGCCGGGCCGCCAGGATGTTCATTTCACCATCGTTCGCGATGCCGGGAAAATCAACTGCGAGGGTTATCTGAAGGACGGCGAAGGCGCCGGGATCTTCCACTTCGAGCCCAATCCCGACTATGCCCGGCAGATGCAATCGCTCGGATTTCCCGTCGATGACGAAAAACAGTTCAGCATGGCCGTGCAAGACGTAAGTCTCGACTTTGCGCGTCAGATGAAAGAGCAACACCTTTCCAACCTCGACACCGACAAGCTGATCGCATTCCGAATCTTCAGAGTCGACAGGGAATTTGTCGCCGACGTGCGAGCAGCGGGATTAAACATCTCCGACAGCGACAAGCTAGTCGCCTTCCGCATCCATGGCGTCACGCCGCAAATGATTCGTACTCTTCATCAGGCAGGCTATTCGCCAAATGAAGACACTCTGATTGCCATGAGAATCCACGGTGCGACTCCCGAGTGGGTGGAGGAATTGAAGAAGCTTGGATACGATCACATCGATCTCGAAAAGCTCATTGCATTTCGCATCCACGGGGTTTCCCCCGAGTTCATCGGCAAGTTGCAAAGCATGGGCTACCAGCATCCCGACCCGGACGAACTGATCGCCATGCGCATTCACGGGGTGACGCCCGAGTACATTGCGCAGATGCGATCGCGCGGTTTGCAGCACCTGACGGTCGACGAACTGGTCAGCATGCGTATTCACGGCATCGACTAATTGACCCGAAGTCGCTTCTCTTAGCAGCCTTTGCGCTTCTCAGCGAACCTCGCGGTGAGAAGCTGGTGAGCCGCTGGACGAGCGAAGTGTCCGAAAGACCCCGGCGATCCCCGGATTGCCTTCCACCCGCCCCGGGATTACCATCTTTAAAGTCAAGCCTGCCTGTTCAAACATATTCCGATACCCGATCCCCAAGGAGGACATATGGGAACCGCAATTTCTCCGAACCAGATTGATGCCCGCGTCAGCGACTTTATCGAAAAGCCACGCAAGATGCTGATCGACGGCAAGTGGGTAAACTCCGTTTCCGGCAAGACCTTTCCAACGTATAACCCGGCCACCGGAGAAGTTCTGGCGCAGATCGCCGAAGGCGATAAACAGGATGTGGACATCGCCGTGAAAGCCGCGCGCAAAGCCTTTGAAAGCGGCCCCTGGTCGAAGATGAGCGCCACCCAGCGCAGCAAGCTGATCTGGAAGCTGGGCGATTTGCTGGAACAGAACGTAGAGCAGTTTGCGCTGCTCGAAACGCTCGACAACGGCAAGCCACTTGCAGTGGCGCGCGCCGCGGACGTCCCGTTGGCCGCCGATCTTTTCCGCTATATGGCCGGATGGGCGAACAAACTTGAAGGAACGACCATCCCACTCTCGGTGCCCTACACGCCCAAAGCGAAGTATCTTGCCTACACGCTTCGCGAGCCTGTGGGCGTGATTGCCCAGATCATTCCCTGGAACTTCCCGCTGCTGATGGCAGCCTGGAAGCTGGGCCCGGCTCTGGCCGCGGGCAACACGATCATCCTGAAGCCCGCCGAGCAGACGCCGCTCACAGCGCTGCTTTTGGGCGAGCTAATCATGGAGGCCGGCTTCCCCGATGGCGTGGTGAACATCGTCCCCGGATACGGCGAAACCGCCGGCGCAGCTTTGGCTGCCCACGACGACGTCGACAAAGTAGCTTTCACTGGATCCACAGAAGTCGGCAAGCTGATTGTGCATGCGGCCACCGGCAACCTGAAGAAAGTGACGCTCGAACTGGGCGGCAAATCGCCCAATGTAGTCTTCAAAGATGCCGATCTCGACAGTGCAATCGCCGGATCAGCGAGCGCTATCTTCTTCAACCAGGGCCAGACCTGCTGCGCAGGTTCGCGCCTATTCGTGGAACGGTCTGCCTTCGATCAGGTGGTCGAAGGAGTGTCGGCGCAGGCCAAGAAGATCAAGGTCGGTTCCGGACTCGAAGCCGACACAACCATGGGCCCGCTTGTTTCCGACGAGCAACTCCGCCGGGTGGTGAAGTACATGGACATCGGTATGGCAGAAGGCGCCCGCGCCATGACGGGCGGAAAAAAGATCGGCGAAAAGGTATATTTCGTCGAGCCAACCGTGCTCGTGGACACCAAAGATGACATGAAGGTCGTGCAGGAAGAAATCTTTGGCCCGGTCGTAGTCGCGACGCCCTTCGACACTCCCGAAGAGCTGGCAAGCCGCGCCAACAATACTGTCTACGGACTCGCGGCAGGCATCTGGACCAAAGACCTGTCGAAAGCTCATCGCACGGCGGCCGCGCTCCGGGCGGGAACGGTCTGGATCAACTGCTTCAACATTTTCGACGCCGCACTGCCTTTCGGGGGTTACAAGCAGTCCGGATGGGGACGCGAGATGGGTAAGGACGTGCTCGAGCTCTACACGCAGACGAAGGCGGTGTGCACGAGGATCTAGGGAGGTTGGAACAAGCCTTCAGGGCGGCTTCCGAGCCGCCTTTTTTATTTGAGAACTGACTCAGGAGCAGCGATTCCTTCCTCAGGCGACCCCACGTGCGATCAAACCGCTCACGGCGCCGAGGGCGACAACGGTACATCGCGGCGCAGAAACCAAGCGGCTTTGCGTGATCGTGATGGCCGGACCGGGCGAACGTCTGGCACGAGCCATTGGAGTTGTCGTTGTCGGGGTGGGTCTGTTTATGATCGCGAGCACGGCAACCGGACTCTGGTGATTCCTCGTTGTCCATCTAGTCCCCAGACTAGTTTGAAAGTAGTAATCATGAGTCGGCTTTTCGCCAGCGACTGCCCGTTAGGTCCTAGCCCGCCCAACATGGGTTGTCAACAAACTGTGTAGGCAATTCTCATCGCTCGTAAACTAAAAAATCATCCGTGTATCGATTTACAGAATCAATAACAGGAACCAACTTCTCCTGCGAGGTGCCCGCATGCAACTCAAGCCCTTCCTGCTCGATGCCTGGCTCGACCAATACGAACACGACATAGAATTCAACCTGGCCGCGAGCACCGGGCCGACCTGGACTGTAAACGACATCCTCGCGCTTGCCGACGACGAAACGCGCCACCGCTTCATGAACCACAAGCTGGTCTACAGCCGCCCCGCCGGCGCGGATAGTCTGCGTGAGACGATCGCTGACATGCAGCGTGTCCCGGTAGAGGCAGTCCAAATCGTGACCGGCGCCTCCGAGGCCCTGGTGGCCCTGATGTGGCTGGCTGCTGAGCCCGGCGCGAACGTAATCATTCCGCTGCCTGGATTCACTACATTCTCGGCACTCCCGGAATCTCTTGGCCTGGAAACCCGCTTCTATCGTGTGCGGCGCGAGAACGGCTTCCGCATCGATCCCGACGAGATCAAGCGGCTCGCCGACTCGAAGACGAAGCTCATCCTGGTCAATAGCCCGCACAATCCCACGGGCGCGACCATCGGTGACAGTGAAATGGAAACTCTGCACGACTTCACCGCCGAGCGTGGAATCCAACTGGTGAGTGACGAGGTCTACCATCCCATTTACCACGGAAGGCAAACGAAATCGGCGGCGCGGCTGCCGCACGCTACCGTGATCGCCGATCTGTCAAAGGCATTTTCGATTGCCGGCGTGCGCACGGGATGGATGATCGAGCACGACGCCAAGCGCCTCCGGCAATACTGGAATGCGCGCGCCTACTTCTCGATCTGCAACAGCACTACCGGAGAAATTCTTTCGGAAATCGCAATCCGCAAACGTGACGTCGTGCTCGGCAAGGCCCAGGAAACCGCCGCCCGAAACCTCAAGCTCCTCGAGCGCTTCATGGCGGACCATCGCGACGTGCTTGGCTGGATTCCGCCGCAGGGCGGCATGACCGCGTTCCCGTGGCTGGAGAGCGGAGAGCGGCTGAACTTAGAAAATGCGCGCCCGTTCTGCCAGGCCGCCACCGAGCGTGGAATTTTGCTGGCTCCCGGCGATTGCTTCGATACGCCCTCGCATTTCCGCCTGGGCTTTGCCGCCGCAGGAGACAATTTCTCCAAGGCGCTCGACCGCTTCGGAGCATTCGTCAAGAGCTGGTCGGCGAAGATGGTCACGGCATGACGAGAACTTGCTGCTACGCGGTAATTGTTGTCATTCCGAGGCCGAGCGAAGCGGCGATGATGCACGGAGGCTAGCACATAATTAACACAAAACAATGGCACGAAGGTAATTCGCTAGTGTTTATGCGGGTAAAAGGTTGGAGGCGCGGGTGAGAATCGAACTCACGATAGAGGTTTTGCAGACCTCGGCCTTACCACTTGGCTACCGCGCCCGATAGCACGCAAACAAAAAGCCCTCGCAGGCCGCGGGGCTCAGAAGACTGGAGCGGGAGACGGGATTTGAACCCGCGACTTCGACCTTGGCAAGGTCGCACTCTACCGCTGAGTTACTCCCGCTCGAACTTCATGAGTATAAATGAGCCCGGCGGGGGGAGCAAACATGTGCGATGACTTCCGGTGGCGAACGTCGATTGCAATTCACCGTTCCCGGGCGCGCAGCCGGTTGGCTAGCAGAAACACTGGATAGCTCAGTCCAACGAAAGCCAGACCCAGAATGCTGTTCTTGAAATCGCTGGTGAGGTTGAGCGCCAAATAGAGCAGCGAGCCCACCAACGCGGCCAGCGGCTTCGCGTGGTTCACGCTTTCTCTCAGCACAACAGCGAGATGAATCCGACTCCGAGTATGCGCAGTAAAGTGCCCTTTGGAAGGCATTAGATTTTGCTGTTTCCTGAGAAAGTCGTTTGGAGGATTAGAGCGGTGGAAATCAGCACGGAGAGGAAAAGTCCTGTGACAGGCGTGCCACCCTGATTGGCTTTGGCTGCACGGCGAAAAAACCAGCCATCGCGTCCCAGGGCGAAAAGAATTCTGGGCGCGATCAATAGGACGGCGTTGGCGACTCCGAGGATGGTCAGCAATGAGATCAGCAATATGATTTTCTGTCCGGCTTTCCCGAAAATCATTTGGGCTGCATCCGCTGCGGGTACCTCGGCGGCCGCCAGTTGCGAGAGCGGTAAAACGTACAGAAGGGCAATGTTCACCAATAAAAATATCCCAATGCTGCACGCCACGCCACCGATAGCGGAGCGTGGGAGGTTGCGCCCGGGGTCACGATCTTCTTCCATGAAGTAGATTGCGCTGTACCAGCCGTCATAGGTGATGATGATGGCTTGGTAGGCGATCACCAGCGCCACGAGTAAGGGTAATCCTGTTGCAGGAGCGGCGAGGGTCGACGGCACACCGGGGATGGCATCTCGATGGCCGGCAACGAAGCAGGCCGCCACAAAGCCCGTGAGGCCAAGCCCGGCAACGAGACTATTGAGCTGCTGAGCCCGGCTTCCCGTCCGGATTCCCAGATAATGCAGCAAGCCCAGTAGAGCGATAATCAGAATCGAATTAGGCTTTACACCTAGCGAGAATGCCGGAAGCAACTTGGCGGTCACGTCGCCTGCGGCCATCCCGACGTAGGCCAGGGCCACCACCTGAACAAGCCAGTCGCTGTAGCCAGCGAAAAATCCTCCATAGCTGCCGAAAGCGCGACGCGCGTAGACGTACCAGCCGCCCTCGTAGGGGAGCATAGTGGCCAGTTCGCAAACGCATATCGTACAGATCAGCGCGCAGATTCCGCCAGCCACCCACAACAAAATGATCAGCGGCACGCTGCGCAATTGGGCGGCGACCATCCCAGGAGTCCGAAGAATTCCCGCGCCAACCGTGCCGCCAAGGCTCACCGCCACGCCGAAGCCGACTCCGAGCACCCGTAACAACTGCCCCTTGGAAGCCATTTAGACTAATTGTTGTTGAGAAAATCGTGCGACTCGGGAATCAGTATTGTCCGCCACTCTGGTTCTCATTGGTCGCCGCCGTAATCCGGTTCCGGATGTCCCAGAGATCTTTATAGAGCCAGTGCTCCATGCGCTGCTGCAGGACTTCCACGGGCGTGCCCATCGTTCCGACGACTCTCCCCCCGATGACACGCTCCGCCAGTTTCAGATGATGGAAACGGAATAACTGCATGCGCTCATCGAAGTCGAGCAGGCGCTCGGCGACGTCGTGCAGGCCGAAGAATTCTTCGTGACGCCGATAGATGTCATCGACCGTGAGGCCGGCTCTTTTTACCTGTTCGTTAAAGGCCTGCCCGAGGCGTGGACCGACGTGCAGCAGCGACAGAAATCCCGGAGAGTCTAGCCCGCTGCCATGTCCCAGGCCGGCACGAATCAAGTGATAATCGTATGGGGTGATCGTCTCCAGAACGTGCAACAGGGTGATTGGTTGTTCGATCATCTGATTCGCGCGGCGAATCAGGCGTGTCGAGTTAAAAAAATCGCCCTGTTCGATATAGGCGAGCGCCCGCTCAAGCTCGAACGCGGCGCCTTTCATGAGGAGTTCCGAAGCCTGGTGAACTACGATAAAGGTGGTTTCGTCTTTGTGGAGAAGATCCTCCGGCAACTTTTGAAGCGCGAGCAGTTCATCTGTCCGCAGGTAGCGCTCATAGTCGGAAGCGCCCTTGCCAGGCAGCAGCGGTTTTCTAAAGTCGTCTTGATTTGCCATAGATAGAGTGCGAACGAGCCACTGGCTGCCGTGTGCTTAGGATCCGACGCGTGCAGCCGGATGATGCGGCGCCCACTGTGGATCCTCGTCGGGCCCTACGATCTGTCCGTCGCGCATATGAATGATGCGGTCGCCATACTCGGCGGCTTCCGGATTGTGCGTAATCATCAGCACGGTCTGCCCGAGCTCTTTGTTTGATTGCCGGAGCATGTTCAGCACGATCTCGGAATTCCTGGAATCGAGATTGCCCGTGGGTTCGTCGGCGAGCACGATCGCCGGACGATTGATGAGCGCCCTCGCCAGAGCTACCCGCTGCTGCTCGCCACCCGACAGTTCTGAAGGACGATGGTCGAGCCGCCGGTCAATTCCAAGCAACTCGGTAATCTTTTTGAAGTGAGCGGGATCGGGCCGCGAGATTCCCGCGATGTCGCCCGCAATATCGATATTCGCGCGCGCACTCAAGGTCGGCAGCAAATTGAATTTTTGAAAGACGAATCCGATTTTGCGCTTGCGCAACTTCGTGCGCTCACCATCTGAGAGAGTTGCGAAATCCACTCCGTCAATTGTGACGCTACCGGAGTCGGCGCGAGTCAATCCGCCCAGAAGATAGAAAAGCGTGGACTTGCCGCTTCCGGATGGGCCAACGACAGTAACGAACTCGCCGCGCTCGACCTGAAAGGAAATTCCACGCAGGGCGGGCACATCGATCTTGCCCACCCGGTAGGTTTTCTTCAGATCATGTGCTTCGATGAAAACGCTCATCCATTTGAAACGATATCATATGGGTTTGGAACGGTAAGGTGTCGGAACGGCTTGTCTTTGCGGCCTTCGCTACAAATTGGCAACCATTAAAGGTCAAAACTTTTAAACCGGAAAATCGCAAAAAGAGAATCGCAAAGCTCGAACGCGGTCAGGCAACGGTCGCGTGCATGGCAGCGCGCGACGGAAGTTCTAGGAGACGTTTTGGACCGCGCTTCCGTACCAGCAGCAGCCGGATGCGTTCGAGCAATTCCGCCGGTTCGTACATGCCCTTGGGCAGGAAAAGATCAGCTTGCGTGTTACGCTCGTAGATTTTCACGCGTCCGGAGATAAGAACCGCGGGAGTCTGCGGCGACATTTCCTTGATTTCGTGGATGAGATGCGAGCCATCCACTCCCGGCATCACCAGATCGGTAATAACCAAATCGATCCCGCCACGTTGGAATGCTTCCAGAGCTTGTTGGCCGTTGTTGCAGGCGACCACCTTGTAACCGCGCGTCTCAAGCAAAATTTTGCGGATGGAAAGGGCTTGTTCGTTGTCATCGACACACAGGATCGTCTTCTTGGGCTTCATGGGGGGATTGGGAGTCCGCACTCCGCCAAAATCTTTCTATAATTTTTTTTGAGAACCGAGAGCGATGTGCATGCTAACGGGAATCATCTTCGCGGTAAAGTAGCGCGCTCGCCAATGGCACGCTCGTGGACTCAACGATCGTGCCATAGGGCCGGACCCGCGTCTGTTGCGGAGTTCAGCTCACTCTCACGGCAG
The DNA here is from genome assembly GCA_003225495.1 of Acidobacteriota bacterium. GTDB lineage: Bacteria > Acidobacteriota > Terriglobia > Terriglobales > Acidobacteriaceae > Acidiflorens. The sequence goes on from QIAJ01000075.1 coordinate 14,697, forward strand.
CGTGAGTTCGCCGCGGAGAACTTCTACACAATTTCCACCGACACGCACATTGATTACCTGGTTATCCTGCTTGGTGGCGCGCACAAAAATGCGACTCGGACGGTGCATTTGCACACCCTGTTCGATCATCACGCGCTCATCGCTTGCCGCAACGCCATGCGCGACCATCCAGGATGCGCAACATCCTGCAGCTGACCCAGTCGCCGGATCTTCGCCGTTGTAAAACAGCATGCGGGCGTGCAGCCGAGCTTTCGGATCGACCACCTCCCGGGAAACAAAGTACAAAAACTTCCCGCCCCTTTGTGCGAGGTACTCAGTGGCGCGCGCCACGTCGAGAGTCAGACTCCGCAGCTTCTGGAGAGACTTCACGGCAGTGATGGTGAAGGGCATGCCAGTAGAAACAGTCTGGATTGGCAGGCTGTCGTCGAAGTCGGAAGGTTTCAGGTTGGTGAATCCGGCAATGGACTCGGCTGAATGGGTGGCTCCGAATGTCGGATTCTTCTGCGTCATCTCGCCAAATATCGGAAGCCCGTCGGACTGCTCAAAGCGTACTGGCACAGTTCCGACGTTGAGCTCTAAACGGACTTCACTCGCTCCGGTCTGCCGGTGCAACACATATGCAGTGCCCAGCGTAGGATGTCCCGCAAAGGGCAGTTCTTCCTGGACGGTGAAAATCCGAACCCGCACGCCGCGTTCCTTCTCGGCCGCAGCTTCACCGGGGAGGATGAATGTAGTCTCCGAAAGATTGGTCTCGCGCGCCAGAGCCTGCATCTCTTCCGAGCTCAACCCACGGCCGTCGAGGCAGACTGACAGAGCGTTACCGGTCAAAGCGCGGTCGGTGAACACGTCTACCTGAACCATCCCCAGTTTCCTCATTGTCCCTCTCCCCATCGAAAATTTGTGGCTGCGCCCCGGCACATTCTTCAGTGAGTGCGCTACCATAATGACAACTTCAACGAGCTGTTTGACAGAGCAGCTGTCCGTTCCCGCTGCTTTTGATTATTCAGTCGGCAGTTAATAGATGCCGAAGAATTTTGCAGGAGAGAAAAAATGTCAATCCGTATCAATTCCGAAGCGCCGAACTTCACGGCCGACACCACCCAAGGCAAAATCAACTTCCACGACTGGATTGGAAACGGCTGGGCGATCTTGTTCTCGCATCCCAAGGACTTCACGCCCGTATGCACCACCGAACTGGGATATATGGCGGGCCTGCAACCCGAATTCGCTAAACGAAACACTAAAATCCTCGGGTTGAGTGTTGACCCGGTTACCAATCACGGAAAATGGGCGGCCGATATTGAAGAAACACAGGGACACAAAGTGACCTATCCGATGATCGGCGACCCGGAGCTCAAAGTCGCAAAGCTCTACGACATGCTTCCTGCCGAGGCCGGTGACAGCTGCGAGGGCCGCACCGCAGCGGACAACGCTACAGTTCGAACTGTGTTTGTTGTGGGGCCCGACAAGAAGATCAAAATGATGATGGTCTACCCCATGAGCAGCGGCCGCAACTTTGATGAAGTGCTGCGCGTGCTCGATTCTCTTCAGCTCAATGCGAAACACAACGTCGCCACCCCTGTGAACTGGAAGCCTGGCGATGACGTGATTATTCCGACGTCCGTAACGGATGATCAGGCGAAGCAAAAGTATCCCGCCGGATTCAAGACGCTGAAGCCTTATCTCCGCACCGTGGCGCAGCCGAAGTAGCATCGTCGATTGAAATCTGGCGGGCGAATACGCAGTTTCGCCCGCCATCCCACCCGCCGCGATTTCACGAGCCAGCGCAACCGGAGACCGCACGTTGCCACCGATCATCAATGCACAAGGTATATCGAAGGCGTTCGGAGCCAGTCCGCTCTTTCAGAATGTTTCCTTCACGGTTTCCGAAGGCGATCGTATCGGATTGATCGGTCCGAACGGTTCTGGTAAATCCACGCTCCTGCGGATCCTGGCAGGGGACGTTGATGCGGACAGTGGGGAAGTATCGAAGCGAAAGCGCTCTCGCTTGAGCTACGTCGAACAGGAGTCGAAATTTCACTCCGGGCAAACCGTGCGGGCTGTGATCGAAACTGCTTTAGAAAAGGCGGCTGTGGCGACGGCAGAACGCGGCACCCGGTTTGCGGAAACACTCGGCCGCGCGGGCTTTGAAGATCTCGAATCGGAGGCGACAACGCTATCTGGCGGATGGCAGAAACGCCTCGCGATCGTCGAGGCTCTCGTTCAGGGCCCCGACATCTTGTTGCTCGACGAACCGACCAATCACCTGGATCTCGCGGGGATCGAATGGTTGGAAGAGCTTCTTGAACAAGCCGCCTTCGCATGCGTAGTAGTAAGTCACGATCGTTACTTTCTCGAAAACGTAGCGACAGAAATGGCCGAACTCAGCCGCGTGTATCCGGACGGCGTACTTCGGGCGCGCGGAAACTACAGCGAGTTTCTGGAGAAGAAAGAAGCGTTTCTCCATGCCCAATCGAAGCGCCACGAAGCGCTGGAAAACCTGGTTCACAACGAAATCGAGTGGCTCCGTCGCGGTGCCAAGGCTCGCACCAGAAAATCCAAGGCGCGGATCAGCAAAGCAAATGAATTGATGGGGGACCTCGCCGACCTGAATGCCAGGACTCGCACCGCGACTGCCCAGATCGATTTCTCCGCTACCGACCGCAAGACCAAGCGACTCATTGAACTCCACAGTATTGCGTATGAGGTCGAGGGCCGCACTTTGTTTGAGGGACTCAACTTCATTCTCACGGCCGGGGCCAAAGTCGGACTGGTTGGTCCAAATGCCAGCGGCAAGACGACGCTCCTTCGTCTTCTGCGCGGAGAGATCACGCCGACCAGCGGGGATATTCGTCGCGCCGAATGGCTGAGGATCGTATATTTCGATCAGAGCCGGCAACTTGATCCGAAAATGACTTTACGGCGTGCCCTTGCTCCGGACGGCGACTCGGTCGTTTATCAGGACCGCGTAATTCACGTAGCATCCTGGGCGGCGAAGTTCCTGTTCACGGGCGAGCAGCTCAACCAACCGGTCGATCGGCTGTCTGGCGGCGAGCGGGCACGCGTCCTTATCGCGCAATTGATGCTTCAGCCGGCAGATATTCTTTTGCTCGATGAACCGACCAATGATCTCGATATTCCGACGCTCGAAATTCTAGAAGAGAGCCTGCTCGAGTTTCGCGGATCGATTGTTCTGGTTACGCATGACCGCTATATGCTCGATCGGGTATCTACCGTCGTGCTGGGACTGGATGGCAAAGGGAGCGCCGAAAGTTTCGCCGACTACTCACAGTGGGAGTCCTGGCAGGCCGATCGCAAGCGGAAGGGAAAGCCCAATGCAGGTTTGGGACGAAACGCGGTTGGGGAAATACCGGCGGCTTCAGCCAGGAAGAAGCTCTCGTACATGGAAGCGCGGGAATACGCAGCCATCGAGCCGCGCATTGCGGAGGCCGAACAACTCTTGCGGGCGAAGCGAACACAACTCGAAGACCCTGCGATTGCCAGCGATGGCCCGCGCCTTATGGCCGCTCATGCGGAACTGGAAGCGGCTCAGAAAGAACGGGACGCCTTGTACGCACGCTGGGTTGAGCTGGAAGACAAGACGAACTGAGGGAGGCTCAGCGCGCCAACGCGTAGGCCACGATCGTCTCGCCGTGGACTCCGCTAGTCGTCTCGAGTTCCTGAAGTAGCGTTGATTCCAGATCATTTGGGTCCGGAAGCATTTCGCACGCTGCAATCTCTTCATTGGAAGCGCCGTGATAACAAAGTTCGCAAACACCGAGGCCCTCCTCCGAGCGCACCGGCGGACCAAATGTGCGGCAGGTCATCGGCCGCGATTCATACAGCTCACAGTTTCCAGTTTCTGGATCAAGCGCGGGACAAGGCTCGTCATTGGCGAACTCAGCAAATCGCTCCTCGGCGATCGCTCCCTCGTCGAGCAATCCGGTAACGGGATCGCCAGGAAAGTCTGCGGCCAACCGCACTATCGCCTCGCGCGCACGCTCACGGACCCGGCGGGCACGATCCGGCGCGATTGATGCAAGATCGGCCAGCCCTTCACGCAGCCGATGTGCATCGAGTTGATTGATGGCGAACACGCCGATGCAACACTGAGTACAGCCAGGCCGGCAGACGAGCCAATCCCGGCTGCGACGCGCAGCATCGCTGAGCGCGGAGTCGACAATCTGAATCAGTTTTTGATCGCCCGAGAATAGTTGGGGATGGCGCACTCTAGTCACACTGGAAGCATATCCCCTCACTAGCCCGTGATATCCTAAATGTGTAGCTGCGTTCCCGCCCTAGGGCAATTTCCCGCAGTTCCCTAAATCATGATTTCAGTCAGCAATGTGTCCATGCGCTACGGCGCCAAGATTCTGTTTGACGAAGTATCCACCGGATTTACGCCCGGAAAGCGCTATGGCCTTACCGGACCCAACGGCTCCGGCAAGTCGACTTTCATGAAGCTCTTGACGGGCGAGCTCGACCCCCAGAAGGGAACTGTCGTTCATCCCAAAAAGCTCGGCGTGTTGAGTCAGGATCAGTTTGCCTTTGATCGCTATCGTGTGATTGACACTGTGATCATGGGCAACAAGCGGCTGTGGGCGGCCCTCGAAGAGCGCGAAAAGATTTACGCCAAACCTGAAATGACCGATGCCGACGGCATGCGACTTGGCGAACTCGAGGGTATCGTCGGCGAAGAGGATGGCTACACCGCCGAGAGTGACGCGGCCATTCTTCTACAAGGTCTCGACATCGCCGACCATCTGCACGAGCGGAACATGGGTGAAATTCAGGGCGGCGAAAAAGTTCGCGTCCTACTGGCGCAGGCGCTCTTCGGAAATCCGCAGGCGTTAATGCTCGACGAGCCTACGAACCACCTCGATCTGGATTCAATCCATTGGCTGCAAGGCTTCCTGAATAAATACGAAGGCGTGTTGATCGTGATCTCGCACGATCGCCATTTCCTGAACAAAATCTGCACCCATATTGCCGACATCGATTACGAAACCATCATCACTTACACCGGCACGTATGACGACATGGTTGTCGCCAAGACGCAGATCCGCTCGCAGATCGAAGGACAAAACGCTCAGCGTGAGAAGAAGATTGCCCAGCTCAATGAGTTCATCGCGCGCTTTTCCGCGGGCACTCGTTCCAGCCAGGTGCAATCGCGGCGCAAAGAGGTAGAGCGATTGCAGGTGACCGAACTGGCGAAGTCGAACATTCAGCGTCCCTTTCTGAAGTTCGAGCAGAAACGTCCGTCGGGCAAGCACATTCTCGAACTCGAAGGCGTGACCAAGACCTACGACACCGCCCATGTAATTCAAAATTTTACGGCGAGCGTAATCCGCGGCGAGAAAATCGCCCTGATGGGCCGCAATGGAGCGGGCAAAACCACGCTCGTCAATGCCTTGCTCGCAAATTCTCCGACCGTCCCCGAAGCCGAACTCCGCAAGACCAGCGGTTATGACGGCGAATTCCTGACGGGCGGGAAAGTCATTTGGGGGCACGAAGCGTCAGTCGGATATTTTGCCCAGGATCACAAAGCTTTAATCCAGACGGGCATGACCGCCTTCGAATGGCTCCATCAATGGGATCTCTCCGCTTCGCACGAAGAGATTCGGGGATTGCTGGGGCAAATGCTCTTTCCGCGCGATGATGGCGAGAAACGGACAGACGTTCTCTCCGGAGGCGAGGCCGCGCGACTGATTTTCTGCAAACTCATGCTGCAGAAACCAAACGTCCTCGTCTTGGACGAGCCCACCAATCACCTTGACCTGGAATCGATCAACGCCCTCAACATCGCTCTCCAGAAATACCAGGGAACCGTTCTGCTGGTAACGCATGACGAAGACCTAATCGATGAAGTCGCCACCCGCATCTGGCACTTTGAAGGCAACCATCAGATCACCGACTTCAAAGGCGCTTACGAGGAGTACCAGGCGGTGCTCGCGTAACTCCCATGTGCGCCAGTGGGCCACCAGGAAGCAACCTCCGCCCATGAATCCGAGTCGAAGCGAATGATCTGCGATGAGAACCCGAATTTCTCCGTCGGGCGGTGGTACCGTTGCCTTTATCGATGGCGTGCATGCCACCGAGCGAGCGAAGAGTGAACGCTCGCTGACCGGCCTCCGCAAGATTGCGGCCGGATGTCAGGCCTGCGATCTCTGGAAGAATGCTACCCAGACGGTATTTGGTGAGGGCGCTCCCTCCAGCAAGATAATGTTCGTGGGCGAACAGCCTGGCGACAAAGAGGATCTCGCCGGACATCCTTTTGTCGGTCCCGCTGGAAAATTGCTGGATGAATGCCTGCGCGAAGCGGGCATCGACCGCGATCAGGTGTATGTCACCAATGCCGTAAAGCATTTCAAGTGGGAACCCGCAGAGCGCGGCAAGCGGCGTATACACAAGAAACCGCGCGCGTCCGAAATCGAAGCATGCCGTCCCTGGCTCGATGCTGAGATCAGGCTGATGAAGCCTGAGGTGATCGTTTGTCTCGGCGCAACAGCCGCGCAAGCTCTCTTGGGCAAGACCTTCAGCGTCACTCGACAACGCGGACAGCTGATCGATTCTCCGCTCGCTCCCAATGTCATTGCGACCGTACACCCGTCATCGATATTGCGCGCGCGGGAAGAGGGCGAACGGCGGCTGGAGACAGACGCATTTGTGGCGGATCTGAAGAAAATTGCCGGCCTCCTGCAAATCAGGAAGCGCGCTTAAGATTAAGATCCTGGGCTGAGTGTTTTGGTCTTGTAGCTTCTCATCCTTATGTCCCCATCCACGGACGTAATCGTAGTGGGCGCGGGTGCGGCCGGATTGGCTGCCGCCGCTGAACTTGCACGCGCCGGACTGCGTGTCACGGTGCTTGAGGCCCGCGATCGTATCGGCGGTCGCATGTTCACGCTGTCAGATTCTTCGGGGCTGGCGATCGAACTGGGGGCCGAGTTTATCCATGGAATGTCGCCTGAAATCTGGCAACCCTTGCAAGCGGCCGATGTGAAGATAACAGAAAGTAATGGCGAAAGCTGGTGCCATAAGAATGGTGTGTTGTCGCCCTGCAATTTTTTCCCTAAGGTTGAAAAAATCCTGGAGCGTATGGATGACAAAGAGCCGGATGAATCGTTTTGCAGCTTTTTGAACCGCTGTTGTTCGGGGTCGAAAGCGGATGCAGAAGAGCAGGGAGCAAAAGAACGGGCCCTGGCTTATGTCGTCGGGTTTAATGCTGCTGATCCCGATCTTGTGGGCGTTCATTGGCTTGTCAACTCGATGCGGGCGGAAGAACGCATCGAAGGTGATCGCGCTTTTCGGGCTCAACACGGCTATCGAGATTTGATCGAGATCTATCGCCAACAGTTGATGTCCGGCGGAGTATCGGTGCAAACGGGAGCGGTGGTCGAATCGATAAACTGGTTGCCCGGTGATGCGCAAGTGACGATAAGGAACGGCGCTGGGATGTCAACGCTCGGTGCCCCGCGGGTGTTGATCTCGTTGCCTCTCGCGGTACTGCAAACATCTCCCGGGAAACCCGGAGCTGTAGAATTTTCACCCGCGCTTCCTCCCAAAAAACTGGAAGCGCTAAAGAAACTCGAGATGGGAAAGATCATTCGCATCTCCCTGCGGTTTCGTCGTCGCTTTTGGGAACAAATTCCGGCGCACGACGGCGGCACGCTAAATCTATCGAGGATGCGCTTTCTGTTTTCCCAGGACGAATGGTTTCCTACCTGGTGGACGATGGCTCCCAATCCCGCTCCCGTGTTGACTGGATGGGCTCCCTTCCGATGCGCCGAACGGCTATCCGGCAAGAGCCAGTCTTTCGTCGTGGACCAGGCTCTAAAAGCCTTAAGCCGTCTCTTCAACATGCACAGCGACGCGCTCGCGCAGCAACTCGAAGCGGAATATCTTTACGACTGGCAAAGCGATCCTTTTTCACGCGGCGCTTACAGCTACGGCAAAGTGGGAGCCGACGGAGCTCAGGAAGCTCTCGCCATGCAAGTTGAGAACACATTATTTTTTGCCGGGGAAGCCACCGACATCACCGGGCATAACGGAACGGTGCACGGAGCGATCGCAAGTGGTATGCGGGCCGCCCGTGACATTCTGAATGCAGCTCGTAAGGCCGCCTAAGGAGTAGTGCACGACTCGAATTATCCGCTTTGGAAAAATGTCGGTCCAAACCGACCTTAGCCACCAATGCCGCATCCAAGGTCCGAAGATCGCAGGTTTGCGATTAGAGTTTCAATCTAGAGGAGGCTAACCATGGCAGACAAATCCGAAAAGTGCGCACACGTTCCTTGCGTTTGCATGGCCCCGGCTGGCGAGAAGTATTGCAGTCAGCTCTGCAAAGATGCGGGATCGAGTGAAACGGAGATTGCGTGCGACTGCGGGCATGCATCCTGTTCGCACTAAGTTGAACCTGCTTCTGCCGCGGAGGCGACTAAATATTCCTGATGTCGGCTGGCCCAACCTAGTCGCCGAGCCAGGCTCCCAGTGGGCGAAGCGAATCGACGTGGTCGCACACGATCTTCGTCGCTCCCACCACCGGAACGGCGAGCAGAAGGCCCATTCCTCCCCAAATCCAGGCCCAGAACAGCAGCGAGAGTGTAACTGCCAGCGGATTCAGCCGCAGGCGTTTGCCCACAATTTTTGGATAAAGCACATTCATAGTGGCAACGTGCAGCAGTATGACTGTAACGATAACGATGAGCACGCCAGTTTTGTTGAGGGTGCCAATACCGCCTGCAAGAGGAGGCAGCAGCGCGAGGAAGATTCCGAGATAAGGGACCAGGCTGACAAACCCGCTGATCGTTCCCAGGAAATAAAAATATGGAATGCCCAACAGCCAGAAGACAACGCTACTGACGACGCAGTTCAGCATGCCCACCAAGATGTTCCCGACAATAAAACTGCGGATCATGGTCGAAATTCTTCCCACGGTGCGAAAGGCAGTCAGGCGATGTTCTTTTGGGAACAACTGTACGGTGGTCGCGTGCGCGTGATCCTTCCACGTCAGCATGAAGTAAACAAGAAATGGGATGAAACTCACCGCCAGCAGGACTTCTCCGAACACGCCACTTCCGGCGGAGACTACACGCGAGAGACCCGGCGACTCCTGCACTTCGACTGGAACCGGTTGCGGGCCAGTGGTGGGCGCTCCGATGACGGAACGTGTTCCCTCTTCTAATTTTTTTGAC
>QIAJ01000076.1 GCA_003225495.1 Acidobacteriota bacterium
TGATTTCTCCGGACGAGACCATCTCCGCCAATGCGGCGGCGAGGGCCTGTCGCGCGGAAATGTTGCCCAGCCAGTAACTCTCTTCCGCGCCCAGGATTTCGTTGTAAGGGAAGCAGTCGGTACCGAAGGTAATCTTGTCGGGGAAGGTTTCCAGCCACTGGCGGAGCGAGTCTTTGAAAGATGACGGATACATGGCGATTTCCATCAGCGAGGAGTCCATGTAAACGTTCTTAATCGCAGCAAGCCAGATGGCCTCGCGTTCGAGCGGGTATCCGCCGTGGATCATGACGAAGGTTGTGCCGGCATAGCGCGGGTCGCGCAGGATATTTTCCAGTTGCATGATGTTGCTCTCGACTACGAAGTGGCGTCCGAGGAGCGGGTTCAGCGCTTCGACTTCGACGGAATTCCACGGGACGTGTCGCAACTCGGCTCGGCGCTTGGCTTTCGCCACGGTGCCTTTGAGGGCAACGTTGCTTTTCGGGTTCGTCAATTTTTTCTTGGCGGTCTTGGCCGCGGACTTCTTGCGTGCAGATTTCTTTGATTTCTTTTTCATGTCAGTGGCTCAATGAAGGATACAGGCTGATGGCAGTGTCGTGCAGATAAGCATGCGCCATCTCGATGGCTTTGACGTCGGTGATTTCTCCGGACGAGACCATCTCCGCCAATGCGGCGGCGAGGGCCTGTCGCGCGGAAATGTTGCCCAGCCAGTAACTCTCTTCCGCGCCCAGGATTTCGTTGTAAGGGAAGCAGTCGGTACCGAAGGTAATCTTGTCGGGGAAGGTTTCCAGCCACTGGCGGAGCGAGTCTTTGAAAGATGACGGATACATGGCGATTTCCATCAGCGAGGAGTCCATGTAAACGTTCTTAATCGCAGCAAGCCAGATGGCCTCGCGTTCGAGCGGGTATCCGCCGTGGATCATGACGAAGGTTGTGCCGGCATAGCGCGGGTCGCGCAGGATATTTTCCAGTTGCATGATGTTGCTCTCGGAGATGTTGAAGTAGTCTCCGATGCCGACGGCAGAGTGGATGTGAACGGGAAGTTTGAGGCGTCCGCCTTCGGTGATCAGGTAGCGGAAGATGTAGTCCTGAAATGTCAGGTACTCGGAATCGCTGGGGACGCCGCCTTTGACATATTTTTTATAGATTGCATCGGCTTCTTCGCGCGACGGATCATTGAAGTGCAGCGTGCGGAAATAAGCGACTTCAAACTTCATTGCGATGCCCCTTTTGTTTTTCTGATTATCTTCGAGAGTTTGGGTAACGAACTTCAGGTAGTCGCCGAGGGTGGCGGGAAGGGCGCTGACTTTCTCCTGTTGCATCCAGCGCTTGAGCATCTTTTCCTGGAGCGGTATGTAGACTTTCTGATCGCCGTTGCGGGCGGCTGTTTTCGTATTGTCGAAGGGCCACATGAACGCGTCGGCGAAGAAGACCCATGGGAAGCGCTTGGCGTCGAGATAGTCCGGCATCATGGCACGATTGGCGACGCCGCGATCGAAGTTGAGCTTGTCGAGCAGCATGTTGAAGTAGGCGGTGCCGGGATATTGCTTCTTCATCTCGGCTTTTTTCTGAACGAGCCATTTGGCGTGATCGGGAGAGAAATCGGCATAGGGATATCCCCAGAGCGCTCGCGCCGCGGTAACGAGCTCGGGATTGGTGTCGCGCTCGCGGAATGCAGAACTGCCGGGAGGCGCAGCCATGGCGTCCACGTCGGGATCGTCGGCAAAGCCGGGATGGGCGTGATGGTCAAAGGCTGGAATGTTGTTCACGACGTCGAGATAGTGCTGGTAGAGCTGCGGGAGGTCGGGCCCGGGATAGGGACGGGCTTGAGCGGCGGCAAATGCCGAGGCTAAAAAGATGATTAAGGCGCAAAGCAATTTCATTTGTATTGCTCCATCGCGGGCCCGCGCCCTCGCCGGGCTAAAGCCCTCATCATTTGTGGCTTTTATCAATGCGCTGAAGCGCTGCGCTAACCCAAACTATACCCTTGCTTAGTTCCCGGCCTTACTTCGCAGCCAACGTTGACTGCCATGTGACAGAAACTTTCTGAATGCGAGTGACGGCTTCTTTCAAGATCGCGGGTGAAGATGCGAATGAGAAGCGTACGAAATTCTTTCCCATGTCGCCGAAGGCGGCGCCGGGGATCGCGGCTACTCCGGCTTCGTCGAGCATGATGCGGCACACTTCTTCCGCGGTCATTCCGGTTTCTTCGACGTTTACCCAGGCGTAGAAGGCGCCGTCGGGCGGGAGGCAGCGGAAGCCGGGTACTTGATTCAAGTCGGCTGTGAACTGGTCGCGGCGCTTCTGAAATTCGGCGACCATGCGGGGGGTGGCTCCAGAGGAGTCGCGCAGCGCTTCGATGGCGGCATGTTGCGTGAACTCGGCGGTACAGGTATAGCTGTTGATGGCCAGCATCACGAGATGGGGCACGAGCGCGGGCGGCGCTACGGTGTATCCAAGACGCCATCCGGTCATGGCGAAACTCTTTGAGAAGCCGTCGATGATGAGCGTGCGCTCGGCCATGCCGGGATAGCTGAGCATCGAGTTATATTTCTGTCCGTAGATGATGCGCGCGTAGATTTCGTCGGAGAGCACGTATAGGTCGTGCCGGACGGCCAGTTCAGCGATACGACGCTGCACGGCATCGGTGTAAACGGTTCCAGTGGGATTGCAGGGCGAGTTCAGTACGATCGCCTTGGTACGTGGCGTAATCTTTGCTGCAACTTCGTCGGGATCTGGCTGCAGCTTATTTTTTTCGTCAAGCCCGAATGACACGGGGATGCCGTCGAACCCGCGAGTGATGGAAGCATATCCGGGGAAGCCCGGATCGGGCCAGAGAACTTCGTCGCCGGGTTCGAGAATTGTCATGAGCGCAAAGAAGAGCGAGAGCTTGCAGCCGGGGGCGACGACAACATTCTCGGGTAAGACTGCAATGTCGCGCGTGCGATGGAGGTAGGAAGCGATCTCTTCTTTGAGCGCGGGCACGCCGGCCATCGGGCAGTAGCGGTCTTTGCCATCACGGATGGCCTTTTCGAGTGCAGCGACCACCGGCTCCGCGGGATGAAAGTCGGGCTCCCCGAGTTCGAGGTGGATGATGGAACGTCCTTCGCGCTCGAGTTCTTTGGCGTGCAGGTAGATGGTTAAAGCGCCTTCTCCGGTGAGGACGTTCATTCGCGACGATATCGGCTTCATGGTGGTCTCTAGTTTACAACGCGGCTTTGGGGACTGAGGGTCAGGCTCGACGCTAGCGTTGCTTCCCACAAGAATCGTGAGCCACGGAGGAACGGAGGAAAACCAGGTTAGCCATCCGCGGACGGCGTCAGGGGGATGCGGAGGGCGTCCACAAATCTTGGGAACAGTTCGAAGGCCGCGGCGGTGGCGACTAGCTCGATGATTTGCGGGTTGGTAAAGTGCTGCGTCAATTCAGCGAAGAATGGGTCATCGATCTGAGCGGCGGAACGATGCAGTCGCTCGGCGGCGCGGAAGCCAAGTTTTTCGGCGGCGGTGAATGGACCAGATTCGAAGTCGGAGCGGGTGGCAGAAATTTGAGCATCGGTCGCGCCTTTCTGACTGGCAGAAAGTGCGTGAGCTTTGCTGGCGTATTCGCTCGACAGCAGAACCGAGAGGCGCATGGCGATCAGCTCTTTGTAAAAGCCAGGAAGCGCGCCGTCGCTGAGCAGGGCTTTCAGATATCCGGCGGTGGCAAGGGCCAGAACTGGCGTGTGAGCAAGCGTCTTAAACATGTTGGGAACAACGCCCCGCATTTTCAGCAGGGCGTCGTAGACGTTTGCAACTTCCGGTGTGACCTGATCCCGCTCTAGAAGCGGGATCCGTGGTGTGTCTGTTGTTCCTCCGCTCACTAGAAGGCGTACCTCAACTGGAACTGGATGAGGCGCGGTGTGCCGACGGTGCTGACGATTTGTGCGAATGAGCCGGCACTAAAGCTAAGGTCATTTTGAATCGGGTTGCCGAAATTCGCGTGGTTCCAGATGTTGAAGAAGTCCGCCGTGAAACGCAGCGACTGTTTTTCGGTCAGGCGAAAGTTCTTGATCAGCGAGAAATCCCAATTTTGCTGGAACGGGCCGCGATAAATATTTCGTCCGAGGTTGCCGAAGGCAGTGGTGCAGGCATTGGCATCGTTCGCGCATCCAGCGGGATCGGCGAAGGGAGCGAAGTCAAAGTTCGCGCGATCCAGATATCCGGTAAGGCGATCGTGTATATCGCCGTGGGTGGCGCCGGCGGGAATCGAACCCCCGGCCGCCAGAGTGCCGCCCAGAGTGGATGGCGTCAGTCCGGGTGCCAGATATGCGGAGCCGGCGCTCGCGTCCGTGACGGAGAACGGAGTACCGGACTGAAAAATGGTGATACCGCTGACGGCCCATTCTGCGAGTAGAGTACGCTTCAGGCCGGTGGCGGAAGAAAAAAACGGCAGCTCATAGCGATAACTGACGGTCAGCCGGTGAGTACGGTCGTAATCGGAGAGACCGCGGGAAAATTTGAGATCGCTTTCGTCGTTGAACGCCGTATTGAGAGCGGTATTGCCGCTGGAAGTCGCGTCGGTGGAACGAGAAAACGTGTATGCGCCCTGGAAATAGCCGGCGCCCCATCGCCGCGAGATCGTGGCTTGGAGCGAGTGGTAGTGAGCATAGGCGTCGTTGGCAAAGAGTTGCATCCCGCCATAGCCGTTGACGCCGGAAAGCGTGGAACGCGCAACACCGTTGGCGACTGTACTTTCGGTAATCTGCACGGGACCGTCGTCGGTAGTCTCAACAGTTAAGGGGTTAGCGGCGGTCGCAAGTCGGGCTTGAACATTGGTGCGGGTCTCGCGAAGATGAATGGCGTGCGTGCCGATGTAGCCCAGTTCCATCACCCAGTTCTTGCCTAGATCGCGCTGCAGGGTGAGGTTCCACTGCTGGGTATTGGGGACCACGAAATGGCGCGGGACCGCGAGCGCGAAGAGGAAATGAGACGGCACTACTCCCGGACTGCCACCGGCGCAGCCGATGTTGGGAAACTGCGTGGTGTCGCCGCCGGGGAAACTCTGGATCGCGCCGAGGCATGGCAGGAAGCTTCCGTCGAGTACGCCGGCCTGGGGCAGTCCGTTGGGATTCGGATTGGGAGGGTTGGGGCAACTGTTGGTTGGAGTCGGATCGATCTTGAAGAATTGCGCCAGGCATCCGGCGGGGCCGCCGCTGAAGGCGATAGGCAGTATGGGAGCCTGGAATGACAATTGGTCAACCGTGCCGACGTCTTCGCGTACGAAGTAGTTACCGTAGCCGCCGCGAATGGTCGTGTTATGGTGGCCGAAGACGTCCCAAGCAAAGCCGATGCGCGGACCGAACCCGGTGGAATAAGAGTTCTTCAAGGTGGTGTCACTGCCGGAGCCGGTCATCCCATCGACGCCCAGTTTGTTGGCACACTCACCATAGACGAGTGGATACTGGCCTGCGTTGGCCAGGGCAAGATCGAAGTTGCCGATGTGGCACAGATTGTCATGGAAGGCACCAATCACCTCCGTGCGCAGCCCGAGGTTAAGAGTGAAAGTTTGGCTGACCTTCCAGTCATCCTGGGCAAAAAAAGCGAAGTTGTTGGTGCGGTATTGGTGATTGAAAACACCGCCGCCGCCAAAGCTGAAATCGACTTGTCCCGCCAGAACCTTCTGAAAGTCGGTAAGACCCCCGACACCGATGACACCACCATTACCAGAAGGTGCGTCAAGCAAGACTCCCGGAGTATTCACAAAAAAAAGCTGGCCGTTGAAGACTTGCGGGAAAAGTTTATCGAGATTAACGCGTGTGTACTCGCCTCCAAAACGGAAATTGTGCTTGCCCTTTATCCAACTGAGAGTTTCGACAAAGTTGAAGTTGTTCTGAGTCTGCGCCTGATCGGCTGGTGGAGTGGGGCCGATCTGAATGCCGGAACTGCCCAGCGTGAATTTGTAAATGGAATTGGTGATGTTGTTGGTCGGCCGGTCGATACCGATGGCATCAGCAGTAACTCCATCAGGCGGTTGATTGATGAGGCTGTTGTTGATGCGCACGAAGCCGAAGCGAAAGTCGTTGACCACTGTCGACGAGAAAAGGTGTGTCTCCGCGATGCTAAGAAATCGGCTGTTGACGGGAAGGTCGTAGGGAAAGTTCAAGTCCGTCGCGCTGATACTGCTAGCCAGCGTACCGCCGAGCGAAGCTTGCAATCCGCCCGCGCCGAAAGGAAGCAGGGACTCGTTGTTGGAGAAAAAGAAGCGGGCTGAGACCTTGTCGTTGCCACCGCGGAACTCCTTGTCCCAGGAGGTAGTGAACTGGTCGTCGGTGAACTTGCCGGGCTTGCTGATGATGAAGGGGGCGGTGTTGACGGTAGCGTTGCAGGTAGAGTCGTCTACTGTGACACCCGGGGTGCCTGGGAGAGAAGGGAAAAGGTAGCCGCTGGCGTCGCCACCGAACTGATTGCTCTTCAGATTAAAGAGAGCGAGACTGACGTCGTCAATTGCGATTGGATTGGCGGCACAGTTGATGGTGGCGGGCGTGCTGAAGATCGCCGCCAGATTATCCGCCGAGCGGTCGGTGGGTAGGATGGGGAGGCTGGTGCTGATCAGCGTTCCCGGCGACAATCCGCTGCGCTGGCGAGTTCCCTGATAGTTCACGAAGAAGAAGCCGAGTGGGCCGAGCGGGCCGCCGAGACTGCCTCCGAAAATGTTTTGTTTCACGGGCGGGCGCTTCTCGCCGGCACGATTCAGGAAAAACTCGTTGGCATTCAGCACATCGTTGCGGAAAAACTCGTAGGCGTCGCCGTGGAAATTCTTCGTCCCTGACTTGAGAATCGCATTGACATTGCCGCCGCTGTTGCGGCCCTGGCTGGCATCGTAGAGAGAGGTCTGGACCTTGAATTCTTCGATCACATCGGGATTGGGCAGCGGGACATTGGTGGATTGCGAAACGTTGTAATCGGTGGCACTGATGCCTTCGATCAGGTAGTTGTTGTTGTCTTCGCGCTGGCCGTTGACGATGACGCGGGCATTGCCGCGTCCAAGTTGGGCGGAGGCGTTGAGTTCGCTCTGCGCGCCGCTGGAGAGAGTGAGCAGCTGCTGAAAATTCTGTGTGGCTAACGGAAGCTCGCGAATAGTGCGCTCTTCAATCGCCTGACCGGTGGTGGCGGTCGTGGTCTCGATGGTCTGCACTGTGGCCTGGACGTTCACTTTTTCAAGGACCCGCAAGGGCGCGAGTTTGGCCGTCAGGCGCGTCGTTTCAGTGATGCGGACGGCGATATCCTTGAAGTCTCCTTCCCCCAGACCAGTCGCGGTGACCTTGACGGTGTACGTAGCAACCGGCAACAGAGGAGCAGTAAATGCCCCACTGGTGTCCGTCTTCAGAGTGCGAGCGACTGCTCCGGTGTCTTGATTGATAATCTGGACTTGCGCGCCGACGACATTGGCGCCCGTGATGTCGGTTACAGTGCCGCTGATGGCGCCGGTCGCACCGCCTTGCGCGACGGCCAGAGTGGCTAGAGCCAGAACAACTGTGATAGCGGCGAAAGATTTTAGATTCGACATTCACGCCCCCCTTAAAGAAACATCCGAGATTCGCAAACCGCACAGGGAATGGATTCAGCACCTGCCGCATCCTGAGAAGACTTGAACGCTCGATGCGGTCAGCAAATGCAGTTATCCCTCAAATCCATGATGCGGAATGACTGCTCAATCATTTAAGAATTTTCCGAAGCTTACTGGAAAACAACAAGCGTTGCAAGAGAGGAACTTGGTGCAGCCGCTGAGTTTGCGGGCTTTGTTCGCTGACAGACAGAACGTTTTTAGCTCTTGCGCGGCAGCCATTCGCGGGTAACGGCTGGTTCCGACATCTACATACCTTTATAGACACCGCCGTCCACAAGGATAGTTTGGCCGGTGATGTAGGAAGCGCGATCCGAGGCGAGCCAGATGATGGTGTCGGCGAGTTCGCGGGGATCGCCCAGGCGTTTCAGGGGAGAGTCGGCGGCAAAAGCATCCAGCATATCTTTTTCAGTCTTGCCGGACGCTTTCGCGCGCGCCTTGGCGAGATCTATGAGGCGGTCTGTAGCGGTATATCCCGGGGCCACGTTGTTGACGAGGATGCCATCTTTGCCGAACTCATTGGCGAGGCTCTTCACCAATCCCACAACTGCAGCGCGCACAGCGTTTGAATACACAAGATCCGGGACCGGTTGTTTTGTGGAAATGGAAGTGATGGTCAGGATGCGTCCCCATTTTTTCTTCTGCATGTGGGGGATGACCTGGTGCGCGAAATAGACGACGCTCATGAAGTTGGCGTCCACAGCCCGTTTCCATTCGTCGATGGTGGTGGCGAGAAAGCCCTTGGCGGGCGGGCCTCCGGCATTGGTGACGCAGATGTCGGCGCTGCCGAATTTCTGTACGACTGCACTTACGAAATCGCGGACTGCGCCAGCATCGGTTACGTCGAACGGCTCGGCGAGAACTTCTGTCTGGTACTGGCCGCGAATTTTGTCGGCGGCCTGGTTGAGGGTTTCGCGGTTGCGCGCGCACATGGCGACGCGGCA
This sequence comes from Acidobacteriota bacterium, assembly GCA_003225495.1. Lineage (GTDB taxonomy): Bacteria > Acidobacteriota > Terriglobia > Terriglobales > Acidobacteriaceae > Acidiflorens. Next base: position 8,545 of record QIAJ01000076.1, read on the forward strand.
TCCCTCAGCGGCGAAGGCTTCAGCCGTGGCCCGGCCGATCCCCTGACTGGACGCGGCTACGATTGCGACTCGGTCTCTGAGTCCGGTTTCCATAGGAGCAAGCCTCGGTTAAGCCGCACGATTATATTTGGGGAGTGTCTATTTGTCTTGCGTCTTGCCGATGAAGGACTGCGCAGGTAGTCTTAAATGGAATCGATTGTTGTTCTGGGGAGATCATGGGAACTGCTCGTTACATCTGGATTGACGATTCGTTGCGGCCCGCCAGTGAGGGCGTTGTGCCGTTTTTGAGCGCTGGAGTGCAATATGGCTTCAGCGTTTTTGAAGGGATCCGCTGCTACGCCACGGATAAAGGGCCGGCAGTGTTCCGGATGGACGAACACGCTCAGCGGCTGTTGGACTCGGCGCACATCGTGGGGTTTCGAGAGCTGCCGGTCAGCGTCGATCAGGTGCGGGCGGCAATTCATCAGACGATTGCGGCGAATGAGTTCGCGGCGTGCTACATCCGGCCGATGATTTTCCTGGATGGCGCGCTCACGATGACTGTGGAAGCGGGCAAGCCGCGTTTCATCGTGGCAGTGTGGGAATGGAAGGCATTTCTTGGGGCAGAGGCGAAAGATCGCGGGATTCGCGCCAATATCGCGTCATTCACACGACTGCATCCGAACATCATGATGACCAAGGCCAAGGTTTCGGGAAATTATGTGAGTTCGATTCTCGCCAAGACGGAGTCGCAGCGCGCGGGATTCGATGAGGCCATCATGCTTGGGCCGGATGGTTATGTGGCGGAGTGTACGGGTGAAAATCTCTATGTCGTGCGCAACCACGTGATTTACACAACCCCACGGGCGGGGATTCTGGAGGGGATCACGCGCGAGAGCCTGATTACTCTGGCGCGCGACCTGGGATACGACGTGGTTGAGGAATCAATTTCGCGTGACCAGCTTTATATCGCGGACGAAGTTTTTGTTTGCGGAACGGCGGCGGAGGTCATCGCATTGCGCGAGATCGATTTCCGCAAAATCGGCGAGGGTAAGACCGGACCGGTGACGCGGGCGCTGCAACAGGAGTTCGACAAACTGGTACTGGGGCGTCATGCACGGTCGGCGGCGTGGCTGGCGCCTGTGCCTGCAATGACCAGTTCTCAGTTGCCGGTTCTCAGTTCTCTGTAGAACAGAGTTAGTTGAGGGCACTACGATTGCGACGGAGCAGTTATGAAAAAACATAAGTTTCATCAGGAAACTGAAGCGGTGCGCGGCGGCACTAGCTTGCATAAAAAGAATGGACCGCTGGCTACGCCGATCTATCAGACGTCGACCTTCGAAGTTACCGACAACCATGAGCAGGTACGCGCTACTGACACCGACAAGTTCTACACGCGCTACGGAAATCCCACGCACACGGTAGTCGAGAACTCCATCGCAGAACTGGAAGGTACCGACGCGGCGCTGCTTTTTTCGTCGGGGATGGCGGCGATTACGACTTCCATTCTGACGCTGGTCAAGGCGGGCGACCACATTGTGGCGCAACGCGACATCTACGGTGGTGTAACCAAGTTTCTTACGCAGTGGCTGCCGAAGCTTGGTATCGAGACTACCTTTGTTGACACCAACGACATCGAGCAGCACGCGGCGGCGATTCGGACGAACACAAAAATTATTCATATTGAATCGCCCACCAATCCGATGGTGAAGATTGTCGACCTCGAAGAGATTGCAGCGCTCGGGAAAAAGCACAACATTGTTACGACGATCGATTCAACATTCGCTACGCCTATCAACTGCCGTCCGGCGGAGTGGGGCATTGATCTGGTTTTACATTCCGGGACGAAATATCTGGCGGGCCACGGAGACCTGATCTGCGGAGTGGCGGCGGGGCGCAGCGATCTGATTGAGCAGATCCACAAAGCGCGCACGACGCTCGGCTGCTCAATGGACCCGCATGCGGCATTTCTGTTGTTGCGTGGGCTCAAGACACTGGCCGTTAGAGTGCAGCGTCAGAACGAAAGCGCGCTGCGGATTGCCGAGTTTTTGAGTGCGCATCCGAAGGTGACGCGGGTGCACTATCCGATGCTGAAGGGGCATATGCAGTACGAACTCGCTCGAAAGCAGCTTGCTGGGGCCGGTGGAGTGCTGAGCTTTGAGATTGACGGAACGGGCGAAGACGCTTGCCGCGTCAGCGAGGCGCTGAGTCTTTTTACTTTGGCTCCAAGTTTAGGCGGGGTGGATTCGCTGGTGTCGCTGCCGGTGCTGACGTCCCATGCCATGATCGATCCGGAGTTGCGCAAGAAGATGGGCGTGACCGAGCAGATGATCCGGCTATCGGTAGGAGTTGAGAATGTTGAAGATCTGATTGGGGATCTGGAGAAAGGGCTGGCAGTGCTGAGCCGGAAACGGGAGCAGGTGGGCGTGATGGGATAGAAGCATTTTGCCAGTTTCAAGATTTCATTGTTCAGGTTTCGACGTGAAACGAAAATCCTGGTCTCTTGCGAGACCAGGATTTTTTCTTGCGCAGGGTTGTGGGTTGAGGTTGTGGGGGACTAGAAGATGAACTTTGCTCCCAGTTGGAGAATGCGGGCATTATGAGCGGCCGAGACGTGGAGGAACCCCGAAGTAGGATCTGGGCTGTAGCTATTGTTGGCGATACCGACATTTGATGTAGCCGAGCCGGAATCACCTCCAATGCCTTGCCATTGAGTGTGATTGAAAATATTGAAGGCTTCTGCCCTGAACTCGAACGCCATGCTCTCGCGAATAGCGAAGTGTTTGAACAAGGCCATGTCGAAGTTGGTCCGGTGCGGGTTGGTCAGTATGTTCCGCCCGGAATCGCCGAAGGTCAGACCTCGTGGTGGAGCAAACGCGTTGAAATTGTAGAAAGCAGGTCCGAATCCCTCGACTGGATCTCGCGGTATTCCAGATTTTGGATCGCCGATGATATCCGCCCGCGATGAAGAACCGAGCCCGTTGGCAACGCCCGCGTTGTCGCTGGAGAAGGTCACGCTGAAGGGTGTCCCGGTCGAGAAGGTTGCAATCCCAGAGTACTGCCAGCCCCCGAGAAGTTTGTTTGCCAAGCCTGGCGTCTTGAAGAAAGGCAGATCCCACACATAGGCAAAGGTGAAAATGTGGCGTTGATCAAAATTGGAACTGCCCCGGTTCGCAGCGGGGTTGAAAGAATCGACAAAGCTTCCGTCGAAGCGGTCAGAGGCATCGTCAATGGAGTGGCTGTAAGTGTACGCGCCATCGATGGTCAGTCCGCCAACGCTGCGTCTTACCGAAGCCTGCAATGCATGATAGACGGACGAGGCTGCCCATTGCAGATGGTTGATGTCGCCGTAACCAGGGAAACTGCGGAATAGATCCTGGTTGGCGCCACAGGAGGCTACCGCCAAGTTCACCGCCGCCTGCCCAGTAATCGGCACACCGCTGGGCGTATGAGCGTTGGTAGGTACTCCCTGAGCATCAAACGTGTCTCCGCAATCATTAGCGCCAATCGCTTCACCTGGAGCGTATGGATTGTCAGCACTCGCGACTGGTTGGAGTTGATTGAGATTCGACTGACGGTTCAAGTGGGTACCCTTGCTGCCCACATATGAAATTGCAGCTACCGTATTGGGGAGCACCTCGTGTTGAATGTCAATGTGCCACTGTTGCATGTAGGGCCACATTGCCTTGGTGGGAATGGCGGTCACGCTCAGCGGAAATTGACCGGCCGGCTCGCCTTGGGATGTTCCGATAAACGAATATCCCGATGTGGGAAAGCCATTCTGGTCCGGTCCCACAATGTTGTTCTGCTGGGCGGTAGTCGCAAGAGGAGGTGAGTTCTCCAGAGATTCTGTGTTGCCTTCATTGCCATTGGCGTGCTCAAAGAAGATGCCATAGCCACCCCGGATAGCTGTTTTGCCGTTGCCGAGCGGATCCCAGGCAAAGCCGATACGGGGCGCAGGATTGAAGAGATGACCCTTCATACAGCTGACGGGAACTCCAGGAGTTACACCGCACTGAACAATGCCGTTCGGAAGGTTTGTTACAGATGCCGGTCCGTCATCGACCGTCAGGAAGTGAACCTCGCCAGTATCGGGGTCGACAAATGTACCTCGACCAAAGTCGTACCTTGCCGGGTCAAAATTGAACGCCTGCTTCTGTTTCTCCCGGTACGTACCGTATAGGCTGATTCGCAGGCCCAGGTTCAGCGTAAGGCGACTGGTGATGTGCCAATCGTCCTGGAAATACGGCTCCACGATTTTGTAACGGTTGTAGTATTTCAGGCGTTGATCCTGTTGACCGAAACTGGAGATCCGGCCCAGAAGCAGATCTGCAAACGGATTTCCAGTAGAGACCTGCGAGTTGGAAGCATCGAATGTCAGATAGCCAGGGATGGAACCTGCTGCCAGTTCCCCGCCGAACTCATTCTTCTGACCGAAAACAAAGTATGCGCCGAACTGAAGGTTATGCCGGCCAATGATTTTGCTGACGTTGTCGCGATAAGTGTATGTCGGGTTGGCGTTGTAAGGGCCGTTTGGTATGTAGCCGGGATCCTGACCGAAACCCCCACCGTACGCATCACCGACCAATTGGAAGCCGGGAATAAAGCCATCTCCATTCCCCCCAAAGAGGTCCCCAAACGTAGTGTTTTCGGGCCGCTTCCACAGGCCCGTGGTACTTAAGTCGATGTGATCAGTTGTGTAACTGAACACGAATTCATTCAAAAGCGTCGGAGAAAAAGTGGAGCTCATGCGGGTGACTAAGCTGAGTCCAGGTCCCTTGAAATCGGTTCCGATCGTTGGAAACGACCCCTGATTAGTCCATAGAGGTGTGGTCTCGATAGTTTGCCATGAGTCATGAATGTAACGGAAAGTGAGTCGATTTTTATCGTTCAGATTGTGATCAACCCGAATCAACTCTTCTCGCCAGTTCGTCGGCTGCGTGACACTTGTCAGAAAATTGCTACCAACCGTGGGTGACGGGATCAGCGCTAGCAAAGCTTGTACATTCGGATCGGCGGGGTTAAACCCTACGGTTGTGAGGTCGGTAACCTGATTACCGTTTACAACCGGACAAAAGCCATCCGGGCATTGATCGGTGAAATCGCCGCTGCGCTCGGCTACTGACGGTACCGGTTGGTTGAAATCATTGGGTACCCGATCGCGGCGCCACTCCTGCGACCAAAAGAAATACGTGTGATTCTTCCATATGGGACCGCCGACGGTGTATCCGAAATCGTTTTTCTTGTAAGGGGGTACTGAACTTTGGAAAAAGTTACGCGCGTTGAAGGCGTCGTTACGAACAAACTCATATGCGTTGCCATGAAATCCGTTGGTCCCGGACTTGGTCTCCACTTCCACTGTGCCCGAACCGTTCCGGCCATATTGCGCGCCATAGTTGGATGTAAGCACCTTAAATTCGGAGATTGCCTCCAGGCTGGGATAGACGTTCAAGGTGTTGTTGCTGCCATTGTCCATGTTGTCGCCGCCATCCAATTCCCAGTTGTTGTATTCGGTGCGGCCGCCATTAATGCTGAAGCTGACATTTCCCCCGATACCAACCTGGCCTTCGTCCTGGCCGGTCTGATTGCTTACGCCCGGAACGAGAGTGACCAACTGGGTGAAGTTGCGGCCGTTCAACTGGAGCTGGGTAATCTCCTTACCCGTAACCGTGCCAGTGAGATCCGAGGACTGGGTTTCCACCTGAGCGACGTCGGCTCCCAATACGGTGACTTCCGTCGTGGCGGCTCCAACTTGCAGAGGTACGTCCACGCGAGCCTTCTGAGCAACGCGCAGGACCACATCCTTTGCCTGGAATTTCTTAAATCCCTGAGCGGTAACGACAATATTGTAGGAGCCGGGAGGCAGCGCTGCGACGGAATATTCGCCGTCGCCGTTGGTTGTGGTCTCGCGATTGATTCCACGATCGGCGGCGGAAACAGTGACCTGTGCATTCGCCACGCTGGCACCGGACGAGTCGCGGACGGTTCCGGTGACGGAGGCTGAGTCCTGCCCATACAGCAAGGCTGCTGACAAGACGACAAGCACAAAAACGATTTTGCTGACGATACGGATTTTCATACCTGACTCCCTTGGAAAACTCGAGGTGGGGACTCCAGAGCGCGCATTTCTTGAGGGTTCCATCATTACCGTCCGTCGCGTGTGGAAGGCCAAAATCCCTTTATTAAAACGTGTCAATAGTGCGTCAGCTCTTGACCGGTGTCAAGTCAAAAGAAAGTCATGTTTTTCGTAATCTGGTTCACTTCGGATTTATTTCAGGCTGCTGGTGGACTCGCGCACGATCAAGTCGGGCAGGACTTTGCGGTGGATGGCACGGGCAGGTTTTTTCTCGAGGCCGGCATTGATGGTTTCGATGACGATGGCCGCGGCAGCGGCGCCCATCGCTTCCATGGGTTGGCGAATGGTTGTCAGAGCGGGGCAATAAAGCGCGGCGGGAGCGACGTCGTCGAAGCCGATTACCGAGCACTGCTCGGGCACGCGAATGCCGGCGCGCGCCAGAGCGCGGATGGCGCCAAACGCGGTCATGTCGTCGAAGGCCATTAAGGCAGTGAATGGACGGCGGCGATGGAGCAACTCCTGCGTGAGTTTGAATCCATCTTCGAAACTGGAGAACGGGTCGCGGGATTCGGGCAGATCGACAACGAGTTTTAGATCGATCGGGATATTTTGTTCGCGGGCTAAAGCGCGTACTCCACGCCAGCGCGGCTCGGTATCGGACAACTGGCGCGGGCCGCGGATGAAGGCGATCTTGCGGTGTCCTAACGAAAGAAGATGTTCGAGCGCGGCGCGGGCGCCCTGGGCGTTGTCGGCGATCAGGGAACTGATATGGACGTTCTTGAGTTCGCACCCAACGATGGCGGTGGGAATATTGCTTTTCTCGATGTCGGCGAGAACGTTGATGTCGAGAAATAGCCAGTTGGCCAGTACGACCAGGCCCTCGATGCGGCGGTCGAGAAGCATTTCGAGGTAGCGTTCAAAGCGGCTGCGTTCGTTATGGACATCCGTGAGAATCGGCAGAAACGACGATTGATAGAGAGCGTTTTCAATCCCGCGCAGCACCAGCGTGCAGTACGGGTCAGTCATATCGAAGACCATGACGCCGACGGTGTGGCTGCGGCGGCTGCGCAGCGAACGAGCGAAAAGGTTTGGGCGATAACCCAGTTGAGCGGCGGCGCGCTGGATTCGTCCCTTCGTGGTATCGGGGATATAACGGGCGAGGGGTGCGTTGTTCAGGACGATGGAAACGGTGGCGGAGGAAAATCCGCTGCGCTCGGCGACGTCGCGGATAGTAATGGCGGCGGACTGAGACCGCTTGCGCGCGGGTTCGGCTCGTTGCGCCGCGGCCGGGGGCGCGGTTTTGGGAGGTTTCGAGTCTGCAGACCCCATGGATGCCTTGAAATTCGGGTTCTTGCTGGCGGACACTACAGCACAGTGAATCGAGTGTCAAGCACGAGTGTAGCCCGGCTCATTTTCCTGGTGTTCTGTTTCCTCACGGCTGCGCGAGCACAGAATGTCCCGCCGGGAGCCGAGCCGCAGAAATTGTTCAAGGCAGGCGAAACGGCTCTCCGCGAGAACCGGCTTGAGGAAGCCGAGCGAAATTTTCGCGCGGTGCTGGCATTGAATCCGGGACTGGCTGGGGCCTATGCCAATCTCGGCGTGATCCAGATGCGGCGTAAGCAGTGGGCACAGGCTCTGGTCATGCTGCGCAAGGCGGAAAAGTTGGCGCCGTCGGTGGCTGGGATCCGGCTGAATATCGGGCTAGCATATTACCGGCAGGGGGACTACCGGGCAGCGATCAAGCCGTTTGAGTCGGTGGTCCGCGAGGCGCCGAATTCGTACCAGGCGCGGTATCTGCTGGGCCTGTGCTACTTCTTCAATGATCGATGGGGGGATACTGTAACCACTATGGAGCCGCTCTGGGGACAGGCTTCCGACCAGGTTTATTACCTCAATGTGCTGGCGCGGGCGGCCGAGAAGGCGAACAATGCGGCGCTCGCCGAGAGGGCGCAAAGCCGACTGGTGGAGATCGGTCCGGGCAAGCCGGAGTATGGATTGATCATCGGAAAGGGACATTACAACCGCGGAGAGTACGACGAGGCGTTACGCGAGCTGGAATCGGCGGCGCAGAAAAATCCAAAGCTGCCGTTCGTTCATTATTATCTCGGCGAAACTTATGTAAAGAAACAAGACTACCAACGCGCGCGACAGGAATTCAGGAAGGACCTGGAAATCGAGCCGGACGTGGCATTCACGTATGCAGAGTTGGCGGCTGTGGAATCCACGCTGCAACACGAGGATGAGGCTGCCAAAAACTATAGGCTCGCGCTAAAGCTCGATTCAAAGCTGGTCGGCGCTCACATGGGATTGGCCAAAATCGAAGAGCGCCGACGAAACTACAAGGTGGCGCTCGGAGAGCTTGATGCAGTCATTCGCCTTGATCGGGCAAATGCCAGCGCGCGCTATTTGCGAGGACAAGTTTTAGTACACATGGGCCGCGAAAAAGAGGGTCGCGTTGACCTGGCGACCGCGACCAGGATGCTGAATCAGCAGCGTTCCGCCCGCCAAAAGGAACTAGAAACACCGGCCGCGCCAAGCCCGGAACTGGCGCGCGAGCCGCAGTAACCGCCTTAGGCCACCATTCTGGTCCGTCAACTTTGGGCTTGCACACACTCCATAATCTCCACCTCGCTCAGAGTGTGGTCACTTGCCTTCGCGCGCTGATACACGCGGTCGACCACTTCCTCTGTAGCGGTAAGGCCGCGGTGCTCAAGCCAGAACTGCACATTGGATTTGCCGCTCATCGGACCTACATCAATCACCTGTTCCAGGCCGAAGACATGCGAAGGAACGCCAGAGTACACAGTATTCGCGAGCTCAATATCCTTCTTCTTATAGGCCTTGATGACCGCCGCGGCATGGACTCCGGTCGCGGTCCGGAAGGCGTCGTCGCCCACGACGGGATAGTTGACAGGGATCGGGACCCTGGTCGCCTTGGCTACGGCGTCGCAATATGGCTTTAGCTTGGTGAGGTCTTGCTGATCCCAAGGTGAGACCCCCATCAGTTTCAAATTGACCAACATCTGATCCATCTGAGTATTGCCGACGCGCTCGCCTACACCTAAAGCACAAGCGTGAATGCAGTGGGCTCCGGCCTCCAGGGCGGCCATCGAGTTGGCGGTCGCAAAGCCGCGATCGCAGTGGCCGTGCCAATCGACGCGGATTTTCTCGCCGGAGGGCTTCACGACTTCTTCGATTACGAACTTGACTAATGCATGCGCACCCATAGGAGTGGCGTGTCCGGCGGTGTCGCAGAGGACGATGGCTCGCGCGCCACAGCTGACCGCAGTCGAATAAAGTCGTTTGACCATGTCAGGATCGCAGCGAGTCGTATCCTCGGTGACGTACATGACTTCAAGGCCAAGCGAAATGGCGTATTTGACCGCTTTTTCAGTCGTCTGGAGAAGGAAATCGTCGCTCCATCCCTCGGTGTAACGGCGGATCGGACTGGAGCCGATAAAAGTCGCGGCTTCGATCGG
>QIAJ01000077.1 GCA_003225495.1 Acidobacteriota bacterium
AGCGCAGGGCGATACCGCCAACGCCGGATGGCATGCAGGACGAGCTGATCCTCGCGCACTCCACCGCTGTCGAGAATGAATGGGCTGTGCACTCGCCCGTCCGCTCCCACAATAAAGCTGACGCGAACGCGCAGGTTTTCGTCGTCGAGTTGGATAATCGGGTCGGGAGTAACCAGAGCTTCGGGCGGGCGAACATCACCGCAGCGCGGAATCGCCAACGGTTCCGACATCGGAGAGAATTCGGACAGATGCGCCGGCATGCGGCGCAACTGGCTTTCCCATTGCGCGAGCGGGATCCGATCCGGAGTCACGCGGAAAGAGCAGGAAGTGGCGCTCCACCCAGGCATTCCATTAAGTCCGATCAGGAAAATAAGAGTGACTACTGTCCTTCGATTCATCGCGTTTCTCATGCGGCCAGAGCTAGAGAACACCGCGTTCTCCTTCTGGAAGCGCAATTCGTCCTCCAGCGTAGCGGTATCTATAAGTACTTTTTAATCAGCTGTTTACTGGATTTCTTCCGGCTCGACAAAGTAGGCGGGGTGAAATACGTTGCAAATCCTACCAACGAAGTTCCCTTCGGATGCACCAGGCTGCTCTCTTTGAACCAAAGCCTTGTGAGCTACGTCACTGGCTCATGGGATTTCCAGGCGGAAAATAGAGGCGAATCGCGGTATTATTCCGACGCCCAAATCTGGAGGCCCCATGTTCGAACAAGAAATCGAAATGGAAAAGAGGAATTCATCGATCGTTCCCCTGCTGTTAATCCTGACGCTGATCGTTGGCGTTGTGGGCTTGTCGATATTTTTTGTGGTGCAAAGCCGTAGAGTTCTCGCCAGCGCCGAGGCGGGGGCGGTGGTGGCGGGAATTTTGGATGCGCAAGGTCCAATCACAGTGCGCTTCCAGACCGGTATCGTCAAAGGTGTTGAGAAACCGCACGACCCGCATTACCGTCTGCTGGAAAAAGCTGGTTACGTGAAAATCGGAAAAGACACGCGCGACTATAAAACGCCAGTTTCATTGACTCCGAAAGGGGAGGCGTTTCTGGCTGAACTGACGGGCGTGAAGAAATCGAAGAATAAGGACGGCAACGACGAATACGCGATCCCGCTGGCGCAGCGTAAGTTGGTGAGCATCGACAAAGTCGTGATGCAGAACTCGTCCAGAGCGCTCGTTCAGTACACCTGGAAGTGGGAGACCAACAAAGCGGGCGACATGTTTGATGCCGCTGGTCCTGCGGTGAAAGCATTCAACACGTGGGACCGTTCTACGCTGATCGATAAGTATGGCGCACACTTTTATCACGAGGCGCCGCCTCGAGTTGCCCAGTCGCTGATGAAGACCGAAAAAGGTTGGCAGGTTGCGACGGAGTAAGATTCGCTTCGCTCCTCACCCGTTCGTCTTCCGTTGAAGTGAATGCCCTGCGTCGACTCTTCAACTGAAGAGTCTTCGCAGGGCGAGTCGGTGTTGTTGCTCTACTGTAGTCCGTTCTGTGTGAGTTTGTAGGCAGCATTCGGCGCCGTGGCGCCCGTGAAATAAATACTGGACGCTTGGGCCGCAGTACTGAAGTTATCGACCACGATGCCGGTCGGACCGCCGGGAATGTTCGCCGTCGTCAGCGCCCCACTACCATTGCGCGCCACAACACAGCCGAACGAACCGGCACCGGTGCAATCGGCAGTGAGTCCGAAGAAGAAGAAGTCAGTGCCGCCTGCGCCAACGTTGGGATTGAAAAACTCTGTCCAGCCGGTGCAGCGCGCATTTGTCGAATTCACGATCTGAGCCGAGAACACCGGGGCCGTATTCATGGTGATGCCCGTAAATCCAAATGCATATTGGAACGGAGTGATGTCAACCGGGCCCGTACCGCACAGCCGGGCCACTCCTAATGATGGACTCGTAAAGTAGTCATTACTGAAAGCGGGTTGGAAAAGACTGATCGCAGTGCCTGATTTCGACGCGATGCCAATCCGCCCTTTTGCCAAAATCGTCATGCTCGCGGAGTCCACCTGCACCAACACTCCCGACGTGCCGTCATTGGCACTGACCACAAAGCTGGTGCCGTTCGTTACGTCGACAATTGGAGCTGACAGGATTCCGGGATTCGTACCTCCGCTGCGCCCCACTACCAGCGAACGTACCGCACCGGTGGCGGCATTGATCGAGTAGAACGTTCCATTCTGGCTACCTACCATCACCAGTCCCAGATTCTTATCAAGAACCGGGGTAGAGGCGCGTACGTTCGGACTAATCGAGACTGGCCATGGAGCGCCCGCGAGTGTGGGAGTTCCTTTGAATACGCCGGTGATTTTATAAATTCGGCCGTCGTCGGCTCCGACATACGCGACATCGGTGTTGTAATCGATCCATGGCGAGGAGCGGGTATCCAGCGCCAGAGCAAACGTGAGAGACGTCATGGAAGCGGCGTTGCCCGTACCCGGAACAGCAGGCGCCGTCGCCGAGGTACCATTGCCCGGACCGGTTGCCCACGTCAGAACATGAAAGATTGCCCGGTTGTTGCCCCCGATGTTTCCGCTCTCGACAAACGCGATCTTCTTTCCATCGAGCGAAAGTGACGGCGAATCGAGAATCCTGCCCGCCGTCACAGTGCTGATGTTGTAGGCGAACAATACGGTGGGCGCAACGCCACAGATTCCGGGGCCGGTGCCGGAATAGAGATTGTTGAAGGCAGTCAAATTCGCCTGGTTGGCGTTTCCAACGTGACTGAGCCCGAACACCGCATAATCGTTAAGACAGTCGGCGGGAGCACTGGGATCGAACGAGTACTTGGCCGGAAACATGTCGGGAGCGACGCGCCCCAGGCCGAGGGACACGTTCCAGTCGCGCTCTGGTTCGGCGAATGACGCAACGGTGGAGGCATTGCCGGAGATTTGCGGCCGGGCACCTTGCCAGCGCTGCATCGCCTGATGCACAATGCGCGGTTCGCTGTTGATCAGGCCGGGCTTCCTCATCAGACCATCACGACTAAACAGGATGTGACGCTGGCTCCAGTCCTGAACCAAGCCCATCCGGATTGGATTGCTTGGCCCCTGAGCCCATGGACTCGACACCAGAACAAAAACCGATATCCAAATTAAAAATGCCCCAATTGCGCGCCTCTCCGTCACAGCTACCTCCGGGTAGTGGGAAATTGCCGCTATTGTAGCTGCTTTCAACCGGCAAAGGGATAACTGATTTCTGAGATCTCAACAATTTTGAGAGTAGCCTTCCCGTGTCCCGCAGCTCGAGCAGAGAACGTTGGACGCCTTACGTCCTCCGCAATAGTTTTCACACATTGCCAGCCTCAGCGGGACGATTCGTCACTTGTTGTGGCGCGCGCAAGGCGCTCGGGGATTCGGAGCGTGTCTTATCCAACGGCCTCTGTCTGACTGGCGGTTACGAACGCGAAAAAGACTTTTTAGGCTGTCAGATGTTCAGCTTTGCTTTTGGGTTACGAGGCTTCAGCCTATGGTTACTTCCCGACAACAATCGAAGAGTCTACTGTCAGTACTTTTTTTATATCGTCATTAAGGCAGCATAGTCGCGACCGTCGGACTCCCATGCCACGGTGCCCTTGGCAACCTGTTTTCGCCATTGGGCAATAAGATTTCTTGTTTCAGTTGTAGCGTAAGTGTGAACTTATCACTACAATGCTCCCTGCAAGTAACCCGAGGGGGTTTTAAAAATGACAAACATAGGTAAAGCGCTGGCTCGGCTCCGTGAGGATCACCGGGACACGCAGAAGCAAGCTGATAAGCTCGCCGAGGCTATTTCCGTTCTGGAGAAGCTTACGCGGGGGCAAGGCAATTCTTATTCCGGCGGACAAGGCCGGGCCAAGCGCGTTCTGTCTGCTGCTGGACGCAGGAGAATTTCTCTCGCTCAAAAAGCACGCTGGGCCAAGCTTCGTCAAACCAAAAAAGCAGCTTAATCTAAAGCGGGCCGCGGTCGATGCAAGAACTTCCCCTGGCATGGCTGCCGGTCCGCTGCTTTCCTTCCTGTAACGTTTTCCGGTTCTTCTTTATTTTTGCGATAGCCGGGCTTTCTAGCCGTGTCCGCCACCCAGTTCGCGCACTATGCTGCCGACGAATGCCTTGGCATCCCCAAAAAGCATCAGGTTGTTATCGAGATAGTAGAGCGGATTATCGATTCCGGCGAAGCCCGGACTCATGCTCCGCTTGATCACCATAACCGTGTGCGCCTTGTCCACATCAAGAATTGGCATTCCATAGATGGGACTAGTGGTATCGCTACGCGCTGCCGGATTGGTGACGTCATTGGCGCCGATAACAAGCGCGACATCAGTCTGCGCAAAGTCGCCGTTGATCTCATCCATTTCAATCAGCCGGTCGTAAGGAATGTCAGCTTCCGCGAGCAGCACGTTCATGTGTCCCGGCATACGGCCCGCGACCGGATGAATCGCAAAGCGCACATCCACCCCCCGTTTGCTCAGGGAGTCAAACAGTTCGCGCACTTTGTGTTGCGCCTGAGCTACCGCCATTCCGTATCCTGGGACTACAACCACTTTATTTGCCGCGGCGAGAATGGCTGCCGCTTCTTCGGCGGTTGCGCTCCGGACCGGGCGCTCTTCCTTTCCCGCTGCCGCAGACGTCTGCACCTGCCCGAATGCTCCGAAGAGCACGTTCGAGAACGATCGGTTCATCGCTTTCGACATGATGATGGAGAGGATCAATCCCGACGATCCGTCAAGCGCGCCCGCAATAATCAGCAGCTTGCTGTCGAGAACAAAACCCATTGCCGCAGCCGATAGCCCAGCGTATCCATTTAATAGCGAGATAACAGTCGGCATGTCGGCGCCGCCGATCGGGATGATCAACAGGACGCCGAACGCTAGCGCGATCAGGATCATGAATGGAAACAAATTCCTCGCGTCCGGATGCAAGACCAGATAAACGGCGATCACGAGCGCCACCGCTAACAGCAGAAAGTTGACAACGTTCTGCCCTTTATAAGTCATTGGTCTCTGCGGCAGGATCTCCTGCAGCTTGCCCGCAGCCATCAGGCTTCCGGTAATCGTCAGACCACCGAGAATCACTTCTACCGACAGCACCGACATCAGGAACGGTGATATATGGGGTGTTTGCAAATAAAACTCGGCCGATCCCACAAGCGTCACGCACAGCGCGCCAAAAGCGTGACTGAGTGCCGTCCGCTGTGGGACTGCGGTCATCGCCACACGTCCAAGCGGGATACCGATGATCGTGCCCAGCACCAGCGCGATCGCCAGCAGTCGGTAGTCGACGATGCCGTGGTGCAGCAGCGTGCCGCAGATCGCCAGCAGCATGCCCGCCTCGCCCGCCCAGATACCGTGACGAGCGGAAGTAGGCGAACTCATCCACTTCAGCGAGAGGATGAACAACACGCTCGCGATGAGATACAGAACTTCAATGATGATCTGGTTTCCCGCGAATTCTGGAGTCATGGTTTGCCCGCGGGACGGCTGGCTTTGAACATCCGCAGCATGCGATCCGTAATCAGGAAACCGCCGACGATATTGCTGGTCGCCGCCACCACCGCAATGAACCCCAAGGTGGCCGCGAGCGTACTCCTGTGTTCGCCCACCAGGATAATCGCGCCGACTACGGCGATCGCATCGAGGGCATTCGTCAGCGACATCAACGGCGTATGCAGCAGGGGCGAGACTCGGCGAATCACTTCAAATCCGATGAAGCCCGCCAGCACAAAAATAAAAAGTGCATCGATCAGGTTCGAACTGCTGGCCATCTTTCCTCCGGTCCAGATTGTCAGCCCTGCGCGACCAGCGCCGGCAAAGTAAAGAATTCGCGCACCCGGGCATTCACAATCTCTCCACCACGGGTGACGAGCGTTTCTCGGACAATTTCATCCTGCATATTCAGATTCAGTTTTTGATCCTTGATCAAATGAGTGAGGAATGCCGTCATGTTCTTCGCATACATCTGGCTGGCGTGATAGGGAACACCGGCGGCCAGATTGATGGCGCCGATTATGGTTACACCGTGCTTGATGACCGTCTTTCCCCGTTCCGTAATCTCGCAGTTACCGCCGCGCTCCGCCGCCAGATCGAGGATGACCGACCCCGGCGCCATCCCTTTGACCATATCTTCGGTAACCAGAACCGGTGATTTTTTTCCCGGAATTACGGCCGCAGCAATCACCACGTCGCTCTCCTTCACAACCTGACCGAGCAGTTCCCGCTGGCGACGATAGAACTCTTCTCCCTGTGCGCGAGCGTAACCACGCGCATCCTGCGCGTCCTGCGCTTCGATCGGAAGTTCCACGAAGCGGCCGCCCAGGCTCTGAACCTGCTCTTTGGCGGCAGGACGCAGATCGTAAGCGGAAATCACCGCCCCCAACCGTCGCGCTGTGGCAATCGCCTGCAATCCGGCGACTCCGGCGCCAATCACGAACACGCGCGCTGGCGTGATCGTTCCGGCGGCGGTCGTCATCATCGGGAAGATCCGGAGGTGGGAAGTAGCGGCGACGAGGACCGCTTTGTATCCGCAGATTGTGCCCATCGACGAGAGCGCATCCATGCTTTGTGCGCGAGTGGTACGCGGCATCAACTCCACCGAGAACGACGTCACAGCCGAGTGCGCTATTTCCTGGATAACGGGGGCTTCGCCGAAGGGCCGCAGAAATCCAACCAGGATCTGGTCACGGCGGAAGAGCGGCACGTCTTCTTTGCCGGTGATGTCGTTCGACCCGTAACAAAGCACCTGCACGATGATGTCAGCGGCCGAAAATACAGCAGTGCGGTCCCCCACAATCTTCGCGCCCTTATCGGAATAGTGCGAGTCGGGGTAGCCGGCCTCGATTCCTGCTCCAGCCTGAACATGCACTTCGAAGCCCGCTTTGATAAGGGTTGGAAGAACGGCCGGCACGAGCGCCACCCGGCGCTCTCCCGGATAAATTTCTTTCGGAACACCGATGATCAAAAGTTCCCTGCCTGTTCCGCGCCTCTCGACCTCAGAGCGCACCACCTCATGGGGCCTGAACGCGAGTCGTTGCGGTGTAACTGAAGAACCGAGGATTCTAGATGAGACGATGGCCGCCCGTAAATGACATTCGCACAAGTCATTGTTCAGTGTTCGGCCCGCGCCTGGGCATCCCCTCAGGTTGCCAGAGTCAACACCAAACCGCTTCCATCCAACGACGCCGCGATGTCGGCACAGTTTCGCACCACCCAATCCGCGCCCGCGATTTCGAGGGCAGCACGAGGCGAAGTCGTGGGAACCGCAATCACCCGTGCGCCCGCAGCCTTACCTGCCCGGATGCCCGCGGGCGCGTCCTCCACTACGACACATTCTGAAGCAGGATAGCCCAGCCGCGCCGCGGCCTTCTGGTAGGGCTCGGGATGTGGTTTGCCATGCTTGATGTCGGCGGCGGTAACGAGACTGCCAAGAATCGGGATGCCCGCGGTCCGCAGGCGGACTTCAGCAAGCGGCCGGGTCGCAGACGTCGCTACAGTCCACCTTCCGGCGGGGATACTCCTCACCAGTGCCTGGGCTCCGGGCATGGCGACCACGCCTTCCAGATCTTCCACTTCTTGCCGCTCCACTTCCAGATTTTCGGCATCGCCATCTGCATTAGGCAGAAAATCCCGGACCGTGTCCAGACTTGGACGTCCATGCGCCGCGCGAAACACTTCCTCCGGATCGAAGCCGCGTGCGATAGCCCACTTTCTCCAGACTCGAGCCACTGCCTGCGTTGAATCCACCGCCCAGCGCGGAATAAAGTTCCGCTGGCCGGTATAGGACACCATCTTTCACAACCACTGCCGTCTTTCTGATGTCGCTGATGCTGGATGTCGGATCGCCATCAACCAGGGTGAGATCGGCCAATTTCCCGGCTGCGACGGAGCCGAGGTCGCGATCAAGTTTCATGATGCGAGCAGAGTTCAATGTCGCGTTCTGCAGGACCTTCTCCGGCGGAATGCCTGCCGCCACATCCAGTTCGAGCTCGCGATGGTAGGAGAAGCCGGCTAGTGAGTCCGTCCCATCCTCGATTGGAATTCCGGCGCGATACATCATGCCGACTAACTCGACCATCTTCGCGTAGGATTTCTTGTATTGCTCGTCCATCCCGGGGGGCGGCGTCAGGCCGCTCGACATTAACCCGCGCCGTACTTGCGGCGGTAACCGTTTCGCGATCGGTTGAAATCCGCGTGGAATTTCTCCCGCTCGCGTGAGGAACATGTCTTCAAAGATGCTCAACGTCGGATCGAGCGTAGTGTGACGTTCCTGCAGCAACTTCACAAACGACTGGACATCCGCTGAGTTAAGGTCAAGATCGGCGCCGCCCTTGGCAACTTCCGTAAAGCGCGTTGGAGTGTTGGTGTTCTTCACATCGGGAGTGAAGTTCAGCATGAGAAAGTTGGCATGCTGAATTTCGTCAAACCCAAGCTTGACGCACTGTGCGGCAGTCATCTCCGCCGGGATGTGGCCGCTGACACGCAGGCCTTTCTTGTGAGCCTCGTCGATAATCGCCGGAACCAGTTCCGGCTTTACCGAACTGTAAATTTTGATTTGAACGTAGCCCAGCTTCGCGTAGTTGTCGACGGCGGCGCGCGCTTCTGGTTCGGTGGAGACGAGCACCTTGGTCGGCCCCTGAAAAGGCCCTCGCCCATCAATGATGCCGGCAATCAGAATGCGGGTACCGATCTCTTTTCCATCTTCAATGCGCTTGCGGCGCGCCAGTAGAGAGTCAGTGTCGTTGGCGAGATCTCGCACGGTAGTGACACCGGCTGCCAGGTTGAGCAGACCGTCATTGTCACCCACGTGAGCATGCATATCCCACAACCCGGGCAGAAGAGTCTTTCCGCTCGCATCAATCAGTTCGGCGCCAGCCGCATCGACTGCACCGGGACCGACACTGCGAATACGGTTTCCCGAAACTACTACGTTTTGGTCTTTGAGAATCTTTGCGGACTCAGCATCGAAGACATTGGCATGCGTGAACACGATGCCGTTCGGCATGTGGTGGGCGAGTTTTGCCGCCAGTTCAGCGGAACGTGCCTCCGTGACCTGGTCCTGGGCGGTTTGCAGTGAAGAAGTCGCCGTCTCCCAACCCGCAAGGATGATGGTCGCCCACGGATTCACGAACGCGAAGAATTTATCGTGATCTTCGAGCCAGACATCGGTGGGAGAAAAATCCAGCCCGGTGACGGCATACATCACGACATGTTTCTTCTTGCCCGAGATTTCCAGGTCGCGCTCCGCGGCGCGCTCGACTCTCGCCTCGCCCTCGGGCAGCAACGCGATCTTTCCACCATTTGCAAGCGCGGCATGCACGAGCGTACCAATTTCGGCGGGCGCCCCATTTATCGAGACATAGAGCGCGGGCCCAGAAAGCGTCTTCTCCCCTTGCTCCGAGGTATTCTTCCAGCTTGCCGAACTGCCCTTCAGCGAATAATCTTCGCTGACCGGAGACTTCAAATAATCATTGCCGTTGACCGTTTCCCTGACCGGCACTCCGTTCCCATCGAGAGTAAGAATGCTGGTCGTTTTCGGTCCACGTCCGCGGTCGTTGAACTGATAGAACATGTGGACGGCGCCATCCGGGCCGGTCCATACCGCCTGTTGCCCCGCAAGATTTCCCATGAGCAACACCGAGTAACGGTCTGCATTCGTTGGGATGTCCAACGGAAGAGCGGGTGCAGCGCTCGTTTCCTTCGCTGTCTGCGCCCACAAGCTGCCAGCTAAAAGAATGCCAGCTGCAAGACTGCGCGCTGCGCACTCAATAACATTTCTGGTCATGGATTTATCCTCAACCAATTCAATCACTGGAGTGAAAATGAAAGTTTCTGGAAGGCGCCGGCAAGCATCTGGTGAGCGCGGCAGGATTCGAACCTGCGACCCACGCCTTAAAAGGGCGTTGCTCTACCACCTGAGCTACGCGCCCACACACATTTCAATCTAACATATTCAGCGCCGTTGTCTTAACAGCCACCTGTCCACGCTTCTGGCGAAAAAAGCGCTACACTGGCTTTTTCGCGATTGCATCAGGTTCGAAGTTGTTGCCTGGTCTGCAGGCTACGAGCGACTCGCTGATCTCCCCATCCATGCGACCTCCGGTCTTCATCGTTGGCTGTCCCCGGTCGGGAACGAGCTATCTCTACCATCTTCTGCTTTCGGCGGGGGGCTTCGCGCGCTTCCACACGCAAATGAATGTATTCGACGTGCTGGAACCCATCTTCGGCAATCTTAGTTCCCGGTCAAATAAAGAAAAGATGATGCGGGAATGGCTGGGCAGCAAGGCGTTCAACGTCTCCGGTCTGGAAGCCAATGACATCGAAGCCAAGGTGATGGCGGACTGCCGCAATGGCAGCGACTTCATGCGCATCATCATGGAAGAAGTCGCCCTCAAGCAGGGAGTCGACCGTTGGATCGATTCCACGCCCACCAACGTTCCTCACATGTTGAGAATCAGCCGCGATTTTCCGGACGCGCAGTTCATCCACATCATTCGCGACGCCCGCGACGTAGCACTGTCGCTCGACAAACGTCACTGGAGCCGCCCCCTACCCTGGGACAAAGATCGCAGCCTGCTCGCTGCCGGACTCTATTGGGAATGGATCGTCCGCAAAGGGCGAAAAAATGGTTCTCTTTTGGGACCAAGATATATCGAAGTGCGCTACGAAGATCTGGTGGAGAGGCCGGAACCTGCGCTGAAAAAGATTGGCGAGTTTTTGAAACATGACTTGGATTACAGCCGCATTCAGGCAGCGAGCGTCGGCTCGGTGAAGAAGCCGCTGACGTCATTCAAAGAAGATTTAAAAGAAGGCCACTTCACGCCCGTCGGCCGCTGGAAAGACAAGTTCCCCGCCGATAAGCTCAAACAATTCGAACAATTGGTTGGGGACTATCTTCAGGAGCTGGGTTACCGGTTGTCAGATCCGGCGAATGCGTCTCAGCATTCCGCCGCCATCCAGAAGATGCGTTGGACATACCACAATTTCTACGGATTCAAACAGTGGACGAAGATCAATACGCCGCTCTCGCGCTGGATGGTGAGTTACTCCGACATTCTGATCGACAAATAACTGCATTCAGGCAACTTTGCGCATGATCCAGAACGCGAGTTTCAGACCGCGCATGACGTGGCTCGCGGTCTGAATGGGCTCGACCACATCGCGGTAAATCCCGCGTCCGTTGCGACGGCCGGCGATCGTCTGTACGCCATCGGCGAAACGGAGGCGGATGCGCTCCGCCCAGCGGCTGGTGTCACAATAAGCGGCTTTGATGGACTCAGCGCGGGCAGTAACGACCGATGCGATTCCTTTGCCTTCGCGGCTGACCGTTTCCAGTTGCGGCTGCAGCGACCCTTGCAGCTCTTTCACGAGCCGGATCGCAGGCTGGACCCTCTGCATGACTTGGTCTGTGATCTCTTTTCCACGGCGCGCTGCGCGCATGCTGACCACCGCCAGTCCGGTCAGGGCAAAGATCTCCGCTAGGAGCGCTGCTGCCATCGCAATCACGACCGTCCACAGAAATGTCGTCATTCCGTTTCTCCCTACGCCTGATGGTAACAGGTCGCAAGCCCGCCTCCCACGGCCATCTCGGCTCTCTTGCTGCCTTTCTTACGTGCCAGTAGTCTGGATGAACGGTGGTCAAGCGTATGGTACCCCACAGAATTTCGAGTGTCGGTCTGGTGTTCGCCCTCTGCCTCGTTCTGACCACGATCCCAAGCGCCGCCAAGAAAAAGAACTTGCCGGCGGTGCGCTGGAAGTCCGGCGCCCAAGGCTGTGAATTCGAACGCCGCGACGACGGCCGTTACGTCTGGCGAATGAAGGGTGATGACCTCGTTGTAAATCTTCTGATGGATTCCCAGGAACTGACCAAGAGCCAGCATCGCCTGTACAAGCCTCTGGGCGTGTTTTTAAGCGTGACTTATACGGGACAGGGCAAATTTGAATTTCCGGCTGACCTGCGCATGGAGTTCGAGCGTCATCACAATGTGAGCGAGGGATTCCTCGATCCCACTGAGTTCTCTACCAGGATGCAGAACGACGTCGACACGCTGGTATTCGACACCGAGCGTGAGATCAAGAAACATCCAGAGAAAGCCGAGCAGAAGACTAACCTGGCGCGCGAGTTTCAAAAACAGGTTGCGGAGTTTATCGATTTTCTGAGCACGAAGAGTCTTGAGCCAGCGGTCCTTAGTCCCGGCAATCCTACCGCTGAGGGCTGGGTCTTCTTCAGCACCAAAAACAAATGGCTCGGTTCCTGGAAGAGCCGCGAAGATTTCATTCTTCGCGTCTCGATGATAGACAAAGTCTGGGAGTTTCCTTTCTCCATCCCGGCCAGCGAGGGCGATCTGATTCTGCGCAAGCGCCGTGACTGATCTCACTCTCAGGAATTTACAACTGCAGCCGATACACTCGTCTAGCCTTGTCCCCACGACTAACCGCGGTCTTGCTGCCCAGGCAAACTGTGCTAAAGTTTCTCGCTCATGGACTCCCGCCAGCACCAGGCTTCCGGCACGCCAGAACCGGCTGAGATCCTGTACTGCCCGGTTTGCGCCAAGGAAGTCGCAGACCCGCTGACCTGCGGCGATTGCTCCTCCGTAATCTGCCGCCACTGCGGGACTCCGCTCGAATCCCCTGACGAACTGGGCATGGGGTGACGATGACCTCGGTTCCCGTTTCTTCGGCCCAGGAAAGCTCCACCGAAAAACCGAGCCTCGTCCGTGGATTGAGCCTGCTCGATTCCGTGCTGCTGCTCGTGAGCGGCATCATCGGCTCCTCAATTTTTCTAACGGCCAAAGACATCGCCGGTCCGCTACCGCATCCATTCTGGTTTTTCCTCGTCTGGATTTTGGGCGGTGCGATTTCACTGTGCGCCTGCGCCGCCTTCGCAGAACTTGGGTCCATGTTCCCCGATTCCGGCGGCCAATATATTTATCTGCGCGAAGCATACGGAGACCTCGTCGCCTTCCTATACGGATGGATGCTGTTCGCCGTCGCCAATGGCGGCACGATCGCAGCGCTATCAGTTGCTGCTGCGGCTTACATGGGAGATATCATTCCGGCGATTTCGCGACAGCATGTGATGTTCACGGCTGTCGGAATCGCTTTCACGCGCGCACACGCGGTTGGCCTTCTGCTGATTCTCGTCCTCACCTACGTCAATGTCTTCGGATTGCGCTGGGGCGCACTGCTTCAGAACATCTCGACCTGGACAAAGTTCACCGCGATGGCAGGGTTCGTCGTGCTGGGATTCGCCATTGGAAAAGGCCACTGGTCGAACTTCACGGCGCACGCTGGCGGCGGCCTCAATATGGGCCTGAGTCCGGGGCAGCTAGTATCTGCGCTAGGCGTCGGACTAATTGCCGTGTTCTGGGCCTATGACGGATGGGTTTATATCACCTGGGTCGCGGGCGAAGTCAAAGATCCACGACGCAACGTGCCGCGAGGCATGGTGCTCGGTGTATTAGCCGTCGGCGCAATTTACCTCGCGATGAATCTAACCTACGTGTACGCACTTCCTTTGAATGAAGTCGCGAAGTACGAAACGATCGCTCATGCCGCCGCTGCCGCGTTGTTCTCTCCCGGGGCGGCAGTCTGGCTTTCAGCCATGATCGCTGTGTCATGTTTCAGCGCAGCCGCTTCTTGCACTCTGTCCGGCTCACGCGTGTACCTCGCCATGGCGCAGGACGGAGTTTTCTTTAAGAGTATGGCCATTATCCATCCAAAGTGGCGGACACCAGCATTCAGCCTGATTGGTCAAGGAGCCTGGGCGGCATTGTTAACGATGAGCGGACGCTATGACCAGCTTTACACCTACGTCATTTTTGGGATGGTACTCTCCTACACATTGACCGTGATTGGCCTGTTTGTCCTACGTTGGAAGCGCCCCGATGTGTCCCGACCTTACCGATGCACCGGATACCCCTGGCTTCCCGGCTTCTATGTTCTCGTTGGGGTAACGTGGACGCTGAACACCATCTTCACCCGTCCCACCGAGGCGTTTTGGGGCGCGACTATTGTGCTCGCAGGCGTCCCGGGATACCTCTACTGGAAGCGTGCGAATCGTAGAATGACGGCGGAGTGACACTCGCGCGTGACTGACATCGGGCCCGAAACCGTCGCTATCGCCACAACCGGTGTCTCTATCGCGGAGACTTCCGAGCCCAACCGCCCCAAGCGCGTCATGGGATTCCGGGACCTGCTCCTGTTCTATGTAGTCACCGGCATCAGCCTGCGCTGGATAGCCACGGCTGCGGCCGCCGGGCCCAGTTCAATTGTCGTTTGGATCGGCGCCTGGCTTGCGTTTTACACACCCCTGGCCCTTTCGGTGATTGAGCTTTCCTCGCGCTATCCGAACGAAGGCGGCCTCTATGTCTGGTCAAAGCGCGCCTTCGGCGACTTCTCGGGATTCATGGCGGCCTGGACTTACTGGACTTCAAACCTTCCCTACTTCCCCGCCGTCCTGTATTTCGCCGCCAGCAATGTGCTCTTTATGCGCCAGGCCGATTGGGGATACCTCTCCAACAATGCGACTTTCTACATAACTTTTGCTCTGCTGACGTTGATTGCCGCCACGCTACTGAACATCGTTGGCCTCGATGTCGGCAAATGGCTGCATAACATTGGCGCGCTCGCGATGTGGATCCCGGTAATGATCGTGATCGGGATGGGACTGCTCGCGTACCACCGCTATGGATCGGCAACGACTTTTTCATTGCACAGCATGATTCCGAGCGTGCGCTTAAACGACCTTATCTTCTGGTCCGTGCTGACCTTCGCGTTCGGCGGCTGCGAAACCGCTTCCTTCATGGGCGAGGAGATCAAGAACGCTCGACGAACCATTCCCTTCACGCTCTTCGTTGCTGGACTGACGGTCAGCTTCTGTTACATCATCGGCACCGTGTGTGTTCTCCTGGCGCTGCCTGCGAACGAGATTAACAGCCTGCAAGGACTGGTTCAGGCCATCGGGAAAACCGCAGAGCGCGTCGGCATGCCCGGCGTACTGCCACTCGCAGCCTTTCTAATTGCGCTGAGTAACATCGGTGCATCCGGTGCGTACCTGGCAGCCTGCGCGCGTCTTCCATTTGTGGCGGGTATCGACCGTTTCCTGCCGCCGGCATTCGGAGCGCTGCACCCCCGCTGGGGCACGCCATGGGTTGCGCTGCTGACCCAAACGGTAATTGGCGCGGTATTCATCTTTCTCGGCCAGGCCGGAACCACCGTGAAAGGCGCTTACGACGTTCTCGTGAGCATGGGAGTGATTACGTATTTCATTCCCTACTTGTATTTATTCGCATCGATGTTCAAGTTGCAGCGCGAACCCGCGGCAGCGGATGTAATCCGCGTCCCGGGCGGAAAGCCGGTCGCGTACGCGTTGTCGATCGTGGGATTCGTGACAACGACCTTCACGATTGCCATCTCAGTTCTTCCACCTCCCGATGAGCCAAACAAAGCTCTGGCCGTTTTCAAAATTGTTGGAGGCTGCGGAGCGCTGGTACTGATCGGAATGTGGCTGTACTGGGCGGGAAAACGTCGGACGCGCCGAGGTGAGCAGATTCTTTCAAGCTAACCCCACTCAGGACGGTGCTCCCGACAACTTAGGGCTAATGGCGAACGCCAGGATTTGCACTATCTCCCTTCTACTAACCCTCTTCCAATCGCAGCACGAACTACCGGAATCGAGCGCGGTGCTCTTTAAGCACACAGCGATCCATCACGACGAACATCCCTGCCTTTCGCGCCTTTTCCGCTGCGCGTTCATTGATGACGCCTTCTTGCAGCCAGATTGCGGAAATTTTTAACTGGATGGCCTGATCCACAATCTCATCCACAAATTCCGGACGCCGAAACACGTCGACCAGGTCGATCTTGTCAGGGACGTCGAGTAGCGAAGGATGGGCATCTTCGCCGAGCGACTCCGAAATGTGCGGGTTAACCGGAATGATGCGATAACCTTGCGACTGCATGTAGGCCGACACGCCGTGACTTGGCCGCAAAGGACTGTCCGACAAGCCGACCACAGCAATCGTCCTGGTCCGCGATAGGAGGTCGTAAATTGGATCCGATTGTTTCAAAAGAACGCCTTTTGCTGAGCACTCGGGTACCGCACTAGTCTTTGTTCTTCTCCGACTTCTGCTTGAACATTCGCAACGCCAGCTTGCGAATCGTGTCCGAGACTTCCTTATTTCCCGACAGATTCTTCAGATCGTGAAGCAGGAGGTTCTTCATCAATCCGAGCGACAGATCGAGAGGCGTGCGGGGGTTGTACACGAGGTTGCGCACAATCGAATAGTTCTTCATGAACTGCCGCTTGATGGGAATAGCTCGCAGGACCGCCTCCAGCACGTTCTTCTGCAATGCGAACTTTTCCACCTCCCCCTCGGACACCTTCGGCGAATCGTGCACAGCCACCGCCAGCAGCTTGATGCTGCTACTGATCAGGATGGAACGTTCCTCTTTGTTGCCGCGCATGGCGAGAGCGATTCTTCCCTTGATGTCCAGTTTCGCGATCTTCTGCAGGGTGCTGTCGCGGCGCGCTTCTCCAGGCGGCACAATGGGCTTTTTAACAGCCCGCCCGCCGGCGGCCGCGGGTGCGCCCGGAGCCTGGGGCTTGGTCGGCTCAGGCTGCGAAGCACTGGGCATCAGTTCAAGAGGTGCGATTACAGGTGGGGCTGTTGCGCTCTCGATTCCTGTCCCTTCCTGCAACGCGACGAGTTCGAACGGCCTTTCGGCGGCACTAGCCAGCTCGGCCTGGTTTTGCTGAAGATAAACCGCAATTGCCTGCTCGATCACGCCGTGATCAACCGATTCCGATTCATCCGGCATCACCGCAAACGTCGGGATTGCGGACGGCTCGGAGGATTCGTCCGCGGCTGCAACCTCCACAACTTCAGGCTTCGCAACTTCGGCAGTGTCTGGGATTGTCTCAGCGGCCTCTGCAAGTTCCTCCCGCTTCTGAAGCGCGTCCAGTTCGTTGGGACGGAGACGAGGATTGGTCTCCAGCGCGGTCATCAGAGCCGAAGAGTTTTTCGCAGTCTCGCTCGCCAACAGCGCTTCAACCACCCAGCGCGCCCCTGTCGCCGCCAGCTCCAGCAACGATTCTTGGTCGACGGAAGGATTTTGCAGCAGGGCGGGGAGCAGCGCGGGCCGAAGATTTTTCGGCGAGACCAGGTATGTGAGAACCTCTTTACCGGTCGCGGGATCAGCCGCGACCTGGGCCGACGCCTTTTCGTCCCAGCCGGCGAGCGTCATACGCGCCTGCTCGCCAAAAACTTTGTTGTGTAGCGCCAGGTGCACCAGGATTTCCAGCATCTCTCCCGATTGCACCGCCAGCGCCCCGCGCGCCGCCGCCTGCATCATGTTCGCCGACATCTGCGACTTGCGGACCAGATCAATCATCCGGGGCATGATTCATCTCCCTCGCTCACCTCTCAGCACATCTCAGCCAGTCTTCCGCCGCGCGCTGCGTTTAGCGCCTGCTGTCTTCTCGAGTTCCTGAACCGCCAGCGCCAGTTCCCGCGTAATCCGGTTCGGCTTGCGCCGCTGGAATTCATCGCTCAACGCGCGATAGTACCAGAGCGTGCCCTAGCGCCCACCTTTAAACCGTTTCCAGATGGATTCCCCTCCTCACGGTAGTCGGTAATCACAGTCCGCACATTGTGCAGTTTGTCCGATGCCGATACCAGGCGCGTTTCCGCATCTTCGTGCTTCAGCCTCTTTATGTATTCTTTTTTGCGAACGATCCACGGTAATTTGGGATCGGAGAACGAATCGGTACAGCCTTCGACGATCTTCGCGACCCGAGCTCCAAACTTCTTGTCCACCTCGCGCAATCGTGGCATGCCGCCGCAGTCTTCGACCACATCGTGAAGCAGCGCCGCCATCGCCATTTCTTCATCGCCGCCGCCTTCCAGCACCAGTGACGTTACAGCCATCAGGTGCGAGAGATAAGGCACGGCCGACTGTTTCCGCGTTTGTCCAGCGTGCTTCTCCGCGGCGTAGAGAAAAGCGCGCTGTAGCCGCTTTCCGAGCACCGGAGGTTTCGGCGATTTCTTTTTCCTCACTCTCATGAGCGTCTTAGCTGCAACCGTCACAGCAGGTCTTTCCGCGCAGCGCCTGGATGCCCTCATAAGCGATCAGTGGTACCATCATCAGCCCAGCTGCCGGGTCCGCCCACCACCAGCCAAAAGCGGCGTTCAGCAACAGGCCAAGCAACAAAATCGCCGAGAGGTAGGCGCAGATATCTGTCTGGCGCGAATCTGCCTGCAGTGCCGGACTCCCGAGTGTTAGCGCAACTTTTCGCTTGCTCCGTGCCAGCAGGGGCATCGTAATCAGCGATGCGATTGCCAGCCCAATTCCGACCAGGCTTCGATCCGGAGCCTCGTGTTGGAAAAGACTTACCATCGAATCCCCTGCCACATAGGCTGCCAGAGCCAGAAAACTGATTCCCACCAGTTGCAATGCCCGCCGCTCCGCCGATTCCCGCCGTCGTTCATCATGATCCGAATGCAAACGCCAAAGCAAAATACCGCCTGAAGACACCTCGATCAGCGAATCCAGTCCGAAACCGATCAGAGCGATGCTGCCCGCCGCGGCGCCCGATGCCAGCGCCACCAGCGCCTCCAGCAAATTCCACGCGACCGTGAAATATTCCAGGCTCAGTCCGCGATGGACGGCTGCTGCTCGTGTGCTCACGATTTTTTCTCGCCCCTCCGCATCCGCAGATAGGCCTGCATGAACGGCCGCAGATCCCCATCCAGTACGCGATCCACGTCACCCACTTCGAGCTTGGTGCGGTGATCCTTGATCAGCCGGTACGGTTGCAGAACATACGAACGGATCTGCGATCCAAACCCGATGTCGAGCTTCGAATCCTCGATTTCCTTGGTTGCCGCACGCTTTTTCTCCATCTCGAACTCATAGATCTTTGACCGCAGCATACTCATCGCCTTCTCTTTGTTCTTGTGCTGCGAGCGTTCGTTCTGGCAGCTGGCGACTAGGTTCGTCGGAATATGAGTGATGCGCACTGCGGAATCGGTGGTATTGACGTGCTGACCGCCTTTACCGCTGGATCGGTAGGTGTCAATGCGAATATCATAGACGCTCGCAAATGAAGTGTGCCGGCGCTTTGCCTGATCGAATGGCGAGATCCGCACCAAACGGTGCACTCCAATCTCGCTGCTCAGATAGCCAAAAGCATTTTCGCCGTTAACAACAAACGTCGCTGACTTGATCCCTGCTTCTTCGCCCGGCTGTTCGTCATACATCTCAGTTTTGAATCTCTGTCGCTCCGCCCAGCGCAAATACATTCGCAGCAACATCTCCGCCCAATCCTGCGACTCCGTGCCGCCCGCGCCGGGATGAATCGTAACGATGGCATTGCGCGCATCATTCTCTCCGGAAAGTAGCGTTTCAGTTTCGACACGGTCCACCAGATCGCGCAAGGCGTCGAGTTCGCGCTCCAGATCGGTCGCGACGTTTTCACCCTCTCCAGCCAGATCGAAATATGCGGAGATGTCCTCGGTCCGCCGCCCCAAGTCACTTTCGAGCGACAACACTTCTTCCAGGCGCTTGCGCTCGCGCATCACCTGCTGAGATTTTGTGGGATTCGACCACAGATTCGGATCGGCAGCCTGCTTCTCGATCTCGACTAATTGCTGACGCAGTTTGCCCGCGTCAAAGATACTCCCGGAGGTCGTGCACCTTGGACTTCAATGCCGCGTATTGCTGTTCGAGTTCAGCTAACGTGTTGTCGCTCATAATTGCGGTTTCGGCTTACTTATGAGAAATCGGGCCAGGACTGCGCCCATCGAAATTATCGCACACAGGTATGCGAACCAATCTCCATGGCGCGTGTAAAACGTGGTACCGGACAGCAGCCCGTAAGGAGCTACCAGCGCGGTGCGGATCTGGCGCCCAGTAGCCGCCACGATACGTCCATAGGGATCGACCGACGCCGTGACGCCGGTATTGGTTCCAATCAGCATCCAGCGCCCGTTTTCTATAGCGCGCATTTGCGTCATTTGCAGATGCTGCTTCCACGCGCCGCTGTCTCCATACCAGCCGTCATTGGTAAGGTTGATGATCACTCCCGCGCCGCGCTGCACATATTCGCGGACTTCGTTCGGAAAAATCGACTCGTAGCAGATGAAGACTCCGAGCTTCTGCCCACCGGCATCGAGCGGCTCGCGCGAGTATCCCCATCCGAAATTTCCAATCTGGTCCGTAAGCATGTCCATGAACGGAAGAAATCGTTTGAACGGGACGTATTCGCCGAAGGGCACTAGATGCGTCTTGTCATAACGCGCTGCCAGTTCGCCTGAGGGATTGATCAATCCTGCTGAGTTGAAAACCTCGCTGTGCTGCTGCGGCGATGCCGAAGCAGTATCCACGCCGATCGCGCCCACCAGGAGCCAGGTCTTGCTCTGCCGGGCCAATGACGCCAGCACTTCCCGAAAGGTGGCATCATTCAGAAAAAATGGGGAGGGCGACTCAGGCCACACGATCAGATCGAAGCGCTGTCCATCTTTTGATCCCGGCGGATGCAGGCTGAGCCACGTCAGGTCCCGCAGCGTGCCTTGGAAGTAGTCGGTGGTCCAGCCTTGCTCCGCCGGAATA
>QIAJ01000079.1 GCA_003225495.1 Acidobacteriota bacterium
CGGTGGCGGCTGCGCTCCTTCTTCGCGGTGCGGGACCATTTTCGGTGGATCGCGCCCTCTCCAATAAGGCGACACACTAACCGGGCACGGAATTTGTTCACGAGAACGGATCACCGAGCTTCGCGGATGTGAGCCCGCGCACGCGTGACCGGATCATCCGTGCAATGACCCGATCGTCGGCATCGAGTGACAGGAATGACGCGGCTGCGAAGGCGAGGTAGCCGGTCGTCAATGCGGCTAGAATTACTACCCACCCTGGCCAGGTTGTCGGCATGAAGTGCTGTAACAACAGGACCGCAGCGAACATCGCGACGGTCGGAGGAACCAGCGCAACATATTTCCTGACGGAAGGCGCGATGCCGAGCGAACCGCGAACTTCGGCGAGCGACCAGAGGTTTGTGCCGGCGTTCACGATGGCTCCGGCGATCGCAGCACCGAGTAATCCCATCAACGGGATCAGTGCCAGGTTCAGGCATACGACTAGCACGGCCATTACCGTCTGGATTTTGAGTACTCGTCTCTCATGGCCCGACATCAGCAAAAGAAATCCAACCGAGCCTACGCCGCAATTGACCAATTGTCCGAAGGTGCCGGCGATCAGAACCGGCCACCCTGGCGCGAATTCCGACCCGAACATTCCCATAATGTGCCGGGCGAAAAGGATCATGACTGCGGCCAGCGGGATGGTGAGGCCAAGCGTCCATTTAATGAGCGAACGAAAGAGGCGTGCCAACAACTCGAGATTGCCCTGGGCATGTAATTCCGCGATCGTCGGCGAAAAAATCTGATTCACGGATTGCAAAGCCAGCGGTACGAATGCAACCAAGGTGGCCGCGATCGAATAGATTCCGACCTCGCGCGGGTTGATGTATATGCCCAGCAGTACCTTGTCGGACTGGCTCAGTAAAAAGGTCAGCGCCTGCACGCCAAAAAAGGTGACGGAAAACGAGACTACCTCCGGCTCCAGGAGCGGCAAACCGAATGAGGGCCAGCGCGCCGGTTGCGGACAAAGTTTCCAGGTGGACCATCCCAAAAGGAGAAGCACCACAAGGGCGCTGCCAATCTGAGCCACCAGGTATCCGGTCAGGCCGAACCCCGCGACCAGCAAGGCGATCGAGAAAGCCATCGTCAGTGTCTGTCCCACAAAGTTGGTGATGATCGTGCGACGGGTGACATCCTTGAATCCGGCGAGAGCTAGCCCAAGAAATGCCGTGAGCGACCCCGTCAGCATGATGGGGATGAAGAAATGCAGGTACGAGGCGAGTGCAGGCGTGTGATAAACAGGTCCGGCGATCCACCGCCGAAGTGCAAGAATCAGAACACCCGCCAGGACGTTAGAAATGATGAGGAACGCCAGCGAGGACCATAGGAAACGGCCTAGTTTCTGCGCTTGCCCGGTCGCAGAATAGACCGCAACGAATCGGTTTGCGGCTTGCGGAAGTCCGCCGGCAGCCAGCACACCGGCGAGGCCGACCACCGTCATTCCTAACGCATAGATGCCGAGCGCTTCCGCCCCCAAAACGCGTGCGAGGTAGATTTTGAAAAAGTACGCTGCGGCCGCTGAGAACAACGTCCCGAACAGAAACACGGAGGACTGTTGGGAGATGTTCTTGACATGGCTCTTGAAGTCAGATGACTGAGCGCTCGCGATGGGTGGAGTAGTCAATGCTATTTCAGTATTTTCGCGGATTGCGGCGGATGTGGGAAGTGTTGCGGACGAGACTGTGGGTTTTTACTGAACGACATCAATTGCGCAGCGTTTTTCCCGTCTTTAGCGTGTACTGGATGCGTTCCTGAGTTTTTCTCTCGCCGCAGAGCGACTTGAAGGCCTCGCGCTCCAGGTCGAGCAGATATTGTTCACTGATTGGAGTACCGGGCGTGACATTTCCGCCGCAGATGACCTCGGCAATCTTGTTACCCAATTTCTGCTCATGATCGCTGATGAACTCACCCTGCCGCATCAGGTGGACACCCAGCTTGAGCGCGGCCAGAATGTTTTCACCTGGGGCAGGAATATCGGTGCGCATGACCGGAGGCTCATAGCCTGCATGCACAAGTTCGAGCGCACGGGCTTTTGCGTCGGAGAGGACTCGCTCGCGATTCATCGTAACGCGGTCGGAGTCGGACAAGAATCCAAGGCCGCGAGCTTCGTGCGCCGAGGTTGCGACTTTTGCGGCGGCGATGGTCTCAAAGATTCTCTTCATCGCCTCCATCATTTCGACTGATTCGCCGCGGCCGTCGGGGCGTATGGAAGTGGCGTTATCCACGGCGCGCAGCAGCATTTCTTTGCAACCACCTCCTCCGGGCAGCAGCCCCACGCCAACCTCGACCAGCCCCATGTAGAGTTCGGCATGGGGTTGGCGGGCAGCGGCATGCAGGGAAACTTCGCAGCCTCCTCCGAGCGCGAGGCCAAAAGGCGCGATCACGACCGGCTTGGCTGAAAACTTGATGGCCTGGCTCATCCCCTGAAACTGGCGGATGGCGAGATCAATATCGTCCCATTCTTCTTCTTGAACGGACATCAGTAGTAGCATCAAGTTGGCGCCGACCGAAAAGTTCTGCGCGTCGTTGGTGATAACGAAGCCGTCGAAATTGTCTCCCGGAGCGCCGGGTTTGAGGCTCTGCGTGATCAAAGAGACGATGTCAGCACCGATCGCGTTCATCTTGGAATGAAATTCGATACAGGCTATGCCATCGCCCAGATCCACTAAAGACGCGCCCGCGTTTTTTTTGATTACGCCATTGGATTTCTTCGCCACTTCAACCGACCACACTCCTTGCGGAACGTCGACCTTTCGCCAGCTGCCAGTTGCCAAATCCCAATACTTCCGACCCGATGAAGCGGCCGGATCCGCGGCGTACCATGACTTCTGTCCGGAAGAAAGCAATTTCTCGACGTTGGC
The DNA here is from genome assembly GCA_003225495.1 of Acidobacteriota bacterium. Classification (GTDB taxonomy): domain Bacteria; phylum Acidobacteriota; class Terriglobia; order Terriglobales; family Acidobacteriaceae; genus Acidiflorens. The sequence continues at coordinate 2,904 of QIAJ01000079.1, forward strand.
CGAGATCGGATGGCCTTCCGCCTTCATGCGCATGACGGTCGCATCGACTCCGGCTGCGTCCCATAATTCGAAGGGGCCAAGCTCCCAATTAAAACCCATGCGCATGGCGCGATCGATTTCCACCACATTGTCCGAAATTTCGGGAATGCGATTCGCGGAGTAAGTCCAAAGATCCGACAGCGCTGCCCAAAGAAAAGCTCCAGCCTTGTCGCTTTTCTGGGACGGAGTGCCGGCCAGCCCTAAAAGCATGCGCACCCGCGCGCCTGTGTCTTCGACATTCTTCGCCATGTCGAGCGCGGCAAATTTCGGCTTCTGCGTGGGGCGATATTCCAGTGTCTTCCAGTCGAGCCCGAGGCGTTCATCCTCGCTGCCCTCACGTTTCACTTTCTTGTAGAAGCCTTGCTTCGTCTTGTCGCCCAACATTTTCTTTTCCAGCATCTGGCCGTAAAAATCTGGCAAGCTCAGATCGCTGCGCTCGTCCAATACGCCGGTCATGTTCGATACGACGTGCCCGAGAATGTCGAGCCCGACCATATCGATGGTTCGGAAAGTAGCGGAGCGCGGCCAGCCCAAGGTCTGTCCTGTAAGCGCATCCACCTCTTCGATGCTCATGTCCATTTCCTGCATCAGGCGCATCACGTTGAGCACGGAGAAAGTTCCGATGCGGTTGGCGATGAAGTTGGGGGTGTCTTTCGCGAGCACGACTCCTTTTCCCATCTGCGTGTCGCAGAAATGCGTGACCGCTGCGATCAGCGCTGGGTCTGTTTCCGGTGTCGAGATGAGTTCCAGCAACCGCATATAGCGCGGTGGATTGAAAAAATGCGTTCCGAACCATGAGCGCCGGAAGTCATCGGGAAAGCCCTCGGCAATTTTGGCCACCGGCAGTCCGCTTGTGTTGGTCGTGACGATGGTTCCAGGTTTCCGGACTGCATCGACTTTGCGCGGCAGGGAGCGCTTGATTTCAAGATTCTCGACAACTGCTTCAACGATCCAATCAACTTCGGCTAGTCGCTTTAGATCGTCTTCGAAGTTACCAATTGTAACGAGGCGCGCGAGGGCGGGTTCGTAGAAAGCGGCGGGCTTCGCTTTCTTGAGAGCTTCCAGGCCGGCAGCGGCAATCTTGTTGCGCGCGGGGCCGTCGGCGTCGGGTGGGACGATGTCCAACAAAAGGGAAGGGATGCCGGCGTTGGCGAAATGTGCTGCGATGCGCGCGCCCATCGTGCCTGCGCCGAGAACCGCTACCTTATGGATGCGTTTCATGAATGCAAACTCCGCCTACCGCAATTGTGACCTGCTAACTAATTAATGATGTCAAACGAGGACTATGGAAGTTTATCCACCACCCAGTCATTCTTTCCAGTACTGATCACGACGATCTCTGAAACCCTGCGTCGAACGTGCGACCCGGTCGCGGTGACCAAAACAATCGAAAACCGATATCGTCCGCGGCTCCCCTGGCCGCGCGTAATCTCAAACGCCTGGCCGGAATTGCCCGAGAAGAATTGCTCCACATTATCGGGGTCTTGAGAGTGGCGAACTCGATCACTGAGAAGGATCATGCCATTTTCAAAGTCGCCGACCTGCCAGGCATGCAGAAACCGGTCGGCGGTCGCCAGCGCTAAAATGTACTCAGGGTCATTCGATAAGGAAGGACTGGGATGATGCTTGTGAGATCCGCCACCCGAAGTGGGGAGGCACAACAACAAGATTGTGGCCGCAGTCCACGCGAATTTTGCAGATTGCAGGATTCTTATATTTCGGGACGACGAGCTTCGATTTGGACTCCAATCGTAGTGTGACATTAGGCGTTCATTGTGCTGGCTGCGACGCTGAACTTCAATAGCCATCGTGCTTTTGCGCAGGCATTGAATATCCAACTAACTCCCAAGTAAGTGACGTATGATGTTACCGTGGGCTCTATATGAGTACGTCCTACGGATTGCAGGCTACGGAAAATTGCGTTATCTGCAAGCTCCGTCATTCTGGTTTCTTTTGCGATCTTCCCAAGCAGACGGTAGCAGATCTCGACAAGATCAAGCACGCGAGCGTTTTTCCACAAGGTGCGGTATTGTTCGTGGAGGGCCAGTCCCCGCGCGGTGTTTATATCATCTGTAGCGGACGGGTCAAACTGACCACTACCTCGCGTGATGGCAAGACGCTCATACTACGCATCGCACAGGTCGGTGAAGTGCTCGGGTCCACGGTACGGTTTCTGGCAAACCCTACGAGTTGACGGCGGAGACTCTGCAGCCCTGCCAGTTGGATTTCGTCAAACGAGACGATTTTCTGAAATTCCTGCAGGGCCACGCGGATGCCTGTCTTCAAGCCGCGCAGCATTTAAGCGAGAACTGCCAGAGCGCTTACGAAATGATACGGTCTCTCGGGCTATCGCACTCCGTTTCTGAGAAATTGGCGCGATTGCTTTTGGAGTGGGCGAGCGATGGGGAAGAAACCAACGAAGGTATCCGAATCAAGATTGCTCTCACGCATGAAGAAATTGCCCAATTGATTGGGACTTCGCGCGAGACCGTAACCAGGGTGCTGGGCGAGTTCCGCGAAAAAGAGTTTGCGCATCTGCGTGGTTCGACACTTCTGATCTGCAACAAAGCAGCGCTCGAAAAACTGATCGGGGCTTAGCACCCTAGCTTTCCAGGCCGTCTGCGACAATCGCGGCGTGATAGACTCCGCTTTCTGCCACGTGAATCATGTCCACCCTGTCTTCTGCCAGCCTTATTGCGTCTAAGATCCGATCAAAGTCAGTTTCTCCTGTGGAGGTTGCGCGCAGCCACCTCGAACTTATCGAGCGGCTTAACCCACAGCTGAACGCGTTCGTGGATTGGCAGCCCGAACGAGTGTTGCAGCAGGCACAGGCAGCGGAAAAGGCAGTGATGCGCGGTGACGCGCTGGGGCGGTTGCATGGAATCCCGCTCTCAATAAAGTCGTCCATTGACGTCATTGGACATCGCTGCGAAGCGGGTACCCGTCTTCGCGCAGGGCATGTGGCTGAGCAGGATGCGCCGTTGGTCGCGCGCCTGCGGGCGCAGGGAGCGGTAATTCTCGGAGTGACCAATACGCCAGAATTGCTGATGGCCTGGGAGACGGACAATCTGCTGTACGGCCGCACAAATAATCCCTGGGATCTGACGCGGACAGCTGGTGGTTCGAGTGGCGGAGAGTCAGCCGCAATTGCCGCCGGACTTTCTGCGGGAGGCGTAGGGAGCGACGGCGGAGGGTCGATTCGAGAGCCCGCACACTTCACTGGAATTTGCGGGCTGAAGCCCACGCCGGGACGCATTCCATCAACCGGGCATTTTCCAAAATCGGGCGGGCCCTTCGCTTTGATCGGCGTTGTTGGGCCGATGGCGCGCACCATCGCCGATCTGAAGCTTCTCTTCGAGGCCATGGCTGGCCCGGACGATGGCGACCCTTCTTCAGCGCCGGTGCCGCTGCGCAAGATCGATGAAAAAGAACTGCGCGAGGTTGGAATCGGATTCTTCGAAGAGGATGGTCGAACGCCCGTCACCGCGGAAACCCGGCTCGCCGTGCGGGACGCAGCAAGATTGTTGTCGCAGGCTGGATTGCGAGTGGATCCATTCCGCCCTGAGGGTCTTGAGGAGGCGCGGCAGTTGTGGTGGAAATTCTTTGGTACTGCCGGAGGCATGATCCTGGGTCCCATGTTGCGCGGCCGCGAATCGGAACTCAGTCCTCTGCTGCGCCAATTTACTTCGTGGACCACCGAGGATCCAGAGCACACCGGCGGCTCATTGCTTGCAACGTGGCTCGGACGCGACGATCTCCGGGAAAGAGTCCTGTTTCAGATGCGAAGTTATCCCGTCCTTCTCTGCCCAGCGGCCTCGATTCCTGCGTTTCGACACGGCGAACGCCAGTGGCAAGTCGAAGGCAAGACCGTGAAGTATCTGGATGCGTGGAGCTACTGCGAGTGGTTCAATCTCCTGGGCTTTCCTGCCGCCGTGGTTCCGATGGGACGATCGCCTGAGGGATTGCCGGTCGGCGTGCAAATCATTGGGCGTCCATGGGAAGAAGAACTTGTGCTGGCTGTCGCAGCCCTGGTCGATGAAGCGCGTGGGGAGTTTCCTCATCCGCCGATATTGCTGTAGCTCTGGGCTGCCGCTAGTATTTTTGTACTATTATCCAGTCCTCGTTCCATGGATTACGCTGGTTAACCTGCGAGCAGCGCGCCGCCCTGCGTGTGAAGCGGCAGTTACTGACACCAAATACAACTATGTCGGGTTCCACTTTTTCGGCTCAGAAGTTGCTGCGCGCCCCGATCTTCTTTTTGTTGCTGACCGCCGCATATCTTTATCCCTTTCCGCAGGCAAACATTGTCTATCCGGCGGTCGTGCTCTTTCATGTGTTCGCCGGAGTCGCCGCCACTGTTCTGCTGGTCTTCCTGCTGATCCCGCTTCTGCGGCAGAGCAATCTTGTTGCGAAGTCGGGCTGGGTCTTAATTGCATTGGGAGCGGTCCTCGGTTTGGTTTTGCTCCGCACGGGCACGCCCCACAGCGAGTTCAAGTTGTTGTACGCGCATATCATCGCTTGCATTGCGGGCGCTGGTTGCCTGCTAGCCGAGTGGATTGGGCAGCGAGGCCGGCTGAGCTCAAACGCGGCCGTTCGATTAGTGGTGTGCCTCGCCGTACTGGCTGGGCTCGGATGGGCCGCACACTATCAGCGCGAGAATCGCTGGCTCACCTACTACCTCATCAAGAATCCCACCCTGCCGCCCGCCACCATGGACGCAGAGGGCGACGGTCCGCAAGGCCCGTTCTTTCCAAGTTCCGCGCAGGTTTACGGCGGACAGAAGATTCCCAGCAAATTCTTCACGGAATCCGAGTCCTGCAAGCGCTGCCACGAAGACATCTACAAGCAGTGGTCGAGTTCAGCTCATCATTTCTCGTCGTTCAACAATCAGTGGTATCGCAAGTCGATCGAGTACATGCAGGACGTAGTCGGTACTAAGCCTTCGAAGTGGTGTGGAGGATGTCATGACCCGGCGGTGCTGTATGCCGGAAAGATGGACACTCCGATCAAGCAGATTGTGCACACGCCCGAGGCGCAAGCCGGACTGGGCTGCATGATGTGTCACTCCATCGCCGATGTTAAGAGCACCATGGGCCAGGGGGATTTCTTCCTGGAGTATCCCAAACTGCACGAGCTTGCGGCCAGTCAAAACGCGGTTGTCCGTTATCTGCACGACACGATCACGAAGCTAAATCCAGAGCCGCATCGACGGGTTTTTCTCAAGCCATTCATGCGCGAGCAGACGGCTGAGTTCTGTTCGTCCTGTCACAAAGTTCATCTCGATGTTCCGGTCAATCACTATCGCTGGATTCGCGGGTTTAACGAATATGACAACTGGCAGGCGAGTGGAGTTTCCGGGCAGGGAGCGCGATCATTTTACTATCCGCCTAAGCCGCAGCAGTGCGCTGATTGCCACATGCCGCTCGAACCGTCGAAGGATCTGGGTAATGTTGCGGGGAAGATTCATTCGCATCGATTCCCAGGAGCCAACACGGCTTTGCCGACAGCCAATGAAGATGCGGAGCAACTAAAGGTCACACAGGATTTTCTGACGAGCGGCGCCCTGACGGTTGACATCTTTGCTATTTCCCCGGCGCGCGGCGAAGTAAAGGGAGCTTCCGCTCAGCACGAAGTGTCGACCACGTTCGCGGTCGGCGAGGAAGCCGAGGCGAAAATCACGCCCGGAGCGGCAGGCGAGGCTGCGCCCGTGACGGCGCCGCTGGATCGTTTGAAGCCTGCGGTTCGGCGCGGCGACACTGTGCGAGTGGATGTAGTCGTCCGCACCAAGCGCGTTGGGCACTTCTTCCCCGGCGGCACCGTCGATGCCTATGACACATGGCTCGAATTGAAAGGTGTCGACGATAGCGGCCAGGTCATCTTTTGGAGCGGCGAGGTCGAGGACAACGGCAAAGGGCCGGTAGAGAAAGGCGCGCATTTTTATCGTTCGCTTCAGGTTGACGGCCATGGTAATCCGATCAACAAGCGAAACGCCTGGGCGACGCGGGCGGTCGTCTACGTACGCCTGATCCCTCCGGGCGCAGCGGATACGGTTCATTACCGCATGAAGATTCCGGAGAAGACAACGCGGAAAATAACTCTGACCGCGCGCCTGTGTTATCGAAAATTTTCCTGGTGGGGAACTCAGTTCTCTTTTGCGGGCATGCCGGAGCCTGCCGAGCCCGCCTCTAAGCTGGCGCCTGAATACGACGATCGGAAATTTGTTCTGACTGCTTCGCTGAAGGGAGTATCGGCGAAACAGGAACGGATTCCGGACGTACCGATTGTTACTGTCGCACAGAACCATGCTGTAATCGATGTGTTGCCCGCCAGCGCCCCCTTACCTCAGTCGAGGATCGACTTACGGAAGGAAGACTGGCAGCGTTGGAACGATTACGGCATCGGCCTGTTGTTGCAGGGTGATTTGAAAGCTGCGCAGGTTGCGTTTGAAAAGGTCACCGAAGCCGATCCGCAAAACCCCGATGGGTGGGTCAATATCGGACGTGCCGCGCTTCAGGAGGGCGATGTGGTTCGGGCTCGCACCGTTCTTGAAAAAGCTCTTGCTCTTAGTCCCGATCTCGCGCGGGCGCACTTCTTTTATTCCGGTGTCTTGCGGCAGGAGGGAGCCTATGAGGACGCGGCGCAACATCTCAGGAAGGTATTGGCACAGTATCCGCGGGATCGCGTGGCGGTGAACAATCTTGGTCCTTCAGCGTAAGTATCCGGAAGCTGTGCAAGTTCTTCAGCAGGTGCTGGCCATCGACCCCGAGGATCTCCAAGCGCACTACAACCTGATGCTCTGCTACAACGGCCTGGGCGACGAGAAAATGGCCAAGGAACACCAGGCGCGTTATTTGCGCTTCAAGGCCGACGAGTCTGCCCAAGCGATTACCGGGCCGTATCGACAGCTGAATCCCCAAGATAACAACGAGCGGCAAAGCATTCATGAGCACGTCTCGGTGCCATTGCCGGTGCGGGCTAGGGTGCAGGCGGTCAAACCTCGACAAGTAACGGATTCTGCCGGCATCGGCGCGGGTGGAGGCCGCTGATGCGCTCTTCGGCAGAAATATTTAACAAAGGGGCACAGCGCTACCGAAGAAAGCTTGGCTCTAGCTTGCTTTATGTCTCGATGACTCTATGGTTGGCCGCATCTTTATTCCTGTTTCCCGCCGGCGCGCAGACCATCACCTTCGCCGACATCACGTCTCAGTCCGGCATCCGCTTCACCCACAACAACGGCGCATTCGGGAAAAAATGGCTTCCGGAAACCATGGGGCCAGGCTGCGCGTTCATTGACTATGACAATGATGGCTGGCCCGACGTGCTGCTCGTAAACGGACAGGACTGGGCCGGCCACGCGAAGAACGGCTCCACCACTCAGAAGCTCTATCACAACAATCACAACGGCACGTTCACAGACGTGACTGCCAAGTCGGGCCTCGCCGTTTCGTTCTACGGACTCGGCGCTGCGATTGGCGACTACGACAACGACGGCTTCGACGATATTTTCATCACTACACTCGGACAGAGCCATCTCTTTCACAACAACGGTAACGGCACTTTCAAAGATGTCACGACCGCCGCGGGCCTTTGGGGACCGAACGAATTCTCAACGAGCGCGGCATGGGTAGATTACGACCGCGACGGCAAGCTTGATCTGGTCGTCTCCAATTATGTGCAATGGTCCGAAAAAGGCGATCTTTACTGCACGCTCGACGGGACGCACAAATCGTACTGCACGCCGGAATCGTACAAAGGGACATCGGCACGGTTGTGGCACAACATCGGCGGCGGAAAATTTGAAGACGCTACGCAGAAGACTGGATTCTACGATCCCACGTCGAAGAGCCTGGGTGTTGCAATTCTCGATTACAACGATGACGGCTGGCCTGACATTCTGATCGCCAACGATACGCAGCCCAACAAACTTTTTCTGAACAAAAAGAACGGAACGTTCGAAGAGCGCGCCGTTTCGGCGGGTATCGCATTTAGCGAAGATGGCATTGCGCGCGCCGGCATGGGCGTGGATGCCGCCGACTACGATCGCTCTGGCCACGCCAGTCTCATCATCACAAACTTCGCCAACCAGATGTTGTCGCTCTACCACAACGAAGGTAATGGACTCTTTGTGGACGAAGCACCGCGCTCCGAAGTAGGCCGTGCAACACTGGTTACGCTCGGATTCGGCTGCTTTTTTTTTGATTATGACAATGATGGCTGGCCCGACATCCTGATCGCCGACGGCCACATCGAAAATGAAATCGAACGGGTGCAGAAGCGCGTGAGCTATGCCGAACCGCCGCACCTGTTCCGCAATCTGGGCAACGGCAAGTTTGAAGAGACGACAACGAAAGTCGGCCCGGCGTTCGCCACACCCAAAGTCGCGCGCGGCGCGGCCTATGCCGACATCAACAACGATGGGGCGCTGGACATATTGCTGACAACGAATGGCGGTCCTGTCCACCTTTACGGCAGCCAAGGCGGTACTAATCAGAGCCTGCGCGTGAAGCTGATCGGAACGAAATCGAATCGTGATGGCATCGGAGCCGTCGTTCGAGTCAGCGCCGGCAATGATAAACAGTGGCTCACCGTGAAGTCCGGCTCCAGCTACCTGTCGCAAAGCGAACTGGTGCTGACGTTCGGCTTGGGCTCGCGAACGAAAGCCGACACAGTCGAAGTGCAGTGGCCGAGCGGGCAGGTGGACAAGCTCTCGAACGTTTCATCGGGACAAACGGTGGCAATTCAGGAGGGGAAGGGTGTGATTTCGCAACGCGCGTACGGGAAGAAGTAGCCGGAGCATTGCCTTAACCAGGTGTTTGTCGTCCTGAGCGGAGAAAGACATTCGCGAAACGGATGACCTGCGGCGTCGAAGCATTCCTGCACTGTTTAAAGAACGATGCAACGGCAAGGCATTTCGGTCCGGGTGCTTACTACTCGGATAGAATCACTCCTAACCTAGATGATCCGCAAATTCAGCGTCGCCTTCATCGCCACTCTTCTTGTTGGTCTTCTGCTTGCTCTCGTCGGTGCCGCCCCAGCGGGTGACCCTCAGGAAGCCGCTCGACTGAATAATATCGGCGTTGCATACATGAACCAGCAGTTGTTCGAGAAGGGTCTGAAAGCATTCGAAGGAGCCGCCGCGAAAGATCCAAATCTCAAAGTCACGACGCTCAATCGCGGCGTGGCCTTACTGAATTTACAGCGCATTGACGAAGCGAAAGCTCTGCTCCAGAAAGCTTCGCAGGAGGATCCGAAAGATCCGCATCCCTGGTTCAACCTCGGCCTTTATTACAAAAATTCCGACAGCCCGCAGTCTGCGGTCGACGCGTTTCGTCGCGTTACAGAACTTGATCCCTACGACGCCGATGCCTGGTACTTTCTCGGTTCCACGTACTCTCAGTTGAAGCAATATCCCGAGGCGATTGAAGCCTTCGAGCACGCGCTAAAGATCGATCCACTGCACGCCTCGGCGCAATTTGGATTGTCCCGCGCCTACCAGCAATCCGGACAAGCCGACAAAGCCCGTGAAGGCCTGAAAAAATTCCAGTACATCACGCAGAACAAGTTGGGCGCACCGATCAGCCTGGCATATGGAGAGCAAGGGAAGTATTCGCGGGCGGAGGAGTCGCCAGTGGCGGTGCAGAAGGTTGGGGCGGCGATTCCGGTGAGGTTCGTGGATGTGACACAAAGTGTGGGACTCAAATCCAGCCAATCGAATGTTCAATCCGCTGGAACCAACTCACTTTTGGGCTCCGGCGCGTGCTTCCTCGACTACGACAATGACGGTCTGATCGATGTCGTGCTTGCCGACAATGGCCCCCAGGGTGGACTTGCGTTATTACACAACATGAGTGGCAAGTTCCAAGACGTAACAAAAAAAGTGGGGCTCGATCCCGGGCTGCCAGCCATCGGTTGCGCTACTGGAGACTACGACAACGATGGCTTCACCGACATCGTGTTGACTTTCAAAGATCGCGTCCAGTTATTGCACAACGAAAAAGATAGATTCAAAGACCTCACCTCCACTTCAGGAATTAAGGCTAATGGACCCAACGTGGCTCTGACCTTCGTCGACTATGACCACGATGGCGATCTCGATCTGTATATAACGCAAGCCTCCATCATGGGAGAGGCCCTCGTGCCCTCACCCATGCCTTTGCTGGGAGAGAAAGTTGAGCAGAACGACCAGCCCCTCAAGTCTAAGTGGGCTAATGAAGTCTGGCGCAATAATGGAAATGGCACATTTACCAATACAACGGAAGCAACTGGCCTGGGTGTGCAGGGTTACTACACAACAGCAGTGCTAACGGATTACAACAATGATCGCGCTGTGGATATTGTGGTCGCCGGCTGGCGTAGCGACACGGCGATCTTCGAAAATCCTCGCGAAGGCAGTTTTCCCCGCCGAGATCCGTTCTCCCGATGGAGTAGTGCAAACGGTATTGCGATACTCGACTTCAACCATGATAGATGGATGGATATCGCGTTCACTGATGACAGTGCGCCGGGAATCAGCCTTTGGGAAAACAAATTAGGGAAGACATTCGATCGGGTCCCACTTCCTGATATCGGCTGGGTCCGCGCCTACGGAGTCACCGCCATCGACTATGACAACGACGGCTGGGTCGACGTCGTCGCCGTCGGAGAGACGAAAGGTGGCAAGGGCGAAGTCCGCCTGTTTCGCAATCTAGGCCCTGATGGATGGAACGACGTCACTGCCGACGTCGGTCTCGACAAGATTCAACTCAATCAACCTCGTACGGTCATCGCTGGCGATTACGACAATGACGGCGCCGTCGATATGCTGATCACGCAGAATCGCGGCACTGCTGTCCTGCTCCGAAACGAAGGCGGCAACAAGAACAACTCGCTGCGCCTCGCACTCAAAGGATTGAACGACAACAAGAGTGCCATCGGAACCAAGGTCGAAGTATTTTCTGCCGGTCTCAGACAGAAGTTTGAAGTGTACGGATCATCCGGATATCTCGGACAAAACTCACCGTACCTCACCATCGGCCTCGGCGAGGCGAAAGAAGCTGACGTCGTCCGCATGCTCTGGCCGACTGGCGTTCTGCAAGACGAGATCGAAGTCGCGGCCAATAAGGTGCAGAATATCCTGGAGATCGACCGCCGCGGCTCGTCCTGCCCGACGCTCTTTGTTTGGGATGGCACTCATTACAAACTCCTCGGCGACATGCTCGGCGCGGGCGTGGTCGGACACTGGGTCGCGACGAATAATGGGATCGTCGAACGTAACGTTGCGCGTCCCACCGAGTACATCAAGCTCGATCGGAATTCAGTCCGAGAGAAAGATGGCAAGCTCAGCCTCCGATTCATGGAGCCGCTGGAAGAGTCCGTGTACCTCGACCGGGTGCAATTGCTCGCGGTCGATCATCCGGCCGGCGTGGAGGTTTATCCCAATGAATATTTCGCCAGCAATCCGCCCTACCCGCCGTTCAAGGTTGTGTTCAGCAATAAGAAAAATGCGCGACCGCCGGCGGGAGCCTGGGATGAGCATGGCCATAGTGTGCTGCCCGATTTGCTCGCGCATCATTATTTCGGAGACTTCAAGATTTTGTCCTTCGCGGGATTCACCGAGCCGCACACGCTTGAACTCGATCTCGGCGAGGCCTACCGGGGCGGCCCGCTCTGGCTGCTCATGCACGGAGAAATCGAATACTTCACCGCCACCAGCATGTACGCCGCGGATCAGGCGCACCTCCAGCCGTTTGCGCCTTATGTTGAAGCGCAGGTCGCCAATGGAAAGTGGGTTCGAGTAATTGATGATCTCGGTTTCCCGGCAGGCGGTGCTCGCACCATGACTGCGGACCTGACTGACAAACTTCCGCGGGGCTCGCGACGCATTCGCTTTACCACGAATCTGCAAATTTATTGGGACAACATTCTGATCAGCCGCACTGAGCAAGCTCAGAGAGCGCGATTGACTTCGCTGCCGCTTGCGCGCGCCGATTTGAGCTTCCACGGATTCCCACTGAAGATCGAGAATCGGCCGCCCGGCAACGTGGAATACATTTACGAGAAAGTCAGCGCGACCGGACCTTATACGCGTCCGGCCGGCGCGTACACGCGCTACGGTGATGTCCGGCCGCTGCTGAATACGAGCGACGACAAGTTCGCAGTCTTTGGATCGGGCGATGAAGTCGCGCTTGATTTCGATCCGGGCGCGCTCCCGGCGCTCCCGCACGGATGGGTACGCGATTATTTCTTCGCCGCGCACGGCTACGAAAAAGATATGGACTTCTATGCCTACCGCGGCGATACGGTCGAGCCTCTGCCGTTTCGGGCCATGGATTCGTACCCGTACTTCCGCAAATCGTTTCCTGCTGATCCCGAGCATTTTGATTATCTTCTCGAATACAACACGCGGTTCATGTCGGGAAACGAAGCGAGTGGATACTCATTTCAGTATCCGAAATAGTTCTGATTACTCTTACAAACTGTCATCCCTCGCTTCGCTCGGACGACAGTTTTTTGAAACGGTAGGCAGCCACGCTACAATCAAACTGCATGCAGGCGGCGCGGTTTTCCATCCTGTTGATTTTCTCCGCCGGCCTGCTTACGGCTCAGGTTGGTTCGCAAAGGCCGGTCCGAAGTGCGACGAAGCCTCAGGCTGCGCACGGTGAACACAAATCGGATTCCCGGCCGACCTCTGCCGCCCCCATTTTCCGCGACATCGCCGCACAAGCCGGCCTGACCGCATCCCACATTTCATCGGCCGACAAACATTATGTCGTCGAATCGATGAGCGGCGGCATCGGACTGTTCGACTGCGACAATGATGGCAAACTCGACATTGTCATGGTGAATGGATCGACCGTGGATCGCTACCGCGAAAGCGGCGGCGATCCTCTGGTCACGCTCTGGCATCAGGATGCCGTCCTGAAGTTCACCGACATCACGCAAAAAGCCGGACTCGCGCGCAAAGGGTGGGGCATGGGCGTTTCCGTAGCCGACTTCGACAATGACGGAAATCTCGATCTTTTCGTAACCGGCTACGGAGGCAATGCACTCTATCGCAACAAGGGCAACTGTACCTTCGAAGATGTCACCGATAAAGCGGGGGTTCGTGGCGGCGGGTTCTCAACAGGTGCGGCCTGGGCCGATTACGATCGCGACGGAAATGTTGACCTGTTCGTTTCCCGGTACGTTCACATGGACATGAAGAACCTGCCCGTGCCCGGCTCGACGAAGTTTTGCCAGTTCAAAGGAGTACCCGTGCAGTGCGGTCCGTGGGGCATGGAGGGCGAGAGCGACTTGCTCTATCACAATCGTGGCGACGGGACATTCGAAGAAGTTTCGAAGAAGGCCGGCGTCGACGATCCCGACAAATATTACGGACTTGGCGCAACCTGGGATGACTACGACAACGATGGCTGGCCCGATCTTTTTGTCGCGGACGACGCTACGCCCAATCATCTCTATCACAACAACCACGACGGCACGTTCACTGACAATGCGATGGTCAGCGGCATTGCAATGAACAGTGAGGGACAGGCGCTTGGCTCGATGGGTGTCACCTGGGGCGACTACGACCACAGTGGCCGCCTCTCAATGTTCATCACCGAGTTTGCCGATCAACCCAACACTCTCTACCGCAACGAAGCCGCGCGAGGATTCGAAGATGTGGCGATGTCTTCGCGTCTGGGGCAAGTGAGCTTGCCGCTGGTCGGATGGGGAACGTCATTCTTTGATATGGATAATGACGGCTGGCTCGATCTGTTCGTGGTCAATGGACACGTCTATCCGCAAATGGACAACGTGAAGGGAAGCGCCGCCTACGTCGAGCCGATGCTCCTGCATCGAAATATTCACGACGGGACATTCCAAGATGTTTCGAAGGGCTCGGGCCTGGCGGAGATGCCGCTGAAATCCCGGCGGGGCGCTGCTTTTGGCGATATCGCTAACGACGGAAATGTGGATGCTGTGGTGCTGAATGTCGGCGAGCCGCCTTCACTTTTGCTAAATACCGATCAGAGTTCGAATCATCGCGTGATGTTTCACCTCGTTGGAATGAAGAGCAACGAAGCCGCTATCGGCGCGCGTGTGATAATACGCGCGTCGGGCGTAACGCAGTTCGACGAGGTCCGTGGTGGCGGGAGCTATCTCTCGCAGAATGATCTACGGATTCATTTTGGGTTGGGCGCGGCCGGCACGATTGATGTGGTTGCCGTCCGCTGGCCCAACGGCAGGGTTGAGAGTCTGAAAGATGTCGCGGCCGACAAGATCTATACGATCATCGAGGGGCAGGGAATTAAGGGCGTTGTGCCCTTCGACAACCTTCCGCGCTAATTGCCCCAACCAAATTCAAGGCAACCACGGAGGTCAGGGAGTTAGCTACTTTCCGTGGTTCGCTGGCAGGGCTTTTGGGACTCTTCATGGTGTCGAAGTCATGCTGCCGCCATGCCGAACCCCAGTCAGGATGATTCCATGTCGCTCCCTGCATTTCGTCGTCGTCGTAGGCAAGATGCACGATTAGCTGATAGACACCGGGCGGAAGCGGCGTTAGTTCTTTCTTGTACCAATCGAGCCAGTCTTTCGCCGCAACTCCCGGCTCCATGCTCACCACCCGCTCGACGAGTATGTCGTCGGGAATGGGAATGCCTTGGGGCGAGTGTGTGCCGGTTCGCTCGAACAGAATGGGAACATGAAATGCTTCTCCCATTTTGCGATAGACAGCAAAGAGATCGGGAGTCGTCATCAGAGCACCCATGTGAGTATCGAGATGGCTAATATGAATGCCGGCTTTCTGCGCTCGATCGATCTGTGCCCGTAGTTCGGTTTCTACTTCCGGCATCTTCGCGTGCTGACCAACGGCAGGCGTGTCGAGTGGAAGGAATCCATTCTCGTCTACGAGGCTGGGCGCGTTGGCGGAGCCGCTGAGCGGTCCCCAGCGAAGATCTGTCCATTCGCTGTTTAGGGCTTGATGAATCCCCAGATCCGCGTTCGGATGATCTTTGGCCCAGCGCGCTACTTCCGGAAACCACGGACAGGGCACGAGGATGCTCGCGGAGGTAATCCATCCTTTTTCCAGCGCTTCGAATGACGCGCGGTCAACGGAATGGCTCATGCCGAGATCGTCCGCGTGAATTACCAGCAGACGCGCCGTCGCCGGATAGCCGAGCCGTTCCTGAACGGTTTTCCCAGCCGTTTGCGCTTGTAGAGAAAAACTCACACACAACAAAATCAATACGCCCGCAATTAGTCTCGTGTATCTTTCAGTCATGGCTCGGTTCCATCCGGCTATTATCCTCTCACTGCGCAGCCCTAGTAAAGAATCGTTTTAATAGCTTTTTTAAGTTGACAGAATGCCATCGTCATATCAGAATCCAAAGGTTTTTGGGCTACATGCCCGAATGCCCTTCCCCGCGAACCCCGTTATCTTGCTTGGATAATGGGGTTTCGATTTTTGCAGGAGAATAAATGAGTTCTTCGGAAACCACGATTAGAGCGCCTCGTCTCAGGCGTTCACTCACGCTTTGGGACTTGATTCTATACGGCGTCATCGTCATCCAGCCGGTGGCGCCGATGTCCGTTTTCGGTGTGCTCAGCGACCGGGGCCACGGGCACGTCGTCACTACGCTCTTGATCGCTATGGTCGCCATGCTTTTCACCGCTTTCAGTTACGGAAGGATGGCGCGCGCCTATCCGAGCGCGGGTTCGGCATTCACTTACGTCGGACAGGAGATCAACCCGGCGCTTGGCTACGTCACCGGCTGGAGCATGGTGATGGACTACATGCTCAACCCGATGATCTGCATCATCTGGTGTAGTCAGCAGGCCCACGTGTTCGCCCCCGGTGTTCACTATCTTGCGTGGGCTGTCTTCTTCGGAGCCATCTTCACGTTTTTGAATATTCAGGGCATCAAGACCTCGGCGCGCGTTAATACTGCGCTGGCGGCCGGGATGGGGGCCGTGGTCGCAGTGTTCTTCATGGCCGCCGCACGCTACATTTTTGGCCATGCGCATGGCGACCCTGGATTTTTCACGCGGCCATTCTACGATCCGAGCATGTGGCGGACGAGCGATGTTCTGGCGGCCACTTCGATCGCTGTGCTCGGCTATATCGGATTCGATGGAATCTCGACTCTCTCAGAGGAAGCTGAGAACCCTCGCCGGAACATCCTGCTGGCAACTGTGCTGACCTGCTTTGTGATCGGAATTCTTTCTGCACTCGAGGTCTATGCGGCTCAACTAGTGTGGCCCGCGAAAGAGCCGTTCCCCAACAGCGATACTGCGTTTACATATGTTGCCGGACGGGCCTGGGCTCCGATGTTTGCAATTGTGGGATTTACATTGCTGGTGGCAAATTTTGGCTCGGGTATGGGAGCGCAGATTGGCGCGGCCCGACTCCTCTACGGAATGGGTCGCAGTGGCGCGCTCCCGCGATCATTCTTTGGAGTCGTCGATCCCAGGCGGAGAGTGCCTCGCAACAGCGTGATCTTTGTTGGCGTGATCGCACTGGCAGGGGCGTTGCTGGCGGCCGTGCCATTCCGTCAACATGGGGTCTGCGACAGCACATTATTTTGCTATGGTTTGGGCGCGGAGATGCTTAATTTCGGTGCGCTGATTGCCTTCATGGGCGTCAACATGGCTGCGTTTGTCCGTTACGACGTGCGCGAAGGTGGCAAGAATGCTATCGCTCCCCTGCTGCTGGTCGCGCTGGTGATCGCGCTAGTGTTGTGGCCGAACTCTGGCCAGACAGCTTACATTGCGGCCGGCGTATTGTTGGCGATCCTTGCGGTCTGGACTCCGCCGCTCGCGGGCTTCACAATTTGCTTCTTTCTTTGGAAAAACCTGAGCTGGAACGCCTGGATCGTCGGCGGAATCTGGATGATTCTCGGCATCGCCTTCGGCGCGTGGAAGACAAAGGGTTTTCGCGGAAACCTGGTTAACTTCGAGTTGCCGCCAGAGGAGTAGAGGCAGAGACGGGGCTTGTCCCGTCTCTGTGCATCCTCCGACTTACTTACTCTACATTCCACCCGTTGATTTCGACGTCCGGCTTCGCGCCTCCAAGATCGGCGATGCGATAGGTGGCAATGATCTCGCGCTTTTCTCCGGGCAAAAGCGAGATGTAGTTGTCCTGCCATACCGCCGGCAAGATCTCCTCTCCGCCTTTGCCCTTGTTCACTTTTAGACGGACGAAGAAGGCAACGCTCTTGCTCGGATTTTCAAGCGTGACGCGTGTCACGGATTGATTTCCTTTGCTTTCGGAGCGGCTGGAAACATTGAGCTTTACTTTGGGAAGTTGTGTCAGCGCGGTGTAGTCCGAATATGTTTCGGTGGGAGTGACGTACCAATTCGACTTGGCCCAATCGATGGTTTCGTTTTTCGAGGAGAGCCAATAGAAGTTTGATCCGACCAGCTTGCCGCTCGAATCTGTTACGCGCAGATCTAAAAAGAATGCGGGGGATAAGCCGTCAACCTGCGGCAATTCGAGGATCTTTGCCGTGCTGTCCGCGGTAGCATCAAGCGTGACGTCTTTGGAAAATTTCTCCGTCGAATCCACGTTCAAAATGCGCGCCGTCAGCTTCAGACCCTTTGTGTCCTCATACTTGCTGCTGACCAGCCACACGGAATGGTCGTCATATCCGTAGACGGGATCGAGGGCCTGCATGGCTTTCTTCGCGCCGAAGTATCCGCCGCCGGGCCGCAGATAGTAGTCATAGAGGTGCCAGATCATCGACGGCCAGCCGTTGTTCAGCATCCACTGGATAACGCCCGTGGAGTTGTACTTGTTTCGACTGTAAGCTTCATACATGGCGCGCACGCCTTCGTACGTCATCAGCTGGGACTTGTAGGTAAACTCTTCGGCGCTGGCCGACTTGCCGTAACGATTGTCCTGCGCGTCGGTGAAGACCTTCAGGTTCTTGAAAGCTCCGCCACCTGCGTGAAAATTCCAGTAGTCGTCCATCGGCCAGAGATGATCCTTGGGAATCATGCGACGAACACTCTCGATCGGCGGCACGGCCGGCCCCATGCTGGTCTCGGAGTTAAAGCCGTAGGCACCGCCGCATCCGCCCGCGTTGCAGGTCTGCTCTTGCGTAGGCCGATGCGGATCGGTCGACCAGTACGAGGGCGCCACATACTCGTACGGTCCTGACATTTTCACTCCGCTAGCCCCGGTGATCGTTGCGGGTTTTGCAGTTGCGGAAGAAACAATCGGATTCGGCCAGAGAAGATCCTTCTCGACCTTCAGGTACATCTCTTCCACGTCGGGCGGCGGAGGGTTGTCGCTACCATTGAGCCACATCACCATGCTCGGATGGCCACGCAGTCGGTACATCTGATCGCGCAAAGAGGCCTTGGCAATCTCGAAATCTTCCGGCGCCCAGTTACCCCAATGTTCCCAATGGTCGCAGCAGCACCAGCCGGCCATCACCAAAATGCCGAGTTGGTCGGCGGTCTCGTAAAACAATTCGGGCTCGAGTTTGCCTTCCAGCCGCACTGTATTCATTCCCATGTCCTGCACGTACCGGAATTCGTCCGCCATATATTGAGGGTCAAAGCGCACCATCATGTCGGGAGTCCATCCGGCGCCGCGGATCAGGATGTTCTTGCCATTGATCTTGAATAGTCGCTTGTAGCGGTTGGGCGCCTGTTCGACCACTTCCGAGGTGATCTCGCGGATGCCAAACTGCGAGTGCGTGGAATCGGAAACCTTGCCGTTAACTTCGAACGAGAGATTTACCTCGTACAGATTCGGTGTCCCCATCTGCAACGGCCACCACAGCCGGGGATTCGACACGTTGAGCTGCTGAAATTTGTCCGGATCGAATGTCACGTCTTTGTTTTCGTTCGCTGCCAGTTCCACCTCCTGCGCAAACTCGATGTTCTCGATCTTGCCCTTTAATGTGCCTTTTACGGTCTGATCAGTGCCGTTTTTGAGAAGCGCCGTGACCGTCAGATGGGCGGTGTTGTTTGCGCCCGAGTCGAGCTTGGAAACAACGGCGGGGTACCGCAGTGCCACCGGTCCGCTCGCCTTAAGGTAAACGTCGCGCCACAATCCCATATTCTTATCGGGCGGGGCTGGGTTCCAATCGACAAAGGTGATGGCCAGGCTCGCGTCAGTAGGAGCCCAGATTTGTGCGGCAACGACATTCGCACCGGGCTTCACTGCCGAGGTGACGTTAAATTCATAGGTACGCCATGCGCCTGCGACCTGATCCGAACTCGCGATCTGCTTTCCGTTCAGCCAGATATTTCCGCGATAATTAATGCCACGAAAGTTCAGCCAGACTGTTTTCCCGGCAAAATCCTTCGGTAGTGTGAACTCCTTGCGGTACCACCACGATACCGCGTAGGGGCTATCCGGGGGCATGGGCAAGTTCGAGAAATTCGCGCCAATCGGATACGACACACCCGGATAATGCCGCAGGTTCATTCCATCAAAGGGATCGGGGAGCGCTCCGCTCTTTACCTGTGCGGCGACTACGGTTGTCGGAACGTTCGCCCTAATCCAGTCTTTGGGCTGAAACGATGGGCTAGCGATTGCATCGCCTTTCTCGGCAACCTTGGCCGAGGACTGCAACGCCCAACCCTCGTTCAGGGAAAACTTAGGATCCGCGGATTTGGAACCCTGCGCGAATCCCGTGATGCACAAGAAGGCCGGTACAAGGATCGAAAACAGAAGTCGGGAAGCTTTCATGAAGTGCCCTCGATGAAGATTGAATTGTCCGCGATCTATTCTGCCGGAAGCGTTGGTAGCTTCATAGCACTTTTATTAATTCGTTTCAATAATGGATTTTTACTGAAAAGTGTTATTTTACGCGGGGAAGAGGCGTCGGGGTCCCAAAGGCCCGCATTCGCTGGTTTATAATAAAAAATTCCCGTTATCACAGTGGAGTTATCTGAGTCATGATTCGAACCCTTCAAAATGCAGGTCCCACCTTGAAGATTGTTCTGGGTGGAATGCTTCTCGTTATTTGCGGCGGCATGATTATCACCCTTATTCCCGGCGGCTTGGGATCCAGCTTCGGCGTGGGAGCGCCTCCCCGGGGAGTGATCGCAACCGTTGGCGACCAGGAAGTAACCGTTCCTGACGTGCAACGGCAAGCTCGCATGATGATTCAGCGCCAGTTCCCTAAGGGCGGAGAACAGGCCGGCATGATGATGCCGTTTTTCGCGGGACAGGCCGCCGAACAACTCATCAGCCAGAAGGCAATCGTTGCGGAGGCGCACCGGATGGGTTTACGCGCCAGCGATGAGGAACTTCGGGAAGAACTTCGAAATGGCGGGCTCGGCGCCACACTTTTTCCCGCTGGTAAGTATATCGGTCAGGAAGAGTACGAGAATCTCGTGCAGCGTAGTTTCGATCTCACGATCCCTCAGTTTGAGCTACTCGTGAAGGATGACATCGTCATCCGCAAGTTGCGCGCCCTCGTTTCGGGCAGCGCATTTGTCGGGGATCCCGAGGTCCGTGCAGAGTTCGACCGCCGCAATACGAAGATCAAGTTTGATTATGCCGTCCTGACCCAGGCCGACATCCTGAAGGGACTTCATCCCACCGACCAGGAGTTGAAGGCTTTTTACGACCGTAACAAGGCAACGTACAACAACTCCGTTCCTGAAAAGCGCCAGATCAAGTACGTGATCGTCGAAACCGCTAAGTCGGGCGCGAGCGTTACCGATCAGGAGTTGCAAGCCTACTACGATCAGCACCGCGACGAGTACCGCCTGCCGGAGCAGGTGAAGGTCGCGCACATTCTAATCAAGACTCCGCTGCCGGGTCCGGACGGCAAGGTTGACGAAAAAGGCGTGGAAGCGGCCCGCAGGAAAGCCGAAGACGTTCTCAAGCAGGTAAAAGCGGGCGGGGATTTTGCGAAACTCGCGACGCAGTACTCGGAAGATCCTGGGAGCGGAAAGAGCGGCGGCGAACTGGATTGGATCGGCCGCGGACGCACCGTCCCGGAATTTGAGAAAGCGGCCTTCTCGCTCCCGAAAGGACAGACCAGCGACCTGGTGAAGAGCAGTTTCGGCTTTCACATCATCCGCGTTGAAGATAAACAGGATGCCCACGTCAAGACGCTCGCTGAAGTCAAGAGTGAGATTGAAGGCAAGGTCAAGGAAGAGAAAGCCGCGCATGCTACTGAGGTTGCCGCCAATGCGTTGTTGAGCCAGGCGCGCTCGGTGGGTCTCGACAAGGCCGCTGCCGCGAAGAGCGTGCATGTCATCCATACCGAATTCTTCAGTCGTCAGGATACTTTGCCGGGGTTGGAAGCGACGCCCGAGTTGATGCAGGCAATCTTCAACGAACGCGAGAAGGCGCCGGCGGATGTTGTGCAGGTTCCACAGGGGTACGTCGTCTTCGAGTTAGTAGCCACGAAGCCACCGGCAACGCCTTCTTTTGAAGAAATCCGCACCAGGGTTGAGGGTGAGTTCAAGAATGAACGCGCCGGTTTGCTGCTGCAGCAGAAAACACAGGAACTTTCCGATCGTGCCAAGGCTGGTCACGATCTGAAGAAGGCAGCCAAAGAGCTCGGGGCAGCGGTCAAGACGAGTGATCTGGTTCTTCCCGATGGACAAGTGCCAGATGTAGGGTCGTTGTCCGGTGCGGCAAGTTCGATCTTCAGTCTGAAGCCGGGCGAGATCAGCGGCCCGATCAATACCGGCGCGAACGGCGTGGTCGCGCAGCTTCTCGAAAAACAGGCGCCCACGGATCAGGACTTTACCGCCAAGAAGAGCGAGATTCGCCAGACACTTCTTGATGGCAAACAGAACGAACTGTTCTCGCTCTTTGTATCGAACCTGCGTAAGGAAATGGAAAAGTCCAACAAGCTGAAGATCAACCAGGACGAAATAAAGAACCTGACCCGGCGCGGGGCGGCGGAAGAAGGATCATAAACGAGCAAAGCTCCCTGTCTCGGCTCTCAGCTCTCGGCCGGGCTGACGCCGAAGCGGTTTCCTGAGAGCTGAGAACTGCGAGCTGAGAGCTGTCTTTTCCCCGCGCCAGCGGAATCCTGCTGCATCCCTCGTCGCTAGGTTCCCGCGGCGGGATCGGCGACTTTGGTCCGGCCGCATACGCGTTCGCGGATTTTCTCGCTGCTTCGAAACAGGGCCTCTGGCAAGTGCTCCCTCTTGGTCCCGTGGGCTTCGGCGACTCGCCGTACTCTTCGACGTCTGCTTTCGCGGGGAATCCGTTGCTCATCAGCCTGGAGCGCCTCGCCGATCGAGGCTGGATCGACCGCGCCCAGATCGATGCCCTTCCTGACACCGCTGGTCCGGTGGATTATCCGCATATCTTCAACCGGAAGATGCCGCTGGTGTTCGAAGCGGCACACAACTTCTTACGTTCCGCCCCACCCAATTCGCGTTCGCGTTTCGAACGTTTCAGCGACGAGAATCGATGGTGGCTCGACGACTTCGTTCTGTTCGATCATCTGCGCGCGAAGTTATGTCTCGAAAGTTGGAACCACTGGCCGCGCGAGTTGGCTCATCGCGATCCTGGGGCGCTGGCCCAGAAGCGATCCGAAGTGCATGACGATCTCCAAGCCCGTAGTGTCGTCCAGTTTTTCTTCTTCGAACAGTGGCAGGCGTTGCGCGCTTATTGCGCACAACGTTCGATCCGGATGGTCGGCGACGTTGCGATCTTCGTGAACTTTGACAGTGCCGATGTCTGGACGCATCCGGACCTCTTTCGCCTCGATGCTAATCGTGAACCCGAGGTCGTCGCCGGAGTGCCTCCGGATTTCTTCAGTAAAACCGGCCAGCACTGGGGTAATCCCCTGTATCGGTGGGACGTGATGCAGGAGCGCGGATACGCCTGGTGGATCGATCGGTTGCGGTGGGCAACTCACAACTTCGATTACGTCCGGCTCGATCATTTTCGCGGCTTCTCTCAATTCTGGGAAATTCCAGCTCATGAGTTAACCGCCGTCAATGGGCACTGGGTCGACGGACCAAAGGACGACCTCTTTCATCGACTTCGCGACGCTCTCGGAGGATTACCGTTCTTTGCCGAAGATCTCGGCTACATCACTCCCGACGTGCATGCGCTGCGTGAACGTCTCAACATTCCCGGCATGGCAGTATTGCAATTTGGCTTCGGCGATCCCGGGTCGCACGCGCACCTTCCGCATACATTCACGCCCGCGAAGGTCGTTTACACCGGAACCCACGACAACGACACGGTACTGGGCTGGTGGCAATCCAGCGCCTCGGACGATGAGCGACGTCACGCCGCGTCCTATCTCGGACCATGTGAAGACGGGGTGAACTGGGCCATGATCCGTTGCGCCATCAATTCCGTCGCCAGCCTGTGCGTAGTTTCGTTTCAGGATGTCCTCGGTCTCGGAAGCGAAGCCCGCATGAATGTGCCGAGTAAGGCGAACGGAAACTGGCGCTGGCGTTTCAGCACCGACATGCTGACCCCGGAATTGTCCGGGAAATTGGCGTCGCTGGTCGAAGTCGCGGACCGGTGGCCGCAGCCGGTCGCGCAGATTATCAACGAAGAGTGGGCGACATAAGCAAGTTCGTTTATTCCCTGCAAAACCTCCAAAGTACCGTGACCTCCGTCACTGATTCCTATTACATATGCTGTATCAGCAAAGAGTTACTTCTGGGACACTGTTCACGAACCGTTAACCGTCTCTTCATACGGTGGTAAAGGAATCTGGGCAAAAATCAGTCATGCCGAGATCGCCAAGCACACGTGACCAGCGCAGCAGTTTCTGGACCGGGTCGCCACATCTGCCGGGGCTTCCGGGATTTGCAGGCAAACTGATTCCCATGGCGGAAGTGCGCGAGTTGTACGAGCGCACGTGCTCGTCTCCGGACGGCTTCCGCCTCGGGACCCTGCTGGAACAGATGCAGGTCGATCTGCAACTCCCGTCCGCCGACCTCGAACGCATTCCCGCAAAAGGCCCGCTCGTGGCGGTGGCGAATCATCCGTTCGGAGTGCTCGATGGCGCAGCCCTGGGAGCGCTCTTGTCGCGCGTTCGGCCCGACGTGCGGGTAATGACCAATGCATTGCTCAGCGGAATTCCCGAGCTTCACAAACACTGTTTCTTCGTCGATCCTTTTCACACAGAATCGTCGGCAGAAAAAAATCTGAAAGCTCTGAAACAGGCCATCGAGTGGCTGCGCGGGGGCGGTGCGTTGGCGGTATTTCCTGCCGGCGAAGTTTCGCAGTGGAATGTCGGGAAGGCGCAGATTGCCGATCCCGCATGGAACACGATCGCCGCGCGCCTGATGCGCAAGACTGGAGCCAGCGCGCTCCCGGTATATTTCTGCGGACGCAACAGCGTAACTTTCCAGTTACTGGGCCTCATTCATCCTCGCCTTCGCACGCTCGTACTAATGCAGGAATTTCTTCAACAGCGTGGCAAAGCACTGGAAGTGCGCGTCGGAACTGCCATTCCATCCGAGATGATCGCCGGCCTCGAAGACGACCGGGAAGCGACGGAATATCTCCGGCTGCGAACCTATCTGCTTTCCTATCGCGGCAAGAAAGAAATTTCAATTCCGACCAAAGTGCGCTCGGTAATTCCCCGCAAGGCGCAGGAAACAATTATCTCCGCGGTACCACAAAGCTTATTGGCGCGCGATATCGAGGCGCTCCCGCCGGCCCAGCTACTCTCCGAGTCCAATGAGTTTGCCGTGTATGCAGCCCGCGCCAACGAAATGCCTCACTTGCTGGAAGAGGTAGGACGCCTCCGGGAAGTTACGTTTCGCGACGCGGGCGAGGGTACGGGCAAGAGCGCCGATCTCGATCAATTCGACGATTACTACTGGCATCTGCTTTTGTGGAACAAGGAAAAGCGGGAACTCGCGGGGGCCTACCGTGCGGGTAATACGGACGAGATCATTCGCAGCCATGGAATCAAGGGCCTCTACACCAATACCGTATTCCGCTATGACGAGCGCCTGTTCATGAAGATCGGCTCCGCACTGGAACTCGGCCGTTCCTTCGTGCGTCCGGAATACCAGCGACAATATGCTCCGTTACTGCAGTTGTGGAAGGGAATTGCGAGATTTGTGGCATCGCGTCCGCAGACGCCGGTATTGTTCGGCGCGGTGAGCATCAGCAACGAATATAGCCGTCTCTCGCGCGAGATGATTGTCAGCTACTTCGAGTCGCGTGACGATGGCCGCGAGTTTGCCGATCTCATCCAGCCTCGCACGCCTTTCCGGATTCCGAAGCTTCGCCGCTGGGATTGCCGCGCCATGTGCGAGGCTCTCAACAATCTCGACGAACTAGCCGAGCCCATCTCCGACGTCGAGGAAGATGGCAAGGGCTTGCCGATCCTGATCCGGCAATACGATAAAGTCGGCGGCAAGCTGGTAGGTTTCAACCTCGATCGAAAGTTTTCCGATGTTGTGGACGGATTGGTAATCGTCGACCTTCGCCAGACCGATCCCACAGTTTTAGAGCGCTATATGGGCAAGGAAGGCTACGCCGGATTTCGCCGCTTCCACAAAATGGATTAAGCCGCTCCCGTTCGCTCCTTTACTAATTCTGCGTGTCCATTGAAAATAAAAGTGAGTCTGGCCGCGGCTCGGTTCGAGCCGCTTCTTTCCGCCAGAAAAATCGCAAGGAGCCTTCATGTCCGCCACTGGTGAATTTATCCGCATGATGAACTACGTAGACGACATTGCCGCCACGCTGCGCCGCATTACCGTCGGCTTGCCGTCGATGACCGTTGAGGAGCGCAAACGTCTCTCCGAGTACATGCGCAAATCGGACCCTAACTTTGTCACCGTGCTGGAGCAGCTGGAAGGCGGAGGCAAGTAGTGGGGGACGTCAAAACCGTCGCCGTAATCGGCGCCGGCATCATGGGCCGCGGAATTGCCCATGCGGCAGCGGTTGGCGGCTATCGCACCATTCTCGAAGACCTTCTTCCGAACG
Source organism: Acidobacteriota bacterium (assembly GCA_003225495.1). Taxonomy (GTDB): domain Bacteria; phylum Acidobacteriota; class Terriglobia; order Terriglobales; family Acidobacteriaceae; genus Acidiflorens. The sequence continues at coordinate 28,804 of QIAJ01000079.1, forward strand.
CCCTGCGTAAGGCGGAAACTGAAATCCGCGCCAACCTGGACCAAGCTGTTGAACTGGGGAAAGTCAGCGCGGGCGCGGCGGATGCGGCATTCGCACGGCTCGAGTACGCCGGGTCGGTCGAGCAAGCGGCGCGTGAGGCCGACCTCGTCATCGAGGCCGTTCCCGAGGAGATGGAATCGAAGATTGAGATCTTCACCCTTCTCGACAAGATTTGCCGCCCGACGACAATCCTCGCATCGAATACGTCTTCTCTCAGCATCACCGAAATTGCCAGCGTTACCTACCGCGCGAAGAAGTGTATTGGTATGCACTTCTTCAACCCTGTGCACAAAATGAAGCTGCTCGAGGTGGTGCGCGCGCTCGAAACCGACGCCGACACCGTGTCCACGGTAACCGATGTAGGTCGCCACATGGGAAAAGAGGTTGTTGTCATCAAAGAAGCCCCGGGCTTTATCACCAGCCGCATTAATGCCATGATCGGCAACGAAGCCTTCTACATGCTCCAGGAGGGCATCGCCAGCGCTCAGGATATCGACAAGGCTCTTAAATTGGGGCTGAACCATCCCATGGGTCCCTTTGAAATGGTTGATCTGGTTGGGCTCGACACCCGTTTGCACATCCTGGAATACCTGCATAAAAGTCTGGGCGAGAAGTTTCGGCCTTGCCCGTTGCTAGTGCAGTATGTGAAGGCAGGGCGCTTGGGACGCAAATCCGGGCGGGGAGTGTTCGAATATCCAGCTGAACCGTCGTCGAAGCGTCGGGCGGCCGACGAAGTAACGCCCGAGCGGCCCTTCGCTACCCCGCAAACTTCCTGATCTTTGCTGCCACCGCAGGACAAACTTTCCCTCTCTTAACCTATCCAAATTGATCGTAGTGGAGGAGTGTCATGCGTAAGATATTCACAATTTCAGTTCCCACGACGTTAGGAATCGCGATGCTGATCGTGCCCTTTTCCCCTCTGCATGCTCAGGGAAACACGCAAACTCTGCAGATCACCAACGGACCAATCATCGAAATGGCAGACGATCATTCCGCCACCATCGCGTGGTCCACGAATGCTGATTCAAGCAGCCGAGTCTGGTATGGGACCGACGTAAACAACCTGAACCAGTTCGCGGAGTCCGGATACAGTTCTGGCAGCACTCACCGTGTTCAACTCACGAACCTCAGACCAGGTACGACCTACTACTTCGAGGTGGAATCAGGCCAGGGACGCCGATCTCGTGGCGAAGCGGAAACCGGTGGGGTGCTGAGTTTTCGTACGGTCGGAAACGGCGAGCGGCCCGTGCGCAATCAGCAGCCGGTTCTGGTGCAGGCTGACGCAGGCGCGGCTGCAGACGCTACCGTAAAAATTACGAACGGTCCGGTGGTCGAAGCAGTGTCTGTGAACAGCGCTACAGTTGCGTGGTCCACGAACCGACGCGGCAGCAGCCGCGTGAACTACGGAACTGATGCGAACAATCTCAACCAGCTAGGCGAGACGTCGTGGGGTCAAGGGGGCTTGACTCATCGTGTTCAGCTGAAGAATCTTCAGCCTAATACCACCTACTACTTTCAGGTCGAAACCGGGCAGGCACAGGGAACCGGGGGCGAAGTGCAAAGCCAAAACATCCAGACCTTCACGACCAAACCGAGATGACTTTCCGTGGGCCACACAATTCACAGGGATTGGCGGCCCGCTTATCCTTCCGATCACTTGAGAATGCCGCGCAAGGGTGTGCCAATAAGGCCTATCGGTGCTATAGTTCGTAGCCGCAACGGGTCCGCGCGATCTCAGATTTCGGCTGCGCAGCGGGTTCGGATGGAGGAGAAATGGAAAGCAAGCGATTTTTGCATTCCGTGTGTTTGGCATTCGCTACCTCTTTGGCGGCGGGAATCCTGGCGACTTCCGCCTGGGCATCCAGCGCCCCGCAAGTGATCTACAGTTTCGCCGGAGAAAATGACGGAGAGTACGCCGACACCGATCTGGTGATTGATAGCGCGGGAAATCTTTATGGTTCATCAGTGCAGGGTGGAGCGTTCGGCGGTGGCACAGTCTTTCGGGTATCACCGTCAGGCCACGGTTGGAAACACACCGTGCTCTACAGTTTCACTGGCGGCGCGGACGGCGGCGAGCCGTATAAAGGCGTCACTCTCGATAGCGAAGGGAACCTCTACGGAACCGCAGTGACCGGCGGCGGAGGCTCTTGTGAAGGCGGGTGCGGTGTGGCCTACAAGTTGACGCATGTCGGCGGAACCTGGACGCAAAGCGTGATTCACACTTTCACCGGCGGTAATGACGGATCCGGTCCTGGTGCGGGGTTGACGCTCGACAAGCATGGCAACGTTTATGGCATGACTCCGACCGGCGGAGCGAACGGATTGGGCGTTATCTTCCGTCTGCAACCGCAGGCGAGCGGCGAATGGAAGATCAAGGTGCTCCACACGTTTAGCGGCGATGATGGAGCGACCGGTTCTGCCGGCAGGCTTGTCCTTCGTTCCGGCACTCTCTACGGTGCGGCCACGGTAGGCGGGGCAAATGGGTTAGGTACGATCTTCAGCCTGAAACACATTCCCGGACAATGGCAGTTCAAGAACCTCTATTCTTTTAAAGGTCAACCCGATGCAGGCTTTCCCTACGGCGGCTTAACCTTCGACGCGGCAGGCAATCTCTACGGCACTACGTATTACGACGGTGCCAATGACTTCGGCTCCGTTTATCAACTCTCTCCTCAGCCCGATGGCTCGTGGACCGAACGAGTGCTCTACAGTTTCAAAGGCGGCCGAGACGGAATGGGATCCATCAGCAACCTGGTTTTCAGCAAGAAGGGCGCTCTCTACGGAACCACGAGCGAGGGCGGATCGGGCTGCAGTTGTGGCACCATTTTCAAGTTCAAAGCCGACGCACTCGGGAACTGGACGGAGAAAGTCGTTTACCGTTTTACCGGCGTGCCCGACGCAGGCTTTGCATACAACGGCATGGTTGGCGACGCCGCCGGAAATCTTTACGGCGCGACTGTCCATGGCGGGACGAATGACGACGGCGCCATTTACAAGTTCACGCCGTAGCGCTCGTCCTTGCATTTCAAGATTGGGCTGCGGGTCCATCCTTAGGATTCGCAGCCTTTTTTTTGATCCCCGAGTTCAGGCTGAGAACTGGCGCTAGCCAAGGGTTCCGGCTTGGCATATACTCGTCCGGCCCCTCCCCAGGGTTCTGGCGCAGAAGTCTTTCCACGAATCGATTTCAACGTCCACACCAGGTCTCGGCAGATTTCTACTTCAAGGACGACATGAATGGAGAACCATGCGTACACATCGACCCACGAGCCTGTTTTTGCAAATCGTATTCACCATACTGTCAGTCCTCGCTCTCGGCATCTCTGTCGCCCGCGCTCAAACCTACGCTGACATTCACGATTTCGACACACCTTCACTGGCATCGCCGCAGTTTCCCGGGATGCTTGCACAGGGCCGCGATGGCAACCTTTACGGCTCCGCCCCATTGGGTGGAACTTCCGGCCGCGGAGGAGTTTTTCGAATTGCACCGGACGGTAGCTATTCCGTGCTCTTTAATTTCGATGTAACCCACGGATCAAATCCTTACAGCGGACTCACTCTAGGCAGCGACGGCAACTTTTATGGAGCTTGTTTTAATAACGGTGACTTTATTTTGGGCAATGTTTTCCGGATTACGCCGGCCGGCTCGGTGACTGTGCTCCACAGTTTTTCTCAGCTTGAGGGTACCAGTCCGTATGCTCCGCCGATTGAAGGGAGCGACGGCAATTTCTATGGGACAACGTCAGCCGGCGGCAGTGCGGGACTTGGTTCCGTTTACCGGCTCACTTCCGGGGGCGGCTTCAGTGCGCTGTTCCAGTTCGATGGCACGCATGGCGCGACGCCGATCGGGGTCCTGACCCAAGGCAAAGACGGCAATTTCTATGGCACGACGAAAGATGGTGGAACCTTCGGCTTCGGCACCGCTTTCAAGATCACACCCGGAGGCACCCTGACGGTTCTCTACAACTTTGACTCGACTCATGGTGCATCCATCTTTGCCCCCTTACTCCAAGGCAGCGATGGGAATTTTTACGGGACTGCGAGAAATGGCGGAGCCAAGAACAATGGCGGTGTGATCTTCAAACTGACACCGGCAAAGAAGCTCACCGTTCTGCACAGCTTCGATGCGACCGGCGCAACTACCGAGGGCACTCATCCCTATGCAGGGTTGGTGCAGGCCAGTGACGGAAATTTTTACGGCGTTTCTTCCGCGGGTGGCACGAACGGACAGGGAACGCTTTTCAGAATCACTAAAGCCGGGGTGTATTCCACTCTTTACAGCTTTGTCTCGGCAACAGGTTCGTTTCCGGTTGCGACTCTGCGCCAACACACGAATGGAAAATTCTATGGCGAAGCGACAAACGGAGGCGCGGCTGGTCACGGAGCACTTTTCAGTTTCGATGCCGGCCTCGGGCCCTTTGTTACTCTTCACCCCACCTCGGGCGTAGTTGGACAGCCGGTTGAAATCTTTGGACAAGGTTTCTTCCAGTCCACCGGTGTTCGCTTCACACCTAACATCCCTGCTGCCAGTCTCTTCACCGACACTTACATGACGACCAGCGTCCCCGACAATGCCACTACCGGCGTAGTGAAAGTTCTGCTCACCCATGGCCATCTGACGAGTTCACAGAAGTTTCTCGTCACTCCTGTAGTCACTGGCTTCAGTCCGTCAAGCGGTGTGGTCGGCAGCCAGGTTGTCATTACCGGCGATAGCTTCACTGGTGCTACCAAAGTTACGTTCGGCAGCAAGAAGGCGGTCTTTACAGTAAATTCCTATACCCAGATCACTGCCACGGTTCCCACTGGAGCCGTCACTGGGAAAATTCAAGTGACCACACCGGGAGGTACGGCCGTGAGCGGAATGGCATTTACTGTGAATTGAGGTCTGATCATGTGGGCACTCCGAGTAGAGAAGTACAGCTATGTACGCCGTTGACTCATGATGATGAGTCAGATAGACTCATTCCATGGCTAAGAGGCTCCAAGTAATCCTTCAGGACCCGGAATATCGAGAAATTCAGAAAATAGCGCGGTCCCGCCATTTATCCCTCGCCGAGTGGGTGCGGCAAGCGCTGGATTTGGCGAAGCGTCGCGAGCCTCTCGGCGACGTGGGCAAGAAACTCGATGTGGTTCGAGCAGCTGTCCGTTACGACTTTCCGGTCAGTGACATCGGCCGCATGCTAAGCGAGATCGAGAAGGGATATGTCACGGACGTTGAGTCGTGATTCTGATTGACTCAAACATTCCAATGTATCTCGTGGGTGCGCCGCATCCTCACAAGACCGACGCGCAGCGGTGGGTTGAAAAACTGCTGAGCGACCGTCAGCGACTAGTCACAGATGCCGAAGTGTTGCAGGAAATTCTGCATCGCTATGTAGCGATTAACCGGCGTGACGCGATCCAGCCTGCATTTGATGCTCTTTTGGGAATTGTTGACGAGGTCTTCGCAGTCGACCGTGAGGTCGCCGCCCGAGCTAAAGAAATCGTTCTTGGGCATCCACGAATGTCGGCTCGCGACGCAGTCCATCTGGGGGTCATGGAGCAGCAGGGAATCGACCGCATTCTGACCTTCGATTCAGGGTTTGATGGATTTCCAGGAATCACGCGTCTCTCATAAACAGGAAGGCTGCCGTTTCATTTCTGAGCCGGCAGCCCCAATCGAACCAATACCACTACTGATTGATATCCTGCTTCGATTCCAGCTTCCGGACCAGACTGTCCACGTAAGTCTTCTGATTGTCGGGGGCCTTATCCAATGCGAGTTTCATCTCCTTAGCTGCATCGTCGAACTTGCCTTGCGACGAATAAACACGTGCCATCCCGGCGTGCGTAAACCACAAGTCCGGATGTTTCTTTGCATTTTCCCGGAAGACTGCATAGGCCTCATCCGCGCGCTTCTGGCCCTGCAACTGACGACCGTATCCATGCACCTGAATCGGACTCGCCATCGACAGCGCCTTCTTCTCCGCGGCGGCGGCATCCTCCTTCCGATTTAACGCCACCAGAACTTGCGATTTCGTCATTTCATTGTCATAGCGGTCTTCAGTTTCAATCGACTTGTCGGTGTATTTGAGCGCGTCGTCCAAGGCGACCTTTTCCGCGAGCAGGTAGTTGGCCGCATCGTCCCAGCTAATCCACGTGTATTGCGAAAGGTTCCGGAGTTGTTTCTTCAGGCTGGTTTCCACGACTTCATGGACGTCCACGCCGACCTTGAACGGAACTGCAACCTTCTCCCACTGCATCACGACCATGGCGGAATCGGGCTTCAATTGATCGAAGTCGTAGGTGAGAGCGTCATGCATCTCTCCCGCCTGCGGCTTGACATTTACGCGCAGAGCATCTTCGGACTCGTTATAGGTAAATGCGCCCCAGGACGTGGAATTCTTTGAGAAAATAATGGTCCATTGATCCGCAGTGGGAATCATGTGCAGACCGTACGTCCCTTTATCGAGTGGCTTGCCTTCGATGGTGACCGCATCGCTGAACGTTATCGTTGTGTTCTCGTTGGCTCCTGCGCGCCAGACTTTTCCATATGGAACCAGGGCGTCCCACACCTTACGGTTGTTTACCAGCGGACGATGATAGGAAATGGTGATGTCGGTAATGCCAACCCGTTGCGCAATCTGCGCCCGCTGGCTCGGCCGTGGCAGGTCAAGAACGAAGGATTGTGCCGAAATGAAGCCGGACACGGACGTGAGCGAAAGGCAAAACAAGACCCCTCGTAAAGATTTTCGAATCATGGGGAGCTCCTCCTCTTGGCAGATCTTTGATCGTAAGTGAATGTCGAGGGCCCGCAGTGTACTCTCCGGGCTGATGGATAACCGCTGCTTAGACGTACGGCGACGTCGGCTGTGAGCACGGAGATGGAATCGGGTAGAATGCCCCGGGCCGTTTCTTTAACTTCGAAGGACGAGACATGATCCGCCAACAACTGAATGCACACACGGGAGGCGAGAGCAACTTCCTTTGGCGGGGAGGAGAAATCACCCGCCTGGAAGGATTTACGGACGCTGTTTTTGCCTTTGCGGTAACGCTGCTGGTCGTTTCGCTCGAAGTCCCGAAGAGCTTTCACGAGCTCACGGAGGTCATGCGCGGCTTTGTCGCGTTCGGAGTATGCTTCGCCCTCCTGATCGTCGTCTGGTTCAATCACTACCGCTTCTTCCGGCGATATGGATTGCAGGACCCCTGGTCAGTATTTCTTAACTGCCTGCTTCTCTTCTTCGTTCTGTTTTATGTGTACCCGTTGAAGTTTCTCTTCTTTGCGATGTTCACCGGGGGCGGCCGGATTGAAGCTCAAGATGCCCGCACCCTGTTTATGATCTACGGCGCGGGTTACGCTGCCGTCTTTCTGACGTTTGCCCTTCTCTACCTCCACGCCTGGAGGAAGCGCGATGCCTTGGCTCTTAATGAAATTGAGCGGCTGCGGACGCGCCAAGGCTTGATTGACCACATCGCCATGGTGGTAATCGGCGTGAGTTCGGCCCTGCTGGCATTAACCCTCCCATCGAAACTGGTCGGCCTGGCCGGATGGTTTTATTTCAGCGTGGGGGTCTATTTCATGGTCGCGGGCAAAGTTTTCGGAAGGCGGGAGCGGAGCCTTCTCTCCAAGAAACGTCCCACCTCCGTGCCTGTCGAGGCCGGAAGATAGAGCTCAGCCGTCCGACGCTTTTTCCCCTTGGCGGCTAACCCCCAACTTGTTTGCAGAGTCTAACTTAGAGCTTAGTGTGTTTTGTGGGGAACCCGCACCTACCGTCTCCCGTATTAACATGAGATGGCGGCTGTAGCCCGCACTCCGAGAATTTCCGCGGAACCTGACCAATGCGAATGCTGATTGAGATCGTCCGCCAGTCCCTGGCCACCCTGTGGGCTCATAAGCTGCGCTCCTTCCTAACGATGTTCGGCATCGCATGGGGCGTGGGGTCCTTGCTTCTGCTTGTGGGTTTGGGGGAAGGCTTCCGGAGCGGACAGACCAAGCAACTCGCGACCCTTGGGCAGGACATCATGTTCATGTTCCCGGGCAGGATTCCAGCCGTCGAAGGCAGCACCCAGTCCGGCCGGACTTACCACTTCACGTACCAGGACTATCTTGCGATCCGTCGCGATGCACATTCCTTGAGATATCTTTCGCCTGTCTTGAATCGTGAGGACATTCGCGCGGTTAGCGATTATGGATCTACCAATGGCCAAGTCTTTGGAGTAGCGCCCGAATATAACAAAATTCGCAACGTCCCGATCGGTACCGGACGCTGGTTCAACGAAGAAGATAACAACGAGACACGCCGCGTCGCGGTAGTTGGGTGGGAACTGCTGAAAAATATCTTCCCGGGAGGTAATCCGGCAGTGGGTTCGACCATTCTGCTCAACGGAGCCCGTTTCGAAATCATCGGGGTTGTAGCAAAGGTCGGACAAGACGGCAACAATGGCACCAACGCGCGTATTTTTATTCCGGTCGAAACCATGCGCGGGCTATTTCGTTTAAAAGAAAAGAATACCGAAGATGCCATTTCATTCCTGAACTATCGTCCCACGGTGCCGGCGCAACATCTCCAGGCGAAGAACGAACTTCACGAGATAATCGCGCGCCGGCACGGGTTTAACCCGAAGCTGGAAGAGTCGTTTGAAGATTGGGACACAATCGAGAACAACGCGCGTGTGGGCAAGATTTTCAGCGCTATGGATTGGTTCCTCGGCGTAGTCGGCGTAGTGACGCTCGGCTTGGGCGCGATCGGCATTATCAACATCATGCTGGTTTCGGTCACCGAACGCACGCGCGAGATTGGGCTGCGTAAAGCGCTCGGTGCAACGCACCGCGCCATTTTGACGCAGTTCTTTGTTGAAGGTGCGTTCTTGACGATGCTTAGCGGTGGAATCGGCCTGGCGCTGGTGGGTGGACTCATCGCTCTTCTAGCGATGCTCCCTGCGCCCGAAGGATTTGACACGCCTCGAATCGTTCCAGCCTCCGCGATCATTGCCATTCTTTCGCTGTCAATTGCCGGAATTGTCGCCGGCCTTTATCCAGCGCGCCAAGCCGCGCTGTTGCAGCCCGTCGAGGCTCTGCGCCAGGAGTAGCAATGTTGATCGAACTTGGCCGTCAGGCCTACAACGCGCTGAAGCATAACCGCCGCCGCAGCATCCTTACCATGCTGGGGATGGCCTGGGGAATCGCGACGGTAGTGTTGCTCCTCGCTTATGGCGCTGGCTTCGAACGCGGCTTGTGGGTCGCCTTTCGCTCCTGGGGCACCAATCTTGTATTCATCTTTCCCGGACGCACCTCCTTACAGGCGGGCGGCACCAAGGCAGGTTCGGAGGTCAAGCTGACCACCAACGATCTCGATTACCTCCAGGCCGAAGTTCCGTTGATCAAGCGGATTTCTCCCGAGTCCTCCAAGCAGAGCACGGCCGCCTTCGGAATCCGTAGTGGCAGCTACAGCGTGAGTGGAGTCTATCCCTACTACTCGCGCATGCGACGCATGGATGTCGAATTCGGGACGTTTTTCACCGAACTCGACGAGAACACCCACAGTCGGGTGGCGGTGCTAGGAGCGGATGTAAAGAAGAAACTCTTTTCCGGCCAGAATGCGCTCGGCGAGAAAGTGCGCGTCGACGGCATCTCCTACGAAGTGATCGGCATTCTCCGACATGTCATCCAGAATGGCGATGAGGACATGAATAGCAAGATCTATGTTCCATTCAGCGCCATGAGCGATATCAAGAACACCTACTATCTGAACGCAATCGCCATGGAATATGAAGGCGACCACGAAAAGGTCGCGACCGCCGTGCGCCACTCGATGGCCTTTCATCACGAGTTCGATCCGAAAGACAAGCGCGCTGTTTTCGTGTTCGACGTGTTCGCGGATCTACTCGATTTGCGCGTGATTACGACGGGCATCAAAATTTTGCTCGGCTTCATCGGTCTGCTGACACTTGGCATCGGCGGTGTCGGCCTCATGAACATCATGCTGGTGTCGGTGACCCAGCGCACCCGCGAGATCGGCGTCGAAAAAGCTCTGGGCGCACGCAGCCGCCACATTCTGATCCAGTTTCTGGCAGAAGCGCTGGTCATTACGCTCGTCGGAGGCCTGGCTGGCGTCGTTCTCGCTTATCTCGTCTCATGGTCCGTAGGATCGCTCACCTTGTGGAGCGCATTCATCGATAATGCCAACGAAGGCGACATCCATCTGACCATTGACTCGACTACTCTCATCGCATCTTCGCTGATTCTGGCGTTCGTTGGCATCGTCAGCGGCATGCTTCCCGCCATCAAAGCCTCCCGCCTGGATCCGATCGAAGCTCTGCGCTACGAATAGCCTCGACGTCCGGGCTCGCATAACGGTTGTAGAACGAGGCGCACGCCACGAGGATGTCTGAGTCGAAATACAAATGAAGCGATATATCTCCTGGACCAAGACAACTCTTGCCCTGCTGGTTGCGATTATTGTGAGTTTGCCCGCAGGCTGGATCATCGCAATGCTTCTCACGCCAGTGCTCTGGCGTCTGGAGCCCGTTCTAAAAATGGAACTCGCGGGACACTCCGGTCCTGCGGACTGGCTCTTGTGGGTCATCTGGGTGATCGTGGCAGCAGTGTTGTTTTTTGTTTTGCGCCTGGTCTTCTCAAGTACAGAACCGAAGCGGTAGCGCGCGAGTGCTTACGGCGTGCCTTCTTTCCCGTTAACCGAACCAGTACTAAAGTGCACGATTTTCGTTGCTATTTAACAGTCCTGAAATATCCTGACAGTAAACTGCTCATAGCAGACATGGGTACTTCCCGGATAACACGATCTGCATTGCCTTTGCGGGTGGCGGCCATCTGCTACCGCCGGCGTAATTCTCACGTTGAGTTTCTGCTGGTGAATACCAACGGCGGCGGCAAGTGGACATTTCCGAAAGGCGCTCCCGAGGAAGGTCTCTCGAATAGCCAGGCCGCCGAGCGCGAAGCGATGGAAGAAGCGGGGGCGACCGGGATCATCGAGCCGCGACACTTCCACATTTACGTTCACTCCAAAGGTGTTTTCTGGCAGCGCGGAGGCGTCCAGGAGTACGTCGTCAAAGCCTTCCTGATGGAAGTACAGCAGACACGCCGCCCCGATGAAACTTTCCGCAATCCTACTTGGTTCCCGGCTGACGACGCGCGCGCAATCCTAGCCAAAGGCAGAGAAGTGAAGTACGCCCGCGAACTCCAGACTGTGGTCGACCGCGCCCTTGAAAATATCGGCGCATCCCGCCTCGCCCTCACGCGCTAAGCGTCAGGCCGCGTCTTCTTCGGACAGATCTTCAACGTCCACATCTTCCAACTCCCCAGTTCGTGCACCGATGCGATCGTCGCTGAGGGACGGGTCGGCTGACTCTCCTGGCGGAAGATCGTCAGGATGTCCGTATTCGAGGTGAGTGTGAACCGGACGCTCCGGGTGATCGCCGGCGTCTTCGACACCGTCCAGGATCCCGGCCTCAATCGCCTGATCGGTGTCCGCAAGTTCCTGGACGCTTTCATTGGACGAGCCCTCGATCGAAGACAGGCGCTGCGGGTCGCCGGATTGCCCCGCGCTGTCCGGGCCAACCTGGCCGGGGTCTTTCCCTAATTCATCTAGTTGCGCTTTTTCGTCGCCGCGTGGTCTGTGAACCATGACTCCCTCCCGAGTTCGAGCGAAATCGCCGCGTTCAACCCTTGGATGCCATTACGCGAAATGGGTTTCTCGTCTTAAAAATCTCGGGCTGCCACGATCGGTTCCAGTTGTGTTTAGATAAATACACATGCTGCAACTTTCCGGGGCCGGGAAACGCTATGGCCACAAGCTACTGTTCGAGAAGGCTGACTGGCTGATCACGCCGGAATCGCGCATTGGCCTGGTTGGAGCTAACGGTACGGGAAAATCCACCGTCATGAAGGTTCTGGCAGGGCTGGAATCATTGGACTACGGCTCCATCTCGCGTGCCAAGGGCATTTCTGCCGGTTACCTCCCACAGGACGGCCTCACGCTCAGCGGCCGCTCCATCTTTGACGAGTGCCTGTCTATTTTCGCCGGGTTGCATGCCATGGAAGAAGAGATGGAAGCGCTGACCCACAGCATGTCAGAACTCGATCCCTCCAGCGCGGCCTACGCGGATGTCGCCGACCGGTATCAGAAGCTGGAACATGAATTTCGCGCCCATGATGGTTATACCCTCGAAGCGGAAGTCGGAAAGGTACTCACCGGCCTCGGTTTCCATCGCGACGACTGGAGCCGAAACACCGAAGAATTCTCAGGGGGCTGGCAGATGCGTATCGCACTCGCCAAACTCCTTCTTCAGAAGCCGAACTTGCTGTTGCTCGACGAGCCCACCAACCATCTCGACCTCGAAGCCCGCAACTGGCTTGAGGAATACCTGACGAGCTATCCGTATGCGTATGTCCTGATCTCACACGACCGATATTTTCTTGACGTGACGGTGAAGAAGGTCGTCGAAATCTGGAACAAGCAAATGCATTTCTACGTCGGCAACTACGACCAGTACCTGAAAGCGAAGACCACGCGCAGGGAGCAACTCGAAGCGGCATACAAAACGCAGCGCGAACGTATCGAGCAACTGGAAGTTTTCATCAACCGCTTTCGCTATACGGCGACCAAAGCCAAACAGGTACAGAGCCGCATCAAGGAACTGGAAAAAATCGAGCGAATCGAAATCCCCGAAGAAGAGAAGACGGTCCACTTTTCCTTCCCGCAGCCGAAGTCCAGCGGACGGATCGTAGCCGAGTTCTTGAACGTGGCCAAAAGTTACGGCGACCATTGCGTGTTCGACCACGTGAATTTCATGATCGAGCGCGGCGACCGGATCGCTCTGGTCGGCGTGAATGGAGCAGGGAAATCCACTCTGATTAAACTGTTGGCCGGAACCGAACCGCTCAGCGCCGGCGAATTCAAGCTCGGCCACAACGTCGCCTTCGACTACTTTGCGCAGGACCAGTACAAAGAACTCGACCCGGAAGCGCGCATTCTGGAAGATCTGGGCGAGAAATCGGGTTCGTCCACGCAAACCGAACTGCGCAGCTTGCTTGGCTGTTTTCTATTCTCCGGCGACGACGTCTTCAAGCGCATCGGAGTGCTTTCCGGTGGCGAACGCAACCGCTACGCGCTACTCAAGATGCTGCTACATCCGGCGAACTTCCTGCTGCTCGACGAGCCCACTAACCACCTCGACATCCGCGCCAAGGACGTTCTGCTCGAAGCCCTGGAAAAATACACGGGTACGGTCGTCTTTGTCTCACACGATCGTTATTTCATCGACAAGTTATCCACGCGCGTGTTCGAAATCGGCGATGGCAAAGTCGAAATCTATCCGGGAAACTACGAGGACTATCTCTGGCGGAAGCAAGGCGGAGCAGCGGAACTGGAAGCGCAGACGGCCAAAACTGCCGGCTTGTCCCCCGCGCCCACGAATGGCGATCGGTTTGCGCAGGTTGCATCGTCCGAGCCCAAAGCCAAGCGCATGAATCCGATGAAGCGCAAGCAGATGGAAGACCGACTGCACGAGATCGAAAGAGAAATTGCGCAAACCGAGGCGGTCATTTCGAATTGCGAAACACAGATGCAGAATTTTGTGAGCGCCGAGGAGACTCAGCGCGTCGGGCAAGTACTCAGCCAAAGCAAGGGCAAGTTGCACGGACTCATGAACGAGTGGGAGGAAGTGTCGGGGGCCCTGGAAACTACCACTTAGATTAAAAACGGCAGCATCCTACGGCGGACATCCTATCGCCAGCGGAACCTTCCGCGCCGCGACTGCCTTACCCGCCCGCCTTCAACTCCGTCAGCACCTGCCTGGCAATCTCTTTGAGCGTCTCGAACACGCCTACACCCTGGAAGGCGACGGACTCAATCACGGCTTCGTTTTTTCTGCGGAGTTCTTTCGAGAGTTGATCAACCGGTAAGACATTCGGCAGATCGCGCTTGTTCAACTGCAACACGTATGGAATTTTGTTGAAGTCGTAGCCGTGCTCTTTGAGGTTGTCCATCAGGTTGTCGAGCGCTTCGACGTTGGCGTCCATGCGCTCCTGCTGAGAGTCGGCGACGAAGACGATGCCATCCACTCCGCGCAGGATCAGCTTCCGGCTGGCGTCATAGAAGACCTGACCGGGGACAGTGTACAGGTGAATTCGAGTCTTAAAGCCGCGCACGGAACCGAGGTCAAGCGGCAGGAAGTCGAAGAACAGAGTACGGTCGGTTTCGGTGGCAAGAGAGATCATCTTGCCCTTCTGCTGCTCAGCGGTCTTCTGATAAATGAACTGCAAATTTGTCGTCTTGCCGCCGAGTCCGGCGCCGTAATAGACGATCTTGCAATTGATTTCGCGAGCTGCGAAGTTGATGAAACTCAAGGGCTTCCTCGGAGATTGCGCAGGCAATTCCCGGCACGGGAATCATTCCGACACAAATCCCTAAAATCCAGTTCGGATACTGCACGTTTTTATATCACACCCGCAGGGGTGGACGCAGGTTACCCAGGTTTACTAAATGGCCACAGGCCCAGAACTTAGCGGGAGTCACGCAAAAAAGGTCATAGGCCACAGGTGCCAAGTTCCAGCAAAAATTCATCACAAATGCGAGCCCGGAACCTGAGCGGCCGCCGGGGACCTGTACTCTACTTCGGTGTCGGCAGCGGGTAATAACCAGCCTTGGAATAGACTTTGACGTCGGGCCTCTTCACTACGACTTCGATCTCTCGATATCCACCGGCGCCGGGCTTGGCCGAGTAGGCGAGGGTATATTGATTGCGGGCATCGCCCATTGCGCGCGCGTATGCCTGCTCGATGTCCGCCTTCGCATTCTCTGCATACACCGTACCGCCACCAGTAGCGTTGACGTATTTGGGCAGGATATTGCCGTATCCGAAGTTGAAGGATGCTACTCCCGGTACATCGAGCTTCGGTACGTGAACCTTTTGCAGTTTGCCGTAGCCTGGAATAGCCGCACCTTCAACGCCGACCGCGTACACGATCACACTCTGGGTAAGCAAAACCTTGAGGGTGTCGGCGTAACTGGCGCTGCTGCCAATTTCGCGTCCATCGCTGATGACGAAGATAATTTTGCGACGCTGGCGATCGCGCTTTGCCAGATCACGTGCCGCCATCAGAATAGCGTCATTGATTACGTGCGATTCCTTGGGGGGAGTGATTACCGGCTGGATCGGGGAATCGACCGGATGTCCATTGATAGTCGGACCTTG
>QIAJ01000009.1 GCA_003225495.1 Acidobacteriota bacterium
GTACAACGTAGACTCATTGCTTGCCTATTCGGCAGTTTGCGGCACTGGTTTGGATACCATTCCTCTCCCGGGGAACATCAGCTTGGAACAGATGGAACGCATTTTCGGTGACGTGGCGTCGCTCGCAAAGAAATGGAACAAGCCGCTCTCGGCACGCCTCCAGCCTGTTCAGGATAAGAAGTCGGGCGATCTGACCGATTTTCAGGATCCGTTCCTTTTCAACACAACGTTGCACCCTTTGCCGTAGTTGTTGCCGCTTCCTTTATCCGCGCTCAGTGCTCCAGATCCGATGGCTGATGAATGACAGGCCCCACGGAAATAATATGTTTGCGCAAGAGGTCTTCACCTTGGCGTGAAACGTCCACAGTCCAGAAGTCGGCTTCTGGGAAGTTAGTCTGGGAGCAACTCTTGTATTCCTTGAGCGTGCGAATTGGGTTAGCTTCCCAGTTGTCCATGGATCATGGCGTTTGGTGGATGAGGAGTCTTGTTACCAAGCAATAGTTCTAGAATCTGATCCCTTCAGCTGCTTTGGAAGTAGCGACTGGGCGTTTCACCCATGTGCTTTCTAAACATTGAGATGAAAGCGCTGGCGCTACTGTAGCCCGCGTCCATTGCAGCCGCAGTCACTTTCTCGCCGCAAGCCAGCGATTGCAGCGCGTGGAGCAGGCGCAGTTGTCGTCGCCATTGGCCGAAGGTCATTCCAGTTTCGACAATGAAAAGTCGCTCGATCGTCCTTTTGCCAGCTCCACACTGAGCGCAGAGTTGTTCCAGAGTTCGAGAATCGGAGGGGTCCGCAAACAACAACTCCACCACACGGGCGCCGCGGCTATCGGTCGGCTTACGCAATTGCAATGGAATCGATCGGGCTGCCTCCAACTGATCCAGCAAGATTTCAATGATGCGTCTGTGAATCGAGTTACGTTGCTTTAACTTGCAGAACGTGCAGGCATGAAGGATCAGCTCTCGCAGAAGCGGAGACACATTCATAACGAAACACTTCGTCGGCACGCTGTGCACAAGCTTGGGTAACAAGTAGAGGGTTCGCATGGAGAGCGGGCCTACGGTCTCCACGGAGTGAGGCGTTCCAGCCGGAATACTGTCGATTCTTGGGACGTGGTCGCCTGCGACCAGCCAGCGCTCTAGTCAGCATTGAACGGGATTTCCTGCTGAGTTTCATAAGGGCTGCCACAGGCAGTTTCTTCAACGCAGGCAGAATTTTTGTTTGCCATTCATCCCGTCGCGGGTCGGGATATTCCGTGTAGACATTTTGCGCGGAGTGGATTGTTCCCGATTCTATTCTTCGAGGCTGTCGGACTCCTTGCCTATATAGATGATCTGAGCCACCCGAATGTGCCGCCGCTGCAGCAGACCGATTGTTTGCCTGCCGCTAGGCTTGCCTTTGGCGTCGGCGCTCTTCGACCCCGGATGGAATTCATATTCACGTAGCACATCGCCGTACGTTTTTACACGTGCAACGAGTCGACTCCCATGGAAACCCTTCCGAATTTCCCATCAACCGTTAACAACATAGGATTCGGGTCGACTCATGGACCTTCTTGAGGTTTGATCCCGGCGGCTTTGATGATCCGGGCCGCCCTTTCACTCTCGCTCAACACGAAGCGCGCGAACTCAGGCTGCGTCATGATCATCGGGTCGGCCCCATGGTTCGCAAGCCAATCGCGCATATCCGGCGTTGCCAAAGTGCGCGCGATGTCCTTCGCTAGTTTGTCCACAACTCCGGCTGGAGTGCCAGCGGGCACCCATACTCCATACCAAATCGGCCAATCGAAGCCGGAGACGCCGGCCTCCGCGATCGTCGGCACTTCGGGCAGCAAGGACGAGCGCTTCTTGGTGGTTACGCCCAGCGCGCGGAGCCTGCCCGCACGGATCTCGACCAGGGCGAGCTGGATGGGCGCCAGCTGGTAATCGCTGCGCCCCGCTACCGTATTGGCAATCGTGTCGGCGATCGCGTCCCCCGCTCGGGCGGGCACGTGTACTGCCTTGATGCCCGCCTCCAGATTGAATTTTTCAGCCCCCAAATGCGTACCGGTGCCGATGCCGCTTGAGCCAAACCTTAGCTTGCCCGCCTTCGCTTTCGCCGCCGCAACCAACTCGCCGACGGTGGTGATGCCGGACGACTTACCTGTCACCAGCACGTAGGGCTGACTGGTGAGGGCAGCGACCGGGATGAAATCCTTCAACGGGTCATACGGCAGGTTTTTCAAAAGCGTGGCGCTGTATGCCTGCGCACTGGTATTCACGAGCAAGGTGTAACCGTCGGCGGGTGACTTCGCGACGAGTGCGGGGCCAGCTGTACTTCCCGCGCCCGGATGATTCTCCACGGTCACAGGCTGCCCCCACAGCTCCGCAAGCTTTGGGCTGAGTGCGCGGGCTAGCATGTCCGGTCCACCGCCAGCCCCGAACGGCTCGACCATACGTACGGGCTTCGTCGGATAGTTTTGTGAACTCTGCAGCATCAGTGCTAGTGAACAAACTGTTCCCATCGCGATTCGAGTCAACATGCTTTACCTCTTACGGAACTCTTAGGAGAGGACTATCTCACAAGTGAAGTTCTTCGTTCTGCGCGCATGAGCGGCTTGCTTCAAATAGTGCCATTCGGACGAGTGGTCGGCAATCCAAAAGTTGTCCAGAAACGAGCTTCGAGGAGATCATTGGCAATCTCCTCGAAGCCGACTTCCCGTCACTAATCCGTAGAGCCCGGTTTTGGGGTACCTCCGGGTGGAGCACTGAAGTCCCCCGCTTAGCGCGCGGGCTCAGGCGTAACGTTAACCAACATGTTTTACCGGTGCCGATGCCGCTTGAGCCAAACCTTAGCTTGCCCGCCTTCGCTTTCGCCGCCGCAACCAACTCGCCGACGGTGGTGATGCCGGACGACTTACCTGTCACCAGCAAGTAGGGCTGACTGGTGAGGGCAGCGACCGGGATGAAATCCTTCAACGGGTCATACGGCAGGTTTTTCAAAAGCGTGGCGCTGTATGCCTGCGCACTGGTATTCACGAGCAAGGTGTAACCGTCGCGCCGGGATGGTTCTCCACGGTCACAGGCTGCCCCCACAGCTCGGCAAGCTTTGGGCCGAGGGCGCGGGCTAGCACGTCAGGCCCACCGCCAGCCCCGAACGGCTCGACCATACGTACGGGCTTCGTCGCATAGTTTTGTGAACTCTGCAGCATCAATGCTAGTGAACAAACTATTCCCATCGCGATTCGAGTCAACATGCTTTACCTCTTACGGAACTCTGAGGAGAGGACTATCTCACAAGTGAAGTTCTTCGTTCTGCGCGCAGGAGCGGCCTGCGTCAAATGAGTGCCATTCGGACGAGTGGTCAGCGATCCAGAAGTTGTCCAGAAACGGGCTTCTGGGAGATCTGGCGCGAGGGGAATTCCCAGCGCCACGATTCCTCGAAGCCGCCTTTTGGCCAGGGACAGCTTCTGTATGGCCCCTCGTCCTCGCAGCCGATTATTTCAGGGTCGAAAGGAGTCTGTGGAAGCGCGGGTCGTCGCGCAAGATATCGTAGTCCGAATCGTGCTCGATCCAATCACGCTTGCCCCAGCCCCGCGCCAGTACACGCTCCAGGAACGTAAGGGACTCTTCTTTCTGACCTGCTTTGGCGTAGAGGCAGGCGGCGTTGGTCAAGCTGGTCATGTCATCGGGATGGAATTCGAGCGAGCGTTGGCACCATTCGAAGGCGCGCGCCACCTGGCCATCCTCAAAAAGAGCCCCGGAGCCGAGGGAGAGTGCGCGCGCATCGGTAGGGTTGAGCATGAGTATGCGCTCCGCACGACGGATCCCCTCCCGCGTCGCGACCCGGGATTCCTCGATCCGCCCCAGTTGTCGCAGAGACTGCGCTCGTAGCATGGCACTTTGGAAGTCTTCCTGCCGAACCTCGGCGGCCTTACCAAACAACTCAGCCGACCGTGCAATTTCACCGCTGGCAAAACAAGATCTAGCAAAGTAGTAATACGCCTCGAAGAATGCGGGATTCAGGCGAATAGCCTCTTCAAATTCCCTGGCTGCCTCGGCGTAGCGCCCGGACAGCGACAGAACGAATCCCCACGCCGCGTGCGGCTCAGCCAGGGTGGGAGAGAGCTCGAGTGCTTTTTTACAAGCACGCTCGGCTAGCGACAGGTCTTCTTCTTTCGAACCAAACCACTCGTACAGAGTCGCGTGAGCCGCGGAGAGGCATGCCCAAGCGGGACCGTATCCCGCATCTACCTGGATCGCGCGTTCAAACATCTCGCCACTGTTCTCAAGATCAGCCTGCGTCATCCCGTGAAGATAGTGTCGGCCCCGAAGGTAGTACTCGTAGGCCTCTCCGCGTGTGTGAGGCCGTGCTGCCGACGGTCTCTCGCTGCGACTCGGGTCGCCGCCGCGCATAGAATCGACAACTCGTTCGGCAATTTCGTCCTGGATCGCGAAAACGTCGTCAAGCACCCGATCGAAACGTTGCGACCAGTGGTGGTAGCCGGTCGCGACTTCAATCAGTTGCACGGTGACACGCAAGCGATTGTTAGCCTTGCGCACACTCCCCTCGAGCAAGGTGTCGACATTGAGATGGCGTCCTACAGCCTGAACATCCGCGCCGGGACTTCGAAATTGAAATGAGGCGGTGCGGGAAGCGACCCGCAAGCCATCAATGCGAGTGAGTGCGTTGATGAGTTCTTCGGCCAATCCATCGCAGAAAAAGTCCTGATCACCGGCCGGACTCATGTCAGCGAATGGCAGGACGGCAATCGCGGGATTCCTCGTCGCCTGCGGAGTCACGTTGGCGGATCTTTCATCGGTCGCTTCCGTGAGTTGCGCGACAAATTGATAGCCGCGGCGATGCCGGGTTTCAATAAAGCGTGGCTTCTTAGCGTCGTCCGCGAGTGCCTTGCGCAGTTCCTGCACGCACGACGTGAGGGCGTCGTCGCCCACCGCGACACCATCCCAAACAGAATTGAACAGATCCTCTTTGCTGACGGGATGACCCGCTCGCATCAGCAAGACCTTGAGCACAGCCGATGCTTTCGGCGTGAGCCGCAGCTCCAGCGTCCCTGACCAGAGGCGTCCCGTCTCTGTCTCGAATCGATATTTGTCGAAAGTGAAGTTCGGCGCCATATAAGCCGTTCCAACCCGCCCGAGGGACCGGCGTTTCCCCGGAGAAATCCCGGCACGTTCCCATGACTTCCGAAGTCTACACGCCCTATCTTTACGCTGGGCCAAAGGGGAAGAGATACCGATAATCGTCGTTTTTCGCCGGCAAAAAGTTAGAACGTATTCCCGCAGCGATCAGCGGACTCCCCAAGTGGCTCAATTCTAGACAAATCAATTCGCGATAGCGAAGGAGAAATGAAATGAAATCAATTGTGATAACGAATCTGCGCAGGCTGGGCCTGGTGGCCATCCTGGCTTCCTTAATTGCAGTGGCGTCCATTTCGGCGTTTGCCGTCCCTAAGGCTCAGGTGTTGCGAGTCAGCGACGGAGCGACTCATACAGGCCAATGTTGTTCGTCGTGGGGTGATGCAATCCGGGTCACCGAGCCGGCCAATCCCGTTCCGGTCGTGGTGACCTGGAGCACCGAGTACCAGACCGCCCAACCGTTTGCGGTCGGATTCAGCCTGAATGACGGTCCATGCACGTTCTTTGGACCGAAGTCGATCCCAGCGTTCAATCCTGGTGACTCCACGATGGCCACGATCACGTTCCAGTGGGTCATCATGCCGGGTGACTACAAACTGCAGTCTGGACGCAACGTGATCCGGCTGTGTGGCGGTGGGGTGTTCTCGGATACCGACACCATAACACTGGGATTCGGGACACTCACAGCACGCTTGGGAAAATAGGCTTTCGTCCAACCTCGGCGTTGCCCAAACGACTTGGAGCCACCAGCTCCGATGAGGGAATGAACAGCCAGGCTCCACGATTGCCGGAGCCTGGCTTGTCACCCACGATTTCAAAGGTCGATTTTATTCAGAGCTGACAAGGAGAAGAAAATGTTCAGTCGCACAATTGCTTTTTTGTATGGCGTTGTTTGCTATCTCGCGTTCTTGGCTTCGTTTCTGTATGCCATAGGGTTTATTGGAAACCTCGTCGTGCCGAAGTCCATTGACTCCGGTATGCAGATGTCCTTCATGGAAGCTTTTGCGATCAATATCACTTTGCTCGGGCTCTTTGCAGTTCAACACAGCGTCATGGCACGGCAAGGATTTAAGCGCGCCTGGACCCGCCTCGTGCCTACATCGGTCGAGCGCAGCACCTATGTCCTGTTCTCGAGTCTCGCGCTCATCGTGCTGTTCTGGCAATGGCAGCCCATGGGTGGAGTGATCTGGGATGTGGAGAGTGGTCTCGGGCGACTGACTCTTTACTTCCTGTATGCCGCTGGCTGGGCGATCGTGCTTGCCGCAACTTTTCTCATCAACCATTTTGACCTGTTTGGGCTGCGTCAGGTTTGGCTGCATCTGCTTGGGCGCCCATATACGCAGCTTGAGTTCCGTACTCCTGGGCTGTATCGCTTTGTTCGGCACCCGTTATACGTGGGATGGCTACTGGTGTTCTGGTCGGCGCCGAAGATGACCCTGGCCCACCTGGTGTTTGCCATCGCCACCACTGCCTACATTCTTATCGCGATTCAATTCGAGGAACGGGACCTGATCCGCTTTCATACCGAATACGCCGAGTATCGCCGCCGGGTTCCAATGCTCGTCCCATTCAACACTGCCAGGCATTCCGAAAAACCTGCGACGTCCGGAGCACAGATCGCCCGAAGCGTGGCGAAGGAAATGCGCTGACTCCGAACGGCTACCCCGTAAGCTTGTCGAATCAGTTAGTCATCTGTTGAGTGGTCGGCAATCGGAGGTCGTTACCCAGGGCATAGGCGCTTCTTCTTCCGCCCCCGAAACGGGCTTCGGGGAAGCAAAGTTGCTTGACTGAATTTGGGAAACTCTTTGAAACGATTCGGTCCGCGCCACTCTGAACATCTCAGGTGTTATGCGGAAGGTGTCCACGTCCGGGGTGTTCCCTTCGCTACTGCGGCATCGTATCCGACCATCCAAAGGCGCCGGATTTCGGGGCTGACTTCACATGTGGGTGTGCCGAAGGACATGACGGACTCCAATGTCGGGGATGCGGGTTCTCCGTAGGCGTAGCCTTCGTGTTGGCAATTAACCAAAGCAAGCAAAGTCGGCTTGTGACCGTTGGAGTGGTTGCGCCAACCCACCCATGTAAGGCGATCGCCTGCCAGGATCTTCCAACATGAGGGGCCCCCTTCCTCCATTTGTTCGATAGCAGCGGGATAATCCTCTTCGCGATTCGTGATTAACAGACGGTCGCCTCCACGGAATTCCCAGAAATCGACGATTCCGAACTCGGCCGGGATGCTAAAGGGGTTCATACACCGTATGCACAGTAGGTAGTCCCCTCCGCTCGGGTTCATACGGAATGTCGTATCGCGTTTCAGGGGAAGTTGGCCTCCTTGAGCGCTCATAGCAGCCGCTACGAGGTCCGGTCGGGGACGGCTTTCCGCACAGTTTATTCGATAGGGGTCCTCTGCGGACGGGTAGTCGGCGCGTATGCTGCGCTCAGAAGTCCGCGGTGTTCTAAGGTTTCTCATTACGACAGTTGGCGAAGTCACGGGGCTGAGGATACCGTGCTCGTTTGCCAAGAGCGGCGTAATGCATATTATCGGGGCCTGACCAATCGAGAGTTCCGTCTGGGCGGGAAGCTGCTTTTCAAGCTCAACAAGAACTTCCTCGAATAGGACCCCTATTCCCCCAAGATCGTCGATGATTCTGTGATCGGCAAGGGCAAGCTTTAGTCGATTGTCTTCGGCAACGAAAGTCGTGTGTAGTCGATCGGGCACAGGGAAGGGGTGTGCAATCAGGTAGTCGGTTCGAGAAAATTCCCGCAAGAATGATAGCTTTTCCTCGTCAGTCCCCGCAACGACGTATGCACGCCCCCGCAACGAGTAGATGATTCCGTGCTCATCAAAGAGATACCAAAGATTAATCGCTATTTCGGGGTTATCCACTCCGGCTCCTTGCACTTTCTGCAATGGATGTCCCAAACTGGAAAATTAGCGGGCAATCTAAAACAGGCCAACTACGCCCACAATCGCTCGCCGTGAGTCTGTCTGGCATGCCAGACACACGCCGCAAATAGTATCGCCACGATGAGTGCATGTCCAGCAGCACTCACGTTCTTCTGGTTCAGTTGGGAAAACGCATCCAAGCGCTGCGCAAAGAGAAGGGATCGACTCAAACCGACCTCGCGGTCCACCTGGATATGAACAGGGGACACATCTCGGATATTGAGCAGGGCAAACGCGAAGCGGGAATCATTACCTTGCAAGTGATTGCCCGAGGTCTGGACACCACGATGGCGGGGCTGCTCAAAGGCTTGTGAAGATGCACAGTACGACTCGTCCCCGCGCTGTGTTCTGACCGCAGATACAATGTCCAAGACTCAGCTAGACAGTTTTGGGCAAGGCAGCAAAGACCCGCTGGGCCGTCCCCTTGCTTACCCCGAGTTCGTCTTTGATCTGCGCCCACGACCGTCCCTGAGTCCGTAGATCGCTTCGCTCGTGCATTGCGAATACCGG
Source organism: Acidobacteriota bacterium (assembly GCA_003225495.1). Classification (GTDB taxonomy): domain Bacteria; phylum Acidobacteriota; class Terriglobia; order Terriglobales; family Acidobacteriaceae; genus Acidiflorens. The sequence continues at coordinate 8,597 of QIAJ01000009.1, forward strand.
CGCGGACTCGCTCCTGAATCAACGCCCGTTCGAATTCGGCCATCGCACCAATGATCTGAAACATCAGCCGACCGGAAGGTGTACTCAGGTCGAGGTTGTCTCGGAGACTGACGAAGGCCACACCCAGTGCTGCAAGATCGGCTAGCGCGTTCACTAGGTGCTTGAGTGACCTCCCAAAGCGGTCAATCTTCCAGACAAGCACTGCGTCAAATTGCCGGCGGCAGGCATCCGACATGAGCCTATTGAGTGCCGGCCGGAATTCCTTGCAGCCTGATACTCCCTGGTCGATGAATTCCTCAACGATCTCCCAGCCGCGGCGCTCCGCGTACTCGCGCAGTTCGGCAAGCTGCATTTCTGGATCCTGGTTATTTAGGGTGCTGACGCGAGCATAGAGGGCTACTCGAGCAATCGGACGGTCTGTTTCTTGAGAGAAAGTGGAATTGTTGCTACGTTGATATCTAGCCATTGCTGCCTCCTTCGTAGGTGACTGTGGTTAGCGCCGTGTCAGTGTTAGTCGCACTGGGACGGCGCGTTTTGGTTGTGGTGAGCGAAGTGCGGTGGCTCTCTCCGCACGAACAAGGCTGGCGCCACGCCTATATCCGAGCCGGAAAAATACTTTGGGGACTTTTTGAGGGAGTCTTCGCCGAAATTGGCGGTGCTCAGTCGCTGCTTAAGATGCGCTAAGCGGCGTGTTTTCAGAATCAACCGCAATTCCCGGCAGTTGTCAGTTTTACCGTCCGCGCAACTGTTAACCGGAGGGTTGTAGGTTCGAGTCCTACCTGAGGAGCCATTTTTTCAATTGCTTGCCGCCGCTGGAATCACTTTGGAATCAGGATCCAGAGCGAGGGCTGCAACTTTCGCGCCGGCTCGCTCCATCTCATCCGTTACAACGTCCCCGAAAATATTGAGCGTGGTTTTGATGTCGCTGTGCCGCATGAGCTTCTGTTGCACAGTGATGGCAGTTCCCACGCTGTCAAGCCATGAGCGGTAGCTATGCCTGAAAGTGTGGGTATCAGGTCGCCTCGTCGCGATCACCGACTTTTCTGGGAGATTCCCGATTCGATGCTCGACAAGGAGGGTACGGCAGGAGTCCTCTTAGGCTTGGCCAGTAGCGTTTGCCACGGGTTCGTAACCAGGAATGATCAAGACGCCGTCGTCGATTGGATCGCAAGGGTGTTGCCGCGGGTGCCCCCCGGTCAGAGGTGCTGATGACGTGTTCGACCTAGTGGTCGATTCAGCCACACAGAATGCCGTTTACTTCGATAGTAAGAAAGCCGACACGTTCGTCCGCCAACTGGTTGCGGATCCAGTGATCGAAGCGTCGAAGCGCGTCAGGATTGTTGAATCAGCAACTCGATTCATCGCTCAGGGAAACGGGAAAGACGATCCGGGTGGCAAGAATATTCGGGAGCGATCTCGCAAGAATGCTACCTTGACAGGGTAGAGCTCTCGATCTCGGCGAATCCCGGCATGCAGTTTTTCGCCTTTATCATTCTCGGGTGCCTCGAATACCCAGCGCCCGCGGCGCTAGGCTGCCGCCTCATCACCGTTGGAGTTTGGGCTCCCGACTAGATCCAGTCTGAACTGCTCCATCTGCGCCGACGCTTCCTTTATCTGCTCGGCATATTCGTGACCTTGTCGTGGCAGAAATCCGCCGTAGTTCTCCAGCAGCAAGTTTGCGTTCGCCTCTATCGCATGGGTCTGGCGGGCTTGGTTGGAAAGAGCAGACATCAGTTTTTCTAGTTGCGAATCGCGAAAGGCCAGGTCTTGTTTACTTTCAGTAGCATCTTGTCTGAGCACTTGGCCATGGTAGCGGATGAGTCCAAACAGGCATACTGCCAGTATTAGCAGAGATAAATTCGCGACGGCGGTTTCTGTCAAAGCCTTGCGTAGGCTAGCATTTCTCTCTCTGTCGAATCTCGTGCTGCTGGTCTCTGACTCAGATAGCGAAGACAGAATCCCGCGAGCTCTATCCATATATTCCATACCTTCGTTGGAATTGATCAGCACGAACGCGCGGTGGCGATACCCTTGTTGGCGCAAACTGATAGAGCGCTCCATTTCAGCTTGCTTTGATTTCGCCAGCGATTCCAACTGCGACACTAGCGATCGTTCGCTTTCCGCCCGATTGGCTAGCCGAGCACGAAGGCCGTCAATATCGGTATCGATCCTATTCTTCGCATCAGTATAAGGTTGCAAGTAGGCAGGGTCCGCAGTCAGCAGGTATCCACGCTGCCCTGTTTCCATATCCGTCAGATCTTTTAGAACCCAAGCAATGTTCGTTTGAATTCGGGAGCTTTCTAATGTGAGCTCCGCAATTTTCTGAGTTTGTCTTAAGTGATTGATCGCAAGGTACCCGTTCCATGCTATGAAAGCGAGCAGCGCATAGACCCCTACTTGTAGCGCGATTTTTCGAATCATCTCCATTGTGCCGCCCTTCAGGTGATGTTGAGAACACCTTCAGTCGTAATCCGACTGGCTTTGCAAATCCCTTCCGCAACCTTGACTGACGGGTCGCCGCTGCAGACCGGTCCGTCAGAAGACATTGCGGAGCTGGCAGCCAAGGCGAAAAGCAGGGCATCCTCTTCATTGGCGAAAGAAAGCACTACCTGATTGGCTGCCATGCGCGCACCTCCTGCTGATTGTTCTTAGATAATGATAGGCCGGTTCAACACAGAAATGAGGGTATCTTTATTGGTGCTCGCTCACTATAGAATCGCGTTCGCAGACCGGCCGAACAAATGCAACGTTCTAAGTCTCTATCTCCTATCCCCACAGATGAGTGACGCCATACACCTAGAATGCCCAGGATGCCACCTCGAGAGGGTAGAGCTCTGGGTCTCAGCAAAACCCAAAGCGTAAGGGCAAGACGTGGCACGAAAGTGCTTCCGTTCGTCGCTGGCCTTCGCGCAGTCCGGCGCCACCAGCACCCGACGTATTGGCTAGCTCCGGCCAAAAGGCTGGTATCGTACATTGCGCATCAGATGGGAACTTCGCGAAAGCAGCAACAGTCTTGCCGCGTTGACTTGCCAAGGATGAGCATCCTAACATGGGGACCTGTCGTGGGCCGCGTATGATTGGCAAAGTCATCTCCCACTACCGCGTCGAGGAACATCTGGGCGGCGGGGGCATGGGAGTGGTATATCGCGCCCAGGATCTCAGGCTGGGTCGAAATGTAGCACTGAAGTTCCTGCCACCCGACCTTGTGCGCGACCATCAGGTCCTGGAGCGATTTCAGCGCGAGGCACGGGCCGCCTCGGCCCTCAACCATCCGAACATCTGCACTATTTATGAAGTTGACGAATCCGAAGGGCATCCCTTCATTGCGATGGAATTCCTGGAAGGCCAGACTCTCAAACACCTAATCACGGGCAAGCCTCTGGCGAGCACTCAGATCCTTGACATCACCATCCAGATTTCCGACGCCCTCGACGCTGCTCACGAGTGCGGAATCATCCACCGCGATCTCAAGCCGGCCAATATTTTCATCACCCGGCGTGGACAGGCCAAGGTTCTGGATTTCGGCTTGGCCAAACTGGTTCCTAGTCCCCGCCGGATTGCGGAAGAGGTGGGAGTTTCTGCTCTCCCTACCCTGAGCGGGGGGGAACATCTAACCAGCACAGGGACCGCACTCGGCACAGTGGCCTACATGTCCCCCGAGCAGGCTCGTGGTGCGGAACTGGACCTGCGCAGCGATCTTTTCTCGCTCGGGGCTGTGCTGTATGAAATGGCAACCGGCCGATTAGCCTTCGGGCTTGGAACCACTGCGGTCGTTTTTGAGGCCATCCTCAATCGCACACCTTCGCCAGCTACCCGGGTCAATCCTGACCTCCTCCCGGACCTCGGCTGGGTTATTGCCAAGTTACTGGAAAAAGACCGCCGCTTGCGTTACCAGTCCGCGGCTGAACTCCGTGCCGATCTGAAGCGCGCCAAGCGGGATAGCGAATCATCGGGTGTTCCCACATTAGCAATGCCGGAACGCTCCAAGAATCGCTGGCGCTCACCCACGCTTATTGCAGCGGTGACTTGCGCCTTACTGGTGCTGCTTGTAGCCCTGGATCCGCGTGGCTGGCGTGAGCGATTGTGGAATGGATTCGCATCCCGCCGGATTCACTCCGTTGCGGTGTTGCCTTTCGTGAACGTAGGTGCAAACCCCAACATTGAGTATCTCTCCGACGGCGTGACCGACGGGATCATCAGCAGCCTTTCACGCATCCCAGATCTGCGTGTCATGGCGCGAAGCACAGTATTCAGCTACAAAGGCCACGAAATCAATGCTCAGAAGGTGGGAAAGGACCTCAATGTCGATGCTGTGCTGTTGGGACGCGTTATCCAGCGCGGGGATACTTTGACGATTCAAACTGACTTGGTGAGCGTTGCCGACGGATCGGAGTTGTGGGGCGAACAATACAACCGCAAAGTTGCGGATCTCCTCAGCGTTCAGGAAGACATTTCCAAAGAGATCTACAACAACCTGCGCCCCAAGCTAACCGGCCAGGAAGCCCATCAGTTAACCAAGCACTACACCGAGAATCCCGAGGCTTATCAACTTTACCTTCAAGGTCTTTATTATTGGAACAAGCGGACCGAAGGCGGCTTCACCAAGGCCATTGATTTTTTCAATCAGGCGGTTGAAAGAGATCCGAACTACGCGCTTGCCTATGCTGGTCTTGCCGATGCCTACAATTTCCTGGGTGATTCCGGTTACGTTGCCCCTAAGCAAGTGCGTCAAAATGCTAAATCGGCGGCCATGCAGGCGCTCAAGATCGACGACATGCTGCCTGAGGCGCACATTTCTCTGGCTCTCGTTCGGGAAGCATATGACTGGGATTGGCCGAGCGCGGAAGCTGAATTCAAGCGGGCCCTTCAGCTAGACCCCAATTCCGCCACCGCTCACCAGTGGTACGGCGATTTTCTGATACGGTTGGGTCGCCTTGAAGAAGCCAGGGCCGAATTGAAGAAGGCACAAGACCTCGATCCCCTTTCCCTGCCCATCAATACCAGCGTGGGACTGCATCTCTATTTTGCGCGGCAATACGAGCCCGCCATTCAACAACTCAAAAAGACGCTCGAGTTGGATCCAACCTTCGTACCCGCACAGCGTGCTCTCGAGGCGGCTTATGCCCAAAGCGGCATGTACAGGGAGGCAATTGGCGAGCGCCAAAACGTCTTGACTCTTTCAGGCAATCCCGACCTTGCCGCGGCCATCGGCGAGGACTATCGCAAGTCCGGGTATACGGGAGTGTTGCAAAGCTCACTAGAAGGGTTAAAAGAAGTTTCCAAACAACGCTACGTTTCCGCATACAACATTGCGCAAATCCATGCCCGACTCCAGGAGAGAGATCAAACCTTGGTTTCGCTGGAGCAAGCCTTTAACGAACGCGATAGCCAGCTGACTTACTTGAAGGTCGAGCCTGCCTTCGACGAGGTTCGCTCCGATCCACGGTTCCACCAGTTACTACAGCGCCTGGGCATGCCCGAGTGACCTGCCCGGAACGCCGTCATCATCGCAACGGATAGCCCGTTTCCCCGGGCAGCCGACCATCCACTCGAATCACCTTGGCGCCCGGCCGTACCTCTCGCGTATCGATGAAGGCAATCGCCCCCGGAATGGCGGTCACCAACTCATTGGCCATGTCATTAGAGTAGACCACCTTGGGAGCGGAAGCCGATTCCGCACGAAAGATTTTGGCGATCCAATACTGTTTGAACTGCGAGTCCGACATCTGATAGATGGTCTTCAGCACCACACTCCGCTCTCTCGCTACCGGTGCACGGATTAGCAAGACCACCGGGACATTGGCACTCCAGTATTGCCGTTCACCAAGAAATACTTTGCGGACCTCGGCCAGTGTCAGATTGCTTACCGGCGTATCGGGGTGCACCACCAGAGCTACGTCAACGTCATGGCTCTGCGGTGCCGCAGTTTCCAGGCAGCACAGGCACATCAAGCTCAGAAGCAGGACTCTGCACACGGGTTTCCAATGAGCCTTCATGGCGCCCTTAGAAGGTGAACGCGGTCTGGAAAAACGCCCCGTTGACACGAGGTTCGCCTGCCCCCTGGCGAAAGTTTCGATACTCGCCCTTGAATGCAGCGTAGTTGGTAATGTCGTATCTCACTCCAACGAGCGAACCGACCAGGTCTGCTACGGTGGCTGTACCGGTGTAATCCCAAACCGGTTCGATGTTCGGCCTATGAATATACTCGAACCGATAATAGGGCTTCCACTTGTTTTCCTGCCAGGGAAGCCGGTACGCCAGTTGCACATAGCAATTCGTGGTATTGAATGTCTGCGAGGTTTGCAAATTCTGGTGATGAACATTTACGTACTCGGCCAGAAGTTCTGGGCGTTGCTTGTCCCAGACCAGATTGGCGGAAGCAATCCATTCGTCAAAGTTTATTCCAGTTTGCGGAGTGAGCTTGTCACGATAAAACGATCCCCCAACCTGCAAGCCATAGAGCCGGGCAGGCCGGGCATATAAATTGGCGAACCAGGCGCGATTGTTGTTGACGTCCCCACTGTCTCCGGATTTGGCGAAGTTGGACGATCGGCCGTTGCCCATTCCCACGTTGTAGCCGAGGCCTAATCCACCGGAGGGGACGTTCCCCTCCGCTTGTAAGCCCACGAAATGGATGGGAATGTCTGTCCCACCAAACTTGACCATCTGCGGCCGGCTGATCGTCGTCTGCAACCATGCCCCATGATGGAAAGCCGTGTTCCAGTAACTGATCGGGGTATGATACTTACCAAACGACAGCTTGAAGTAGTCGTTGTAGTCGTAGCGAATGATGGTGCGTTCTACATTCAGGTCGTACGTGTTCGGCTGCGCTGTGAAGCTGAGTTCGCCGAAAAAGCGCACTTTCTCGGACAACGGCGAAGCAAAGTGCAGCACGAATTGCCCCAGATTGAAGCCGCTCACCGAACCTTTCTGGTCCGTCGCCGAAAAGTCCACGTTCCCGA
>QIAJ01000080.1 GCA_003225495.1 Acidobacteriota bacterium
CGGTCTCGCTTCCTTATTGGTGTCCGTCCCAATCTAATGATTTAATCATTAACCACTGCCGCAATCGGCGCTCAGCCCAACGGTAACGACTTCGCTGGGTCATTCGTCAGGTAAACTGTTTTCCGTTCAGAAGCGCGGGTCAAGCAGAGAGAGCGCTGTGCCGGGCACCACCCGGAGAGACTGGACGATGCCAGTGGCCCGCTCCAACGAATCAGTTATCTGTCGCATTATCTCGCGCACCCACTCCTAGTGCTTGATCTCCAACATTCGGTCGATTGGAATAGACCTATTTCCCTGGCTCGCACAAGTCTCGTAGCTTCCTTCGATTCTTAAAATATGCGGGGCAATGCCGATGATGTGCGGCCCTACTCTGCCGATGCCCTGGATTTCCAGAGGACAGCAGTGATTTCCAACCTTTCGAGGGACTCCAGACGAGTAGCTGTGGGCACCGACCGTCCGTTCTAAGAATGAAACGGCTGGCGCGGTAATCGAGAAAGCGAGATTGAATTGTCCGGTTTCCAAAGCTGCTGTCCGCGAATGAACAGCGGTGGATCGAACATCGGTCTCCGAGGGTCAGGTGCGCGGCAGAGTGACCCGCACCTGGCAACCATCCCGGCCATTTCGGTTTGAGAGTTCGATGGAACCCTGATGCGCCTCGACAATCTGACGTGAGAGCGCCAGGCCGATGCCGCTGCCCTCCGGCTTGGTGGTATAGAACGGCACGAAGGCGTTGCTAGGATTGAGAAGTCCGGCGCCAGTGTCGTCGATCGTCAGGACCACATCCTGATCTTCAATCGTCCAATTGATTGTTACGGGCGGAGACGCGGCCTTTGGCCTCCCGCTATGGGATTGAGAATTTTTGGGAGCGGCCGGCTCAAGAACGGCTTCGACCGCATTGCGAACGAGATTGATTAGCATTTGCTCGATCTGATCTGGGTCGGCCATCAACGTGACATCAGGGGCTTGCTCAATCGTCACGGGAAGGCGGGTTTCAAGGAATGCCACGCGCTCGACGATCGGACGAAGTGCGACTTTCTTCATCAACGGAGGAGGCATCTGCGCGAGTTGACGATAGGCCTGAAGAAATCTGTTCAATGATGCGGAACGGGCTTCGATGATCTCCAGACCTCGCTCAAAGTCGTGCCGCTCTTCTGGGGCGAGCTCCATTTGCTCCAACCGTGCTCCCAGGCTCCCTGCAATGGACTTGATGGGAGCCAACGAATTGTTAAGTTCGTGACCCAGTACACGAATGAGGCGTTGCCACGCCTTGCGTTCTTCGCCTCTCAGAGCGCGGCTTACGTCTGACAGGACGACCAGCGTGTGCGGCACTCCCTTTTCGCGAAAATTACTTTGCCCGACGAGCCACCTTGCGCTCGGACTATTGGCGGGAAGAGAAATCAGTGACTCATTGGGTGCGGCGAGACACTCGGCGAGGCCCACTTCCGCGGCGGTGCGCCCGATGAGTCTGACGGAAGACTGTTGGAGCAACCTTTCCCCGGCTGGGTTGATCAATTTCAAGACGTGATCGGGATCAAAGGCGAACAGGGGAGCGTCGATTTCTTCAACCACTCGACGCAAGAGCGCGGTGGCTTCGATTGCTCGTACTCGCTGGTCCGCAAGCAAATCAGCCAGCGCGTTGACTTCGATCGAGAGTTCGCCGAGGGCATCGTCGGTGGCGGCGCCGCGGGCGCGAAATGAGTAATCCTCCTCGCGAAGTGCGCCGACGACGTTGGCCAATGTCTGCAGTGGGCGAATGACCTGCTCGTGGAGCATCAGAGCCAGAATCCACCACACGAAGGCTTCCAGAAAGGACAGCGCGAATTTAGATTCGGTGGTCCAGGGCTGCATCCAGATGAGGACGCCGCTCAGGATGATGCCGGGCAGCGCGGCGAGGAACGAGTAGAAATTGATGCGCCGTTCGTACTGGGCCCGTTTCCGGGGAGCTTTCCGCTGCGCGGTTTTGCCCGCCGGTTGCGGACTAGATTCCATACTTCTCCATGCGTCGGTAGAGCGCGCCGCGACTCAGGCCCAGCGCTTCCGCAGCCTGGCTTACGTTGCCCTGGAAGCGGCCCAATGCTTTGCGTATGAGCAGAGCCTCCACTGCTTCCAGACTTAACTCTTCCAGATTCTGCCCTTGCGGACGCTGCAGATTGAGTCCGAGGTCGGCGGGTTGGATCTCGCGGCCGCGGCACATCAAAACGGCGCGCTCCAAGGTATGTTCCAGTTCGCGAACATTTCCGGGCCATGCATACTGAGCCATGATCTGGAAAGCCGAAGCGTCGAATCCACCGATCTCGCGGCGATACCGCGAGGCGTACCGCCTTAAAAAATGAATGGCGAGAGCAGGGATGTCCTCGCGCCGCTCGCGCAGCGGCGGGACGTGAATTTCGACCGTGTTGAGGCGAAACAGCAGGTCTTCGCGGAATTGGCCCGACGTGCAGGCAGCCTGCAAATCAGTGTTGGTGGCTGAGATCACACGGACGTCAACCTGCCGAGTGCGCGATGAACCGAGCCGTTCAATCTCTCCAGATTCAAGAACTCGCAGCAGCTTTGCTTGCTGCCGAATCGGCACGTTTCCAATCTCATCGAGAAAGATGGTGCCGCCATCAGCGAGTTCGAAACGTCCGATGCGGTCGGTTCTGGCGTCGGTGAATGCGCCTTTGACATGGCCGAAGAGTTCGCTCTCGAAGACCCCTTCCGACAGTGCTCCGGTGTTTACCGCAACCAAGGGACGGGATGCGCGCGAGGAAAGCGCATGCAGCGTGTGCGCTACGATCTCTTTCCCGCTGCCATGCTCTCCGGTAATCAGAACGTTGGCATCGGATGGTCCAACGCGTGCGATGGCATCGAGAACAGGTTGCATGGATGCAGCCGACGCAATGAACTCGGGACGGCCCTGCACATGTAAAAGACGGTTCTCCGCGGCTAGCCGCTCGGCGCGAAGCAAGGTGCGATGCAGTTCGACTTGCGTGCGCAGGATGGCTAAGAGGCGTTCGTTGTCCCAGGGCTTTTGAATAAAGTCGCGCGCGCCCCGGCGCATGGCTTCGACGGCCAGTTCCACATTTCCCCAGGCGGTCATCACGATAATGGGAAGGTTGCTGTCGGCAGCGACAATCTCGGAGAGCAGGTCAAGACCTTCCTGCCCAGAGGTTGTGTCGCGCGTGTAGTTCAGGTCGATCAGAACGGCGTCATAGGACTCGGTGGCGAGCGATTCCCGAACCTGGATCGGCGATTTGACGCTATTTACGCGGTATCCGTGGGGATGGAGCAGCAGTTGCAGCGCTTCGAGAATGTGCTGCTGATCGTCGGCCGCGAGGATCCGCGGAGGATGGTTCTTAACTGAATCCGAAAGTGTCACTGGTTTGAAGTCTTGCGGCTTGGCCGAAGTCGGCATGCGCGTTATGGAGACGAAGCGGTCACCTTTCCGCTGACTGCATCCTGAATCAACACACCATTATGTTCCAAACTCGCGCCCGTTGCGCGATCAAGTTCAACTTTGGATTTTGCATAGGTGGTCATAGCCGTCACCAGGTCCAGTTCGGCGACCGATAAATCCCTCTGCGCAGTCATGGTCTGGTAGCTGGATCCGGCGCCCAGATCCTGTTCTTTTTTCGTGATATCGAAGGTCCTCTGCGCCAGATTTCTAGCCTTTGTCGCGGAGGCCACGCGCGCTCGCGACTGCTCGAGAGCGTACTGAGCATTGCGGACCTCGATGCGAATCTGCTTTTTGAGTTGCTCCTTGCGCAAGCTTGCCTGACGATATTCGAGTTCAGAACGGTATTGGTCGGCTTTCGCCACGCGGTTGCGGAATGGGATGTTCAGGCTCACGCCGACGTAGTAATCCGGGGAAGTGTTGTTGAACGTGTTTTGCCAGGTTCCAGGCAGGTCATGCGGAAGATTGGCTGGATTCCCTTCAAAGACAGGGTTTACTTCTCCACCCAGGCCGGAGCCTCCGTAGAAGCCCACTAGCGCCAGCGACGGCAAGAGCGCATTGCGCGCGGCTTTGCGGCTGATCTGCCGGTTGGCGAGATCGATGTCGGTTTCCTGCAATTCCGGGCGGTTTTGCAAAGCGCGCTCGATCAAATCGAGAATGGGTGCGCTCGATTCCGTATCCGGCTGCATCTGATCGATTGGAACGACCGGCATCTCCTCTAAGGCAGGGTTATCGAGCGTCTTGGTCAGAGCATTCTTCATCAGCGATTCCTGCAGCTGAAGATTGGTGCGCGCCACCGTCAGATCCTGATCGCGCTTTGAGGCCTCAGCTTCTGCCTTCATCACGTCCATCTCAGGGATGGCCTCCAGCTTCAATTGTTTCCTGGCATTATCCAGGGTCTGATTTGCGAAGGCCAGTGATTGCTCGTTCACGTGGGCCTGCTGGTAAGCGCTCACCAGGTCCCAATAAATATTCTCAATCTGCGTGACGGTGGCAATGACCTGGTCCTTGAAAGCAATGTCGGAAATCTTTTTGTTGTTCTTGGCGATGTGCAGAAAGCGAAGGTTCGGACCGAAACCGAATCCTGCGAGCAGCTCTTGTCGAATTGAGAACCGGTAAAAAGAGCTTAATCCAGGCGACAAGCTCGTATTGATACTGTTGGTGGTTTGCCGGTTGTTATCGAATTCGAAGGAGATCGAAGTTCCTGTAGGAAATGCCTGGGAGACGTTGGCGCTCACCAGAACGGTGTTCGTTTGAAGCGTCGGAACTCCGTTCAGTTGAAGATTTGACAAGGGCAAAGTCTGATGTTCACTGCCGGCATTCAGGCTGAGCGCCGGATCGTACGACGCCACCGGTGTGCCTGCTCCCAGAGTCGATTGCACGAGGCCCGCAGCGCCCGCTCCCGCGCCTCCCGCGCCGCTCGTCGTGCCACCAGCGCCCGCTCCTGGAGCGCCGGAGCCGAAACCTCCGACTCCGCCGCCCGGAGTTCCCTGCACGACGCCGGTGTTCACTCCGCGAAAGCTTCCACCGGCTTTTGTGCGGAGAAGATCGGTATCGGCGATCGGTAGGTTGTATCGTGCGATCGCCAGGTCGAGATTGTTTTCCAGCGCGAGGTAAATGGCGTCTTTGAGAGATAGGTAGAGTTTCCCATCGCGGATCATCCGATCGAGGCGCGGCGAGTTCGTCAGCACCGGCTCAGGTACCTGATCGGGTGTATATGGACTAAGCGGGCTATGCGATCTTGGCATTTCGAGTTCGGCGGGAGTACGCACTTGCGCCTGGGCGAGTGCGGTGATGACAACGAGAGTTGCCAGCCGAACAAAATAATGTCTGAGCGGTCGAGTCATCCATTCACCGCCACAGAGCTTGGTTCCAGCGAAGGATTCGCGGTATCGCCAACCAGCCAGCCATCGCGCATCTGTAGAGTTCGGGTTCCGTACGCCGCATTGGCTTCCGAGTGGGTTACTTGCACAATCGTCGTCCCTTCCTGATTCAGTCCGCGAAAGAGTTCCATGATTTCCCGGGCCTGGTTGGAGTGCAGATTGCCGGTCGGTTCGTCCGCGAGCAGGAGTGCGGGCTTATGGATGACGGCGCGAGCGATTCCGACGAGTTGTTGTTGCCCCCCCGAGAGCTGGCTGGGGTAGAGGTCTTTTTTGGCGACGATCTGGAAACGATCGAGTACATCTGCCACCAGGCTCTGCCGCTGATTGCGGGCAACGTCTTTGTACGAAAGCGGCAGGTCGATATTCTCCTGAACGGTGAGATCGTCGAGCAGGTGATAGCTCTGGAAAACCATCCCGATGTTTTTCTTGGACAACTCGCCGCGTCCTTTGCGTTTCATGTCGTGGGCGGCTTGATCGCGAAACCAGTATTGGCCTGACCACTGGTCGTCGAGTAGCGCGAGGACATTCAGCAAAGAAGACTTTCCAGCGCCCGACGGGCCCATCACCGTAATAAATTCGCCTTGCTGGATGTCCAGATTGATGCGCCGCAGCACCCACGTCTGGCCCGCGCCGGTTTTGTAGCTTCGTTCGACATTTTTGAGTTGAATCATTGGGGTTCCGGTCTCCGATATTTATTCGTTATTCGCAGCGCAAGGATTCCATAGGATCGACTCGAGTCGCTCGCAACGCTGGAATATACGTAGCGGGC
>QIAJ01000081.1:0-8803 GCA_003225495.1 Acidobacteriota bacterium
CAGCCTGGACGAACCGAACGCTGTGCCGATGTACGACGTCTACGCCGCGATCGCATATGCGCTGAAAGGGTCTGATGTGCAGACTGTAGTGATCGGCGGAAAAATAGTGATGCGCGATCGAAAGCTCCTCACCGTGGATGAAGAAGCTGCCATCACGAAGGCGCGGGAGTACAAGAAGTCGATTGCTGCGTCGCTGGGGATGGAGTAGGGCCGGTTACGTCCAGCTAAGGCTCAATGAGTCTCAAGGCGATTTTTCGCCAACTACCGCTGGTGGTATATTTTAGCCCTCGTGGAGCTTTGAGCATGCCCGTCGGCGTGTTGAAATTCGAAGAGTTCGAACTGGACCGTGGTCGTTATGAACTGCGTCGCGGCGACAGTGTCCTGAAACTGGAAAAAATCCCGATGGAGCTGCTCGTCCTGCTGGCGGAAGGCCAAGGCCAACTGGTCACGCGCGACCAGATCGTCGAGAGAATCTGGGGCAAGGACGTTTTCCTCGATACCGAACACGGTATCAATACGGCCATTCGAAAAATCCGGCAAACCCTGGGGGACGATCCGGAGAACCCCCGCTTCGTTCAGACCGTGACCGGCAAAGGCTACCGGTTCATCGCGACCACGATCCCCACGAAAGGAAATGGCAACGCGGGTACACCGGTACCGCCGTTGACGGACGAACTCGCCGCGACTTTAACGTCAGAGTCGAGTCTCAGGAGGGCGGCTCAATTTGTGGGGCTGGTGTTGATTGCGTCGGCCGGGATTGCAGCGGTCGTGTTCGGGCTGAACGTCCGCGGAGCGCGCGACCGGGTCTTCTCTCCGTCGCCTCGTACACAAATTCATTCGCTAGCGGTTCTGCCGCTGGAGAATCTCTCGGCTGATCCCGCTCAGGAATACTTTGCCGACGGCATGACCGATGAGCTGATCACCAAGCTCGCCAAGAATGCCGGGTTGCGCGTCGTGTCCCGCACCTCCGTTATGCAATATAAGAAGGTTCACCGTCCCCTGCCGGATGTGGCCCGCGAACTGGGAGTCGACGGAATCCTCGAAGGCTCGGTGGAACGCTCGGGGGGCCGGGTGCACATCAATGCTCAGCTGATTTATGCGCCCCAGGACCGGCATCTCTGGGCCGAAAGCTACGACCGGGACCTGAACGATCTCGCTTCTCTGCAAAGCGAACTGGCCCGCACCATCGCCAGACAGGTGGGACTGACCACAACTCCCCCCGCGCAGCCGGAGCGCCGTATCAAGCCTGAAGCCCGGGATGCCTACATGCTCGGCCGTTATTATTGGTTCGGCGATCAGCCCGCCAAGGGTCGCGAGTATTTTCTGAAATCGATTCAGCTTCAGCCGGATTATGCGTCTGCTCATGCCGCGCTCGCCGACTCCTATTTAGCCGAGATGGTGTTTGGAGGTCCTAAGGCGGAGTTGCAGGAGGCGATGAGTAGAGGAGAGCAAGAGGCACGGCGGGCCATTGCCTTGGACGATTCCGATGGCCAAGCCCACCTCAGCCTGGCAGCGTTCCACCTTCTCTTTGCCTGGGACTTCAAAGCTGCTGAGACTGAATCGGAGCGATCCATCGAACTAGACCCCGGCTACTCCGAAGCACATTACATGCGTGCCAATGTCCTCTTAGTTTTGCAGCGGATCGACGAAGCGGTTCAGGAAGACCGCAGGTCGATGGAGATCGACCCTCGTGTCCGGCCCGCAGTACTGGGAGATGCGCTACTGCGCAAGGGGCAGTACGATGCCGCCATTGCTGAATTGCGCGCGCGTGCCGAAGTGCAGCCGGATGGACCAGACATCCACGAAACTCTTTCCAGCCTGTATTGGCAAAAGGGCATGTTAGCCGAGTCGATTCACGAGTTCGAGCGCGTCTTCGTTCCCGAAAGCGCTGCTGCGATGGACGCCGCTTTCCGCTACGGTGGAGTTCGAGCTGCCCTAGAGTGGGAACTCGCTCATTGGAAGAAGTTGCAAGCAAGGATGTACATTTCTCCGCTGAGGTTTGCCCAGACCAGTGCCCGCCTTGGACGCAAAGCGGAAGCCCTTCGCTATCTGGAGCAAGCCTATGCCGAGCATGTCCCCACGCTGGTTTTCATCCAGACTGAACATGACTTCGACTCGCTGCATAGCAATCCCCGCTACCAGGCGATCGTGAAGAAGACGGGCATTCCGCCTGCATCATAAAGGAAAGCGGCTTGATGGTTGATGTAAACAGGCGTGGGTGTTGAAAAAGTCACTGAGATTAGCGGGTGAAATTTGGCGAAAGCATGTTAGAAGAAATCATCTCTTCCATGCTTTGCTGGATTTCCATTTTCGGAGGACTGCTGATCATGATGGGGCAACACGACCGCTCCGAAGCGTTGTTCTATTACTTCCGTCTGGAGGATCAAGTTCCTGAAAACCAGCTGCTGCGGCTGATCGACAAGCACATCAGCTTCGAGTTTGTGCGGCAGCAACTGAAAGACAGCTACAGCGAAACCGGCCGGCCCTCGGTCGATCCCGAACTTCTGCTGCGCATTTTGTTGATTGGGTATCTGTACGGCATCACCAGCGAACGCAAATTGGTGGAGGAACTGCGCATGCATCTGGCGTGGCGCTGGTTCACCGGCCTAGGCTTCGATCAGGAGATTCCGCATCACTCCACGTTCTCGAAAAATCGGCACGGACGGTTTCAGGAATCGAAGCTGTTCGAGGAACTGTTTGAGCAGATCGTGCGGCAGTGTGTGGAAGTGGGATTAGTGCAGGGCAAGCACCTGTCGGTGGATGGCAGTTTCGTGGAGGCGAATGCCAGCAAGGAAAGCCGTGTTCGGCGAGAGCAATTATGGGACGTTGCCCAGGTCAATCACACCGTGCGGCAGTATGTGCAGGAACTGGAAGAGCAGAATCCGGTAGAAGAGCCAGTGCATCAGCAAGACCAGGTGTCGACCACCGATCCCGATTCTACCTACGCCACCAAGGGCGGCACACCGGCGCGGCTGGGATACTACGACAACTATCTGGTGGACAATCACAGTTGTGTGATCGTGGGAGTACAAGCTACGGCGGCGCGCATGAGTCAGGAAACCGTTGCCGCGCAAGACATGCTTACCCGTTTCACTCAATGGCAAGGACGAGAGCCGGAATCGGTTGCGGCTGATACGACCTATGGGAACGGAGAGTTCTTGCAATGGCTAGCCGATCGAAGCATCACTCCCTACATGCGGACCCGCGATAGCATCCACAGAAAGAGGAGTCCATTCTTCGGTCCCGAGCGTTTTACCTACGAACGGGAAAACAATCGCTACATCTGTCCTGCTGGCCAGTTCCTCAACTATGGTGGCCGAGTTTATCGCAATCGAGCCTTCAACTACATCGGGACACGCAAAAAGTGTGGCCCCTGCTCGCTCCGACCACAATGCACCAGTGCGGCTTTCCGGGGCCTTATCATCCACCAGAACGAAGCAGCCCGACAATGTGCGCGGGAGTTGGTCCACACCCCAGAGTTCGCCAAAGCACAGCGGGAAAGAAAGAAGGTGGAAGCGCTGTTCGCGGAACTTAAGAATCAGATCGGATTGCGACGCTTGCGCCTGCGGAGACTCAGGTTCGTGCGCGAGCAGTTCTTCCTGGCAGCGGTAGCCCAGAACATCAAGCGACTGGTGCGCTTCCTCAGCCAGCCAACAGCACCAGTTCTGCCGGCCACCACTTAGTCGAACGGAGGCAATAAAACCGGCGACGGCATGCTCGCAGATGCAAAGACGTTCTGTTGAGGCACTTTTTCAACACCCACAGGCGATTTCACCAACAACTCGGGAGGCGTGTCCCCAGTCGGCAGTTGTTGGTGTAATCGCGATTTTTCATCAATTGACGCTGATCGTTAGTTCCCGAGTCGCGAAGGATGGGGGCGCTCGGCTAGCCGGGTGCTCGTCCCAGTGCGCCAGTCACCATAAAGAAAGATATCCAGGGGAGCGCCGTCGCATCATTCAAGAAGTGAGCGAGTATCGCTGGAACCAAGCTCCGCCGTCCCAGGAGATAGGACACACCCCACAGCATGCCGCCAAATGCAGTGGGGACGGCAATCCCGAGCCACGGAAGGAAACCCTGGTTCAGATAGCCTGCGTGCGAAAGGCCGAACGCAACGCCGGGAATTAGGACTTGCGCAACCGTTCTGTAACCAGCATTCGCAAATTCTGTCATCAGGAAGGCACGAAACAGTACTTCTTCACAGAATCCCGCGGTGATTCCCATCATCAGGGATGCGACCAGATGAAATCCCTGTGGGAAGAAGGCGGCTGAAATTGGCACACCCATGCGAGGCAGGAAGCGTAGGTTGCCGGCAATCCCAAGGGCGGCAAAGCCGAGTGCTACCAGCCACGCCTTCCAGTTTCCCACGCGCCAAACACCGATGTCTCTGAGAGAAAGCTGGCGACCACGCAAGATCAATACAACTCCGAGCACAAACAGCCACTCGGCGATCGCGGGCCCGGCGATCCACCACAAGAAGCGTTCTCCCGGAGAGCCGTGCGTGGCAGCGGGAATCGAGAGCTTAATTAGTTTTGAAGCAACCCAAATGGCCGCGGGGAGACCGAGGCCCAACATCACAAACTCTGTCCACAGACGAACTGAGAAATGCTTGACCGAATCGTTATCTAACGTGGTGGCGCTATTCATGAAGGAAAAGACGCCCCAATGAGCGGTATGTTAGCTTCTGGTCCCGTCAATGAGCGATATCGCGATCCGCCAATTGACATGCCTCCTCGGTTCAGCAGGAGGCCGGCGCGTTGGTTGTTTCGGAGCGAGTCGAAGTGAACAAACCCATTCACGGCACCATCGCCAGTTCCCTTCACCTTGGCCCTGATCACGGCAGGACCGCCGAATTTCTCGGCGCGCGTGGTGACGTCGAGCGCGTGTAGCCGTTGAAAAAATTGACCATTTTCTTTCGTGCGCACCACCACGTAGAGGGTGCCGGTCTGAGTGTCGATCACGGGCGTTCCGGTGATGCCGATCTCGGGAACGAGGTCAGCGCAGGCAGCGTCGGCTTGGGAGGCAACCGTGGTGATGCCACGGACGGGGTTGATGAAACTCCGCTGCCATAGAGGTTCGCGATTGATGCCCGCGTTGCTGTCGGCGTCGAACGCGTAGAGTGTGTCGTGTTCGGTGGCCACGTAAACCACATTGTGAACACCAAGCCCCGGGATGTTCACGCCGGGCAGATAAAGAGGCTGGGCATACGAGTACCCGTCTGTCTTTCGCGAAAACAGCTTGCCGAACTGGTTTGGATTGACATTAGCGTGAGTCAGTATGGATTCCTTGTCATTCAGACCCTGCCGCGAGTTGTCGTTGTGATAGGTGGTGACGCTCACCACTTGAGACAGTGCATTCGACCCGGCGCCTAACGCGAGGATCGCAAGCGTCGAGAGGAATGTTGCACGAACAAACGTAGTGCAAAACAACAACACTGCCGCCTCCCGTGTTGCACGAATCCTGACCGACTCATCGCTGATTAGTGTGCGGTTCCACATATCATTCCTCCTTGCTTTGAGTTCGAGACGCGTCAGCCCGCTTCATTGCACTTTGAGCATTAGCGTTGTGGAGTGTCGTAGCCCGCCGGGGGCGGTTGCGTTGATGGTGATCGTGTAGTTTCCCGAAGGCGTTCCCAAACCGCCATGCTGCTTGCTGTTGTCTCCGCCGCATGCAGGTAACAGCAGCAGTACGGCCAGGACAAGTAACATTGAAAGCCCGACGAACAACCTCTGCTGGTAACGGCCGTATTTAGATGGTGTTGGGGCAAAGGCCAGCATCATGCCTGCCATAGGCAACCACAGTGCAAAAAAGGCACCCGTCTGCCACCCCAATGACTGGCTTAGCGCGGGCGCTGAGGTCTGAATCGTCAATGTGCCGGTCACGGAGTTACCGGCGGGCGGGGTCAAACTAATGCCGCTGCAGGTGGGCGGTAGCATCACGGCTGGAGACACGGAACAAGTAAATGACACCATATCGTTAAAGCCGGAAAGCGAGTCCACAGTGATTGTGGAGGTGGCCGACTGCCCCGCAGCGACAGCTGCCGGAGTTGGCATTGATACAGTGAAGGAAAAGTCAGGCATGGGCTGAAACGCTGCCGAGACGTTGTGGTCGGAGTTCATCGTGAGTGTGCAGGTCGAAGTGCCAGAACAATCTTCGGCCCAGCCCGTGAATACCGATCCCGGCGCAGCGACGGCAGTGAGAGTGATGGAGAGGCCGCTCACAAAGTTCGCGGTACAGGCAATCTGTCCGGTGCTGCCGCAGTTGATACCAACTGGACTGCTTGTTACCACTCCGCCGCCTCCACCTGCCAGGCTCACTGAGAGCAAGAGCTCTCGGAAACCTTTGGAATTGTTCAAGAATAGGTTCACGGAGCTGCTCTCGGCCGCCGAGAGCACGACATCCGGTCGACCATCTCGATTTAGATCGCTCACATACACTGAGTTTGCCTTCAGGCCGGTGAAATATGACAGCACTTTGAATGTTCCATTACCTCTGCCCAGCAAAACTCCAAAACTAGTGTCCCAGTAGCACTTCACGCCCTCGAAAGGCAAGATACGACAATACTTGCCGCCGTCAGCCGCGGCGAGATCGCTGTTTCCGTCTCCATCGAAATCACTGACAGCGAGGGCCAAGGGAACACCTCCTGCCGAAACGTCGGAATGAGCGAGAAAACTGCCACTGCCGCGGTTTATAAAAATGCTCACGCCTGGAGCGATGTAACTTAAGGGATTGGGATTGCCTTCGAATGCTACTGCCAGATCGTCGAAACCGTTGTGATCGAAGTCGCCGACCGCGACGAACCTGGGATCGAGTCCAGTCGGATAATCAGCGGCAGGCTGAAACGTCCCATCACCGTTGCCCAGCAGGACCGACACTGCATCTCCGGAATGGACGGCTGCGAGGTCGACCTTTTTGTCGCCATTGAAGTCTCCGACGGCAAGCGACAATGGCGAGGTACCCAGCGTGAGGTCCTTCTTTGATTGGAAGCTGCCGTGTCCGTCGCCCAGCAAGATGCTGATACTATTGTCCTTGGCGTTGGCTGTGATCAGGTCCAATTTTCCATCGCCATTGAGATCGCCAGCGGCCACGGAAACAGGATCGCTTCCGGTAGCAAAATCGGCATGGGTCCCGAAGGTCCCGTCGCCAACACCCAGCAACAAGCTGACGCTATTATTCACGTTCGCAGTGACTAAATCAGCTTTACCGTCCTGGTTGAAGTCGGCTGTAATTACGGCGACAGGATAGTCGCCGACGGCATTGTTTTTCTTGAAAGTCAACGTACTGTCGCCATTGCCGAGAAAGACTTCCAGTCCGCTGCCCGTGCCGACTGCAACGTCGGAGAAACCGTCGCCATTGAAGTCCGTGGAGGCAACAGCGGTCGGACCGGGTAGCGTGCCATAAGTCACGTCGGCCTGGAAGGATCCATTGCCATTGCCGATCAGCACACTGATAGAGCCGCCTTCGTCGGCGGTGACCAGGTCGAGTCTGCCGTCTTCGTTGAAGTCGCCGGATGTTGCCCAATTGGTTCCCGTCTGAGTGCCCCAACGCTCCGGCGCGAGGTTCAGCGTGCCATCGCCCTTGCCAAGAAATAAAACGACAAAAGCGTTGGCTACGTCCTTTTTGCCATCGCCATTGAAGTCGCCGATGGTAGTAGCACCCGATAATTCACCCGCAGCCGCCACTCGGGAATCGAACGCGCCATTGCCCTTGCTGAGCAGAACCGTCACAGAGCAGCAGTCCCAGATCACAAGATCGAACCTGCCGTCATCATTCATGTCGTCGCTCAACAACCCATATGCGCGAACGGGAATGTTTGCGCTTGCCTGAAAGGTGCCGTCACCGTTTCCCAAGAGAATGCTTATTGTGCTGTCATTCAGATTGGTGACAGCAAGATCCATGTGACCGTCGATATTGAAATCCGCTACGGCAATCATGCTGGGAAAGTTTCCCACCGTGAGATCGCGATGCCCTTGGAACGTGCCATCCCCGTTACCTATTAATAGAGCGACGGAATTGGTTCCGGACACCGCCGCGGCCAGGTCTGGAATTTGATCGCCATTAAAGTCCCCCACGGCCAAAGAGACTGACCAGGGGCCAACTAAGTAATCCACGTGTGGCTGGAATGTGCCATCCCCGTTTCCGAGGAGAATGCTGACTGTGCCTCCGTTGAGATCGGTGTAATTCGAGGCTGCGAGATCCAGTTTTCCGTCGCGATTGAAATCGGCCACCACTACCCAGAGGGGATCCTCCGCCGAGTTATATTGATGACTTGTTTGGAAGGTGCCGTCACCATTTCCCAGCCAGACCCCCAGGTTGCCTCCGCCGGCATTGGCTGTGACTACGTCCAGGTGGTGGTCGTTATTGAAATCACCCACCGCAACCACCTGGGAGGAGCCGCCGCCGGCATACTGAGGTGCAACGAGAAACTGCGAGTAGCAGGCCGGAGTCAGGTAATACAGAATGAGCAGTGCGATCACGAGTTGCTTGATCCTGATCTTTTGACCAAGCCGGTTGCAGTTGAACATAGGACCCTTTCCTTCAAAAGATGCAGTTGATCCGCTCTGCTGCCGGAATAGAGTCAACAGTAAGGTGATACGCCTATCGCATGTTGACCGGTCTTGAGGCAGCAAAGTCAGTGCGGCACTGCGAGGAATCCGTGCGTTATACCTCAGCTATCTCTGTAATCGCCCACGATCTTGCCTACATTGTCAATTCCAAGTGCGACGGTCAGGCTGGCACCTGGAACATCGAGTGTTTGGAATTTCCCGGCAACTCGCACAAACCCATGTTCGCCAAGCGAAATCCA
>QIAJ01000081.1:8846-20460 GCA_003225495.1 Acidobacteriota bacterium
CCAGTCAGTTGTTTTGAAACGGCACCCTCCAACCTTCGTTTAATTTCGGGGCGGTTACCCCGCCCCGCGGTTTCACTCCGTCCTGAATAATCTGTTCCCATCCACGGTGATCACGACCGGAACGTTGGTACCGTCCGGCAGGGTCAACGATTGGAAAATCATGCGAACATGGTTCCCGCTGCTGTCATAAACCAGAGCGAGGACGGCGGAACGCTGCAATTGTCCATTCACTAGCACGTTAATGGTAGCGGTGGCCGTGCAGTCTCGATTGACAGCGACGTTTCCGGTAATGTCTTCCACTCCGGAGTTCCCGCCCACGCTACGCGTCTGGCTGCCGACGATATTTCCCGCCGCATCCTGTTTAAAGTGGCCCACCGAGGCTGCCGGTACTGGACCATTCTGGGTAAAAATGGTTCCCGTGTACGTGTACGCCCAGTTTCCCGCCGCAGTGCTGAGGGAACAGTGGCTGGCTTCGGCTTGTAAGGGAGCCAGAGCCAATATGACGGTGGCGCCTAGCCCCAGCAGGGCACGTGTAATGTTGCTCTTCATAACGATTCTCCTTCATGGATTTGTCACGTTTGCGGGGAAGAGTGCGTTGCAACGACTTCCGTTTTGTCGCATCGCCCTCACCTCATAACGTGCCAGGAAGGCAAAAAAGAGCTCACGCAAAATTCTGCGCGCAAGAAGATTCAGTCAGAAGGAGCCTCCGGGTTCGCAGCCAGTCCCATTTCCCGCGCCAGCCAAGCTTTGGCCATCGCCCAATCGCGCTTAACGGTCGCGCTCGAGATGCCGAGCAGGTCGGCCGTCTCCTCCACTGACAGGCCCCCGAAGAATCGAAGTTCAACGATTCGTGCCTGTTGCGGGTCCAGTTCTGCCAGACGAATCAACAGTTCGTCCAAGGCCAACAGTTCCGCCGATCGTTCGCGCGTAAAGATAACGGCTTCATCTAAGGAAATTTTCTGAGCCGAGCCGCCGCGCTTGGCGGCGTGATGCTGACGCGCGTGCATCAGCAGAATGCGTCGCATCAGGTGTGCCGCTACGCCGAAAAAGTGGCTGCGGTTTTTCCAGTCCACATGGCGCTGGTCCACCAGGCGCAGATAAGCCTCATGCACCAGCGCTGTCGCCTGCAGGGTGTGATTACTGCGCTCCTGACGTAAGTGGTAAGCGGCTAGGCGGCGTAACTCGTCATAGACCTGAGGAATCAGTTCAGCGAGAGCGTACTGGTTGCCCTTGCTCAACTGCTTGAGCAATTGGGTCACGTCGATGGAAGGTTCGCTCACGGAACGACCTCGCCGCGCAGATGGACGGGACGAGCCGCTATACTGCGCGTTCGGCTTTCCTGTCTGAACAATGCCCATCCGGGAGGGGAAGAAAAATTCCCGGGCGCGCTGAGAAATATTAGTTCTACGGGTCGAGCATCCCGCAAACCCAAAAAAGATGCGGCCACTATACACCTCTTTTGCTGCAAAAAAGGCGCTCACGGTTTCAGGCTGGCGGGTCGCCCCATACGCCAATCCCTAACCGGTAACGTGCAGGATTGGGAAAAACGGGATCGAATCCGGGAAGATTCGAAGCATCAGAGACTACACGCCCCTATTTCCACCTTCCCACGCTTCGACGACGGGTATATACTGTCCGGCTCATAGGCGGTAGTCCTTCCTTCCTCGTTGCCGCCACAGATCGTTGCATGCCCTGGGGGTTCCCAAAGCTCATGAGCGGTCTTCTTCCAATCAAGCCTGTTTCGGGTGGCTCGGGGACTCCTCGAATCCAGCCTTTGCTGACCCCGCAACGATGGCAGAAGATCAAAGAACTCTTCAGCCTGGCTCTGGAGCGCGAACCTGAGCAACGTGCTGCGCTGCTGGACGAAGTGTGCGAAGGGGATGAAGCGCTGCGCACGGAAGTGGAGTCTCTGCTGGCTTCGGCACAAAGTGAGCAGGCCGCTACCTGGCAAGTATTCAAATCAGTCTCAACACAGCCGTCGTCGCCTGCGGTCGGCGACGCCGAAGATCCGATGATCGGACGGCGTGTCGGCGACTATCGAATTGAGCGGCGGATCGGTTATGGCGGCATGGCAGCTGTCTATCTTGCCTCCCGCGCCGACGAGCAGTTTCAGATGCATGCTGCCATCAAGGTGCTGCGTCCCGATCTTGATCGCGCGGAACTGCTGCGGCGTTTCTTCAATGAGCGGCAAACACTGGCGGCACTCGACCATCCTCACATCGTGAAACTGCTCGATGGAGGCAGCACGGAAGAAGGCCTGCCTTACCTGGTAATGGACTACGTGGAAGGTGTTCCAATTGACGAATACTGCGACGCTCATGGGCTCTCGATTCAACAACGACTGCAGCTTTTCTGTACGGTATGCGAAGCAGTGACCTACGCGCACCAGCACCATGTGATCCACCGCGATCTGAAGCCCAACAACATCCTGGTGACGACGGACGGGACGACCAAATTGCTCGATTTTGGTATCGCAAAGGTGCTCGGCACTTCCGAGGCATCACAGGTGGCGACGCGGACCGCGAATCGGCACTTGACGCCGGCGTTTGCCAGTCCGGAACAGGTGCGTGGCGAGACGGTGGCCGCAACCACTGACGTATATTCGTTGGGCGTGGTGCTGTACGCGTTGCTCACCGGACGCCGCCCCTACCGGATAAAGGAGCGCACACCCGCTGCCTTGGAGCGGGCAATTTGTGAGCAGGAGCCGGAATCCCCCAGCACCGCGGTGGATCGAGTTGAAAGCGAGACGCGACCCGACGGAACGACGGTCACGATTACTGCTGAATCGGTCAGCCGCACCCGGGAGGGACAGCCCGAGAAGCTCCGGCGCTTGTTACGCGGCGACCTCGACAACATCGTGTTGATGGCACTGCAGAAGGACCTGCAACGCCGCTACGTTTCTGTGGAGGAGTTCTCAGGGGACATTCAGCGGCATTTGGAGCACCGGCCGCTCAAGGCGCGGCCCAACACGCTCGCTTACCGAAGCTCGAAGTTTGTTCGGAGGCACGGAGCGGAAGTCATCTCGGCCGCCTTAGTCATGGTCGTGCTGCTCGCAGCACTGGGATATACGGACCGGGAAAGGCAAAGCGCCACGGAGAGAGCGCGAGCAGAACTCGCCAGCGAGCGCTCTCGCGGCCGCCGTTCTGTGGCCGTCTTAGGGTTTAGGAATCTCTCTGCCCGCACAGACACCGGATGGCTCTCCACCGCGCTCTCGGAGATGCTGACCACGGAATTGTCCATCGGTGGGAAACTGCGAACGATCCCGGGAGAAGACGTCGCCCAGACCAAGATCAACCTGTCACTTGCAGAAGCGGACTCCCTCTCCAAAAAGACGTTACAAAGCGTTTACAATAACCTCTGCAGCGACTTTGTCGTCCTCGGTTCGTATCTCGACATAGGTGATCCCTCACGCAGCGTCCGTCTCGACCTGCAGGTGCAGGACGCTGCCTTAGGAGAAACGGTAGCTACGTTATCAGAAACTGGCAGCGAAACCTCTCTACCGGACTTAGCGACTCGGGCGGGCGCCGATCTTCGCCGGATGATGGGTATTTCCAGCAACTTGGCAGCGGAGTCCAAAAATCTGGAACCGCCTCTTCCGTCAGACCCTGAAGCGGCCCGGCTGTACGCCGAAGGTTTGACTCACTTGCGTGCTTTTGATGCCTTAGCGGCACGTGAGTTGTTGGAGAAAGCCGTGGCCATCGATCCTTCTTTTGCGTTGGCACATTCAACACTGGCGGACGCGTGGACGACGTTGGGCTATACCTTGAAAGCTCGTGAGGAAAAAAAAAAGCCTTGGATGCTTCTGGAAATCTCTCGCGCGAAGAGAGTCTTTTTATCGAAGCCCGCTATCGGGAGATCGTCGGCGAGCGCGACAAGGCAATTGAGCTCTACCGCACGCTGTTCAACTTTTTCCCCGATAGTCTTGACTACGGACTACGACTGGCATCGGCTCAATCGGGCGGTGGCAAACCGCAGGACGGACTGTCTACTCTCGCAGCACTGCGCCGACTGGCGAAGCCGAAGCCGCAAAGTACTCGGGCGATTACGCGCGTCAGCTCGCGGCGTCCATTCAAGCCGAGCAGAAAGCCCGGGTGCAGGGAGCGCGCTTGTTGGTGGCGCAAGCGCTGGTTTCGGAAGGAGAAGCCTACCGCAGTTTAGGTGACCAACCGAAATCGGCCGCGGCTTCCTCCGCCGCGAGGGATCTCTTTACATCGGTTGGAGACCGGTTCGGTGAATCCCGCGTCTTGCGCAACATGGGAGCAGTGTCTATCGATCGGGGCGATTTCGAGAGTGCGAAACAGTCGTTTCAGCAGGCAATGCAGATTCGCCACGATCTGGGCAATAAGGCGGGCGAGGCTTCCATGCTGTCCGCTGTTGCTGGTGCCCTGCAACTTGAAAGGGATTTCAAGGGTGCCAAGGAGATGTACGGACGGTCGTTGGTGATTTCTCGCGAACTTGGAGACAAATCTAATGTGGCTACGACTCTCCTGAACCTTGGAGGACTTGAAAAGGACATCGGAGAATTGGCGGCCGCTGACGTGCATCTCCAAGAATCACTGGCACTGATCCGGGAGTCCGGAAATACGGCTGTGCTTGGGGAAGTCTTAATTAACCTCGGCCTGCTTGCTCTGGAAAGGGGAAATCCGGTTGAAGCAACACGCATGCTGGAGCAGAGCGTAACCATTGCGCGGCAAGTTAGTGACAGGAATCTCTACGGTATCGCTCTGGGAGCCTTAGCAAGTGTGCGGCTTGCCACGGGAAAACTACTGGCCGCATCGAAGCTGTTCACCGAGGCAATGGAAGTGTTGGCGGAGACAGGCAATCAGGGCGCGACTGCCGACGCGCTGGGGAGTATTGGCGACATCTTGTTTGCACAGGGCGATCTGTCAGGGGCGGGCAAGAAGTACGAAGAGTCTTTAGCGATTCGCGAGAAGCTTGGAGAGCAAGCTCTTGCCACTGCCACGCGTATGTCGCTCGCGGAACTGGCTCTCGAACAAAACCACGCCGCAGAGGCGGAAGTGGCAGTGCGCCAGGCTATCGAGCAATTGGGTCCCCGAAGTGACGTAAACGCCCAGGCCGAAGCGGAAGCCTTGCTGGCTCGTGTTCTGCTCGCCGAGGGGAAAATGCAGGAGGCTCAGGCTGCCATAGATCGCGCCCGTACCCTTGTCGCAAAGAGCGCGAGCCCCCGGCCGAATATCGTCGTCACTATTGCCGACGCCCAGATTCGCTCGGCAGCAGGCTCCCCCTCGGAAGCAATAAAATCGCTTCATGATGTCCTCAAACAGGCCGCCAAGGGCGGTCTTCTACCGTTGCAGTTTGAGGCTCGGCGTGTGCTGGGCGAAGCGGAAGCCAAGGCAGGCAATTCCGACGCTGCGCTGACCCAGTTCCTTTCTCTGGGACGAGATGCCAAGGCAAAAGGGTTCCTGCTCATTGCCCGCAAAGCAGCCGCCGACAGGAGAGGACACGGACTGTAATGTCCTCTTAGCCGCGAAAACGGCGTTGCCGTTGTTGTTCCCCGGATCCCAATGGAACAATGGAACGCTCCTCCATCGACGTAACCCTCTTCCTCAAGCGTTATAGCAGTGGGGACGAGAACGCCCTAGCCGAATTGATTCCCCAAATTTATGATGAACACCGCCGACTAGCTTCCTGCTATTTGCAACGCGAGCGAGTGGACCATACGTTGCAAACAACTGTCCTTGTGCGTGAAGCCTACTTTCGCCTGGTGGACCAAAGAAAGTTGAATGGAACAACCGCAACCACTTCTTCGGGGTCGCGGCACAAAGATGCGCCGCATTCTTGTGGATCACGCTCGCAAACGCCATGCCTTCAAACGCGGTCTCATCCGGTCGCGATAAGCCCGATCGCCTTTCGCACGAAAGTCCGACGTTTCGGTTGATTGCCTTCCATTTCTTCAATCATTGCTCAGAAAGCTGGACGAATGCCGAAACCGGAAACTGGCCGCAGCCCAATCGGACATCTTCGGGACACTAAATGGCCCATTCACCGTGAGGTCGTCTGGGGCGCAGCGAGTGCGACGAGCAGGTTAAGTGATTGTGATCGTAAGGCCTGGCGGAGAGAGTGTGATTCGAAACCATCGTTCAACGTAGTTCATGTAGTTAGCTTGCGGCAGATGGCATCTAGCGCGGCTAATTTAGTACAGTTTCGTGCTAACGGCACCGAAATGGCACGGGGCAGCTAATGTGAAGCTAAAACCGGGGCGCGGCTTTCCGCTTATCTGCATCGTAGGCTTCGACGATCGGCTCGGTGCCAGTGCAACCATCTTTTCCGGGGCTTCTCCGAATCTTCCTCATCAATCTATTTGACCTAGGAGCGCGAGCAGGCCTTGAGGCGCTCAATGTGGATCAATGCCATCCGATCCGTGAGCATGTCGCAGGCTTTGCCTGGTTTCGCTCCGCACTTGGGGCAGACCTGCGACACGGGATTGACCGGAAGGTAGTCCCGGTTTTCTGTCATTCGGCGGGAATTCTAACGCGAGGTAGAGCCGCGCCCAATAGCCCGTTCGGGGTAGGCCCATGGACGAGAACCCCTCAAAGATGGAACGAGCTTTGGGTCTTGGTTACACGGAACAAGATCAATTCAAGTTCCCAGTCGTGATTGAAAAATTACGGACCTCTTGGAAACCAAAGAGAAGCGCCTCTTGGAGCAGTCCAAGCTTAAGGTTATTGACCGGCTGGGCCAAGCGTGCAAAGATGCGCAGGCTCGAGGGCCCAAGGGGGCGGACCCGCCTGCCTGCACTCCGCGCTGAGGTTCGCCTCTTGGATCAATTCGTCGCTTCTTGTTCACCGTTACGTCGCTTGAACTCTCCTGTGAATACTCGTGTGGAAAAGCAGGCCCAATTTAATCGTCCATTAATTAAGCGCTAACAATTTCATCCTCTTGCACTCCGCCTGGATGCGCTCAGGAATTTCCAGCCTTGCACCAAAAAGGGGCATTGACAAGGCAGAAGCAGGTGTTAAGGTTGGCACCGTCGATGGCTGAAAAGGGTTGGCTTAAATAAAATTTTGCCCCTCCGAAGTAGGCTGGGTGATTTAGCTTGGCAGGGCGACTTGCCGGGCAGCCAGAGACCGACCGCTTCGCAAGAGGAAGTTGGAATTTGGAACTGCGAAAGCAGTGGTCACATCAAAAGGCTGTGACGGTACGTGCATCCACGTTGTTGGCTCCTTCGCGGGAGCAAGCAGCTAGAGCATAACCAATGTCACAGCCTTTATTCTTTTCCTAGATGTCTGATTCCGCATCGAGATCCCCGCCGTGAAAGAAGAGCTTGAACGAGTCGTTTTGGAGATGTACAGAAGTGGCCTTCGATATTCGGATGCGGTACGGGAATTTCAAAGGACGTTCCTGGCTACAGTTCTGCGAGATGAGAACGCAAATCAAGTGAGGGCTGCAAAGAAACTCGGTATCCACCGCAACACCTTGCGACGCCAAATTCAGGAATTGGAACTGGACATCAAGTCGTTGCGAGTGGCTCGGCGCCGCCCGCCCCTAAGCGAGCGCGTCCTTGTCGCTCAGAGGAATGCAAGAGCAATGAAGTAGGGAACTCGACGTTCACTCTGATGGGCCTGGCCCAGCTGATAGTTTCCGCAGAAACCTTCTAAGCGTGTCCAAGAGGAAATGGCTTCTAATCGCTGTGTAGAATACCGACTGCGATGTCAGTCACGATTGAGCTGCAGAACATTGGCGACGGGCCCACGAGAAGCGAGATCGCCGCTGTAGTTGAACACGTGCTTTACGAAAGATCCGGATTGTGGCGCGTGACAATTATGGGTTCTCGCGCTGATGACAAGTGGGAAATGAGAGTTGAAGGGCCCAAAGGGTACGAGCGGTCGTACACGTTGATCGGCAGCGCCGGCGAGCAGCAACCACATGTCGTAGGGAACGTGCTAGCAAAGCTTCTGCCGGCCAATCCTACCTAGCTTTTCGCTACGTTTGCTTGTTGGCGGCGTAGAAAAAAGTCCTGAGTCTTACCTATAAACCTCTTTGAACCTCGAATCTGGTTAAGGCTTCTGTGTCAAGGTCCCGCTCAACGGTGCGGAGTGACATTCAACGGCACTGGCAGCCAGCTTTGGCGTTGTAGGGAACTCTCAGGAACTGTTAATGGACCTTGATTGGACCAACAAATTCAGCCGCTACTTGCGAATATTCCAACCTCCGCAATTCGCTCACGAATTGGCGTCTCGCGTTGGTACGCAGGCCAGATCCGACAGGGCTACCGTCCTCATGCTAGGCACTGGCAGGCGCTGGCGCGACTGACCGGAATAGCCCCGGGTTCTTCAAATGGTTCGTGAAGTTCTGTAATTGGTGCGATGACGGCTTAACGTCAACTACGCCACGTGTTGCCAGCTTGCGAATCAGCACAAACATGAGAGTAACGTTCTCGATCTAGAAAGTGATTTTGAAGAACGCTTGTCCTCGTCTGGGGAGATTGCCCTGGCATACGACACTTGGAGAAACGATTCCAAAGCCATCCTCATGCTCGACGTTGTTCATGTGGTCCCCGCCGCAGACTTGCATTCGGTTCAAGACATTATCGAAATCTACCCTCAACTCCGCTGTGACTCTTTCGCTGAAGAAGAACCGCTTGGTAAGCCCAATAGTCTCGTTGCTCTCAA
Source organism: Acidobacteriota bacterium (assembly GCA_003225495.1). GTDB lineage: Bacteria > Acidobacteriota > Terriglobia > Terriglobales > Acidobacteriaceae > Acidiflorens. The sequence goes on from QIAJ01000081.1 coordinate 17,480, forward strand.
ATGGGTTTCGCAAGCCGGAATAGTACGGAGCCGCGTCGCCGACTCTCCAGGCTCCCGGATACTGAAACTTTTTGACGTTGAAGACGGGCCGTCCCGAGTAGTAGTTGTCCCAATTCACATCAAAGGAGCCCGGCAAGATGTTGGGCCGGTTTGGGGCGTTGGTGAAACCCAGCGGGCGGAACTGTTTTCGTTCGTTACGACAATCCTCATTGCCGCGCGGCTGTTCAATATTGAACACTTTCTAGGAATAGTGTCCTTTACCGGCCTGAGAGAGCGAAGCGGTCGCGCGTAGATCGACGAGAATCGGGCATTAGAGGGCACAAGCCCATCCCGACTTCGCGCTGAGCGAGCATCTGGAAAATTGGCCTAAGCAACAAGATTTTTCTGCACTTCCTTGCTTCGGACGGCCTCGGTCAGTTGGCATTGATGTTCGACTGGCTCCCTAGCCATCTCTTTGGCTGTATCGCGAATTAAGGCTAGATGCGTTGCGTACTCTGTGCTCGGCTCCTTCTTCTGGTCGCTCGCCAGGTCGCAAATGCCGATAATAACCGACAGTTTGTCAATTAGATGATGTCCAAAGAGGCATGCGGGCTGATAACGTTCCCGAGTTGACTTTTCCATATGGTTAACGTCCCTTCTTTCTCTTTCCAACAGGAACGCTTCGATTCTCACGCCGCAGGAGAACGGGCACTGTGATAACAATCACAATCCGGAGTTACTGAAGATAGTGTCTGTTGAGCCTTCTCTTGTTGCGCGGTCAAGTGACAATGGGCGTCCGGAGCCGTGCCAGCCTGCGGAAGTCATTCTCGCCACTACAGGATTCAGAGATCAAGCACCGCAGATATGGCGGAGGAGTTGGCCAGCAGGCGCAGACGAAACCCTATTTTCTTGAAAATATTCTGCACACCCAGGTTGTCTCGCAACATTTCGGCGGAAACCGTGCTTAGTTTCTCGTCGCGCGCGATCTGCACACTGCGTCGCAGCAATTCGATTCCCAAGCCTTGTTTCTGGCACTGATCTGACACCAGGACAGCCACTTCGACCTCATTCTTCCCGTGAAATTTGATCAGCCTGCCGACCCCCAGGATTTGGTGCTGGGCGGTGGTCTCGTCTTTGTGGTCCACCACCAGAGCCATAACGCGATCATAGTCCACGAAACAAATGCGAACCAGACGCTCGTGCGCCACCCGCGAGCTCAGGCTGAGCGAGGAAAAGTAACGCATATAGACACTCCGGTCAGAAAGTGTCTCATGGAATTTGCTCATCAGCGGTTCGTCTTCGGGGCGGATTGGCCGGAGCGTGACTTCCGTGCCATCCTTCATGGTGAATCGCGAAACGTACTGCGACGGGTAGGGGCGGATGGCCGTCTTTGGGAGTTCATCTGCATGCAAGCTCGAGCTGTGCAGCAGAACCCGCGCATCTAGAACCAAGAGACCTTCCGATGAGGCGAGCAGAGGATTAAGGTCTATTTCTGCGATCCAGGGCTGTTCCACCACCAGCCGGCTGAAACGGACCATGAGGTTTTCCAGAGCAACCAAATCGACCGGCGGACGTCCACGAACACCCTTTAGCGCTTTGAAAACATGGGTTTGTTCCATCAGTCTCTGGGCAAGGGTGCTGTTGAGCGGCGGAAGTGACAGTGCATAGTCTCGATAGATCTCTGCCAATTGGCCGCCGGAACCAAACAAGATCACCGGCCCAAACTGCGGATCCACGCTGCTCCCCAGAATCAACTCGTAGCCTTCAATCCGGACCATAGGTTGCACGGTAACACCCAGGAACTGGCCAGTACCGGCTTTCTCCATGACGGAAGACCTTATCGCGTGAAAAGCGGATCGCACCGACCGCTCATCTTGCAAATTCAACTTGACGCCGCCGACATCGGTCTTGTGCGTGATCGTCTCGGACAAAACCTTGAGTACGACCGGATAACCAATCTCCGACGCATGGTTCACCGCTTGATCTTCGTTATTGGCAGCCCGGGTTGCGACTACGGGAATTCCGTAATACGACAAAATCTGCTTCGATTCGAGTTCTGTAAGCAGCACCCGCCCTCGATTACGGGCCTGATCAATGACCTCTGCCGTGCGGTTCGGAGAGACGCCCCCCGGTTCCAGAGATTCCACCAGCGTTGGCGTTTCATAGAGACCGCGCAGGTTACAGCTGTAGCGCCACATGTGGGCGAATGCGCGCGCGGCGGTGTCGGGATAACCAAAGGTCGGAATGCCCGCTGTATTGAGGACTTTCTCTCCTGGAGCAACGGCGAGCCCTCCCATCCAACTTGCGAGCAGAGGTTTTCCAGAGACTTTGGCATAGCTTTGCAGACGTTCAGCGACCTCAGATGGGTCCGTCATCCCTTGCGGCGCAAGGATCACCAGCAAACCGTCGCTGTTCGGATCCTTCGACGCGATTTCTATCGCTTTTGCGTAACGCTCGGAATCGGCGTCACCCAGAATGTCAATTGGATTGTTGTGGCTCCAATGCCGTGGCAGAAATTTATCTAATCCTCGCAAGCTCTCTTCGGACGGTGTGGCTAGCTGACCTCCATTGGCAACAAGCGCATCCGTCGCGAGAACCGCAGGACCGCCGGCATTGGTTATGATCGTGAGCCGCGGGCCCCTGGGTCGAGGTTGCTTACTCAGAGTCTCTGCCATATAGAAAAGGTCTGCAATGTTGTGTACACGCAAGACGCCGCAGCGTCGAAACGCCGCATCCAGAACTTCGTCACTTCCCGTGAGTGCACCCGTGTGCGATGCCGCAGCGCGAGAAGCGGCCTCAGAGCGGCCAGCCTTGATCACTATGATGGGTTTGCTGAGGGACACTTCTCGTGCGGCGGAGAGAAAGGACCGCGCATCGCCTACCGACTCCATGTAAACCAGGATGCTATGTGTGCGTGGATCATCGCCAAAATAATCGATCAAGTCGCCCCAGCCCACATCTAACATTGAGCCCGTCGAGACGATCGCGCTGAAGCCCACCTG
>QIAJ01000010.1 GCA_003225495.1 Acidobacteriota bacterium
GTCCCGCAGCGCATTGGCGCGCAGCACTTCCTTCGAAGTGGCTGGCGGGGTAACTTTCTCCCCCATACACGTTCCTTCCCGATTGCACCGACAGTAGTGCCGATGGTACCTACCTCGGTTTGCAGCAGAAAGTTACTGCGGTAATGGAAATTCCCCGAATGGGATAGTGGAGAGATTCAGAATGCGGTTGATAACACTTCACACACGCGCAGGAGTGTCTCGCGCTGTTCATCGGTGACGATCAGGAATTCGAATCCGCAACGTAGGCCTTCGCTATAGCGCGCAATGGCCCGCACTTTCAGGAAATAAGGCGGAACGGGGATGGGAAACTCCATGGAAACAACTTCACCTACTTTCAACTCGCCGCTGAGAGTGGCGCCCACGCCGTCCTGGCCCAACTCACTGGTGCGGCCCCAGAGCGAGGTCGTCACTCCATCACGGAATACGGAGAGTTGAATGCGCGCATCGAGACGATGACGTGGAAAACGCCTGTTCCGGCCGTAAGCGGTCGACGTCCCGGTACTTTGGTTGCTCAATGAAATCCTTCCACCTCTATTCCCAAAGGGAAGAGGCCCGGTTATCTCAATTTCCGTGAAGTGGGTACCCTGATTCCAGGGGAAGCTTGCCGCCGATCTTGACCACGCTGACGGCACCCGTGATCGAGTAAACATCGACCAATCCAACTGCTCCCGGCATCGATTCCACTTTGCGAATGACTTCTTCGTCGCTCCCTCCCAGGATGATTGCGGGACGGTCCGAACGGCTATGGTTAGCGCTCGTGATGAGTTCGCGAACTTCCTGAGAACTCAAAGCATAAATTTTTTCTTCCACGACCCTCATTTCGGCGGAACCCGGCTGCCGCATGATTATTGTGACGGGCTTGCCATCGGGCCAGTGGCCCATTTGTCCCTTGCATACCTTCACGACGTCAGATAGGCCCATGCTGGGGACGGACGTGTTTTTGTTGGATATGAGCGCCACATCTTTCGCCGCCGAGGTGCTGATCAAAGCGCCCAGCACGCAAATAGTGGCGAGCATTGTCCACGACAATCTTTGCCTACACTGGCGGACGGCGGTCATCTTAAGATTGTGCTTGAGATGGACGCAACCCTCAACGGCTGAAAGTCCATGTACCACTGAAGGAAACAGCAGTCGGCGCTCGCTATGATGATTCCGAGCGGTTCGACCAGAATCGGTAGAAAGGCGAGCCCCTGGGTAATTTCTGCCTTTTTGCTATCCACATGAGTAGATGTCGAGTTTTGACCGGGCGGAAAGCACTCTATCTACAGCGTTTCCGGCGGTGGTTGTCGGTTCCGCGTGGCCCCGAACTTGCGTCTAAAGCCTTGAACCGTAACGGTCACAATGAGGGAAAGAATGCAAATCAGAAGATTCTGGTTCCATACGATTGGCATCAGCGTCGTATCGGCCGTTTTGCTCGCGGTGTCCGTTGCTTTGGTGAGCGCGACTGGTGCCTTGGCATTCGAACAAAAAGATGCGGATCTAGCCGGTGCAACTCAGGCGCGCACTTTTTCCGGCGTGCTGACGGATGCCCATTGCGGAGCTCGGCATTCCAGTAAGTCCCACTTGAGCGCGGGCGATTGCGCCAGAATGTGCCTGACACAGGGAGCGACGTGGGCGCTGGTGGATGGTGAAAAACTTTATACCTTGAAGGGAGACTCGCCAGTACTCGACAAGCTGGCGGGCGAACGTATCACGGTTATCGGCACGCTGGAAGGTCGCACGATTCAGATTCAGTCAGTTGAGCCGCAGGACCGTTGAGGCTGAGCTGTTACGCGGTTCCCGCACACGCACATCCGAAAAAATCATTCACCCTGCCGCTCTGCCAATAATGGCGAGGTTTTCTTTCCGGGATCTGAAATCGGCCCGTTTGTTCCAGTTGAGGAAGATACCGGGGCCGCAATTGCTACCGCCGGCTTCGACTCATGGCGTGCGGCGGCGCGCTCATCCCATTTGCCAAAAATCATCTTGCCGGCAGTCGTTTGCAATACCGAAGTGACGGCGATATCTACCGTCTTGCCAATCATCTTGCGCGCGTTGTCGACAACCACCATCGTGCCGTCATCCAAATAGGCCACGCCCTGGTTGTACTCTTTTCCCTCTTTCAGGATGAACACGCGCATCGCCTCGCCCGGTAACACGATCGGCTTCAGAGAGTTGGCCAGTTCGTTGATGTTCGATACGGCGACCCCCTGCAGTTGCGCTACTTTGTTGAGATTGAAGTCGTTGGTGATGATCTTGCCTTCGTAAAGTTTCGCCAGCTCAATCAGTTTCATGTCGACTTCGCGGACGGTAGGGAAGTCATCTTCCACGATTTGAATCTGCAGCGACCCGCTTTTCTGGAGGCGTTGCAAAATGTCGAGACCACGGCGTCCTCGGTTGCGCTTCAGCGAGTCGGCCGAGTCGGCTACCAACTGCAACTCCCGAAGGACAAACTGCGGGATTACGATGATGCCGTCAAGAAAGCTCGTTTCCGCAATGTCGGCGATGCGGCCGTCGATGATGACACTGGTATCGAGAATCTTGTAACTCTTCTTCCCCGTCTTCTCGCCGCCAAAGATTCCGCCGAGCGCGGCGAGGTTCAACAGGTCACCTTTGTTGGCGCCTACAGCCAGACCAACATAAGACATGACGAGCATGACGAGAATCTGCAGGAAGCTCTGGGTCGGACTGGTAGGAATGCTGTTTCGGATGACCAACGCGAAGAGATAAGCGCCGACGATACCGAGGATACTGCCGATTGCCGCGCCGATCAGACGTTTCAGGCTTACCGCGCGCAAGCGCCATTCGAATACGATGATCCCGCATCCGATTAGAACTCCGACTGCGGCATCCAGGTTTGACGGCAGACCAAAGGGCTGAATTCGAAAGCAGGTGAAGCCGACAAACAATACAAACAAAAGGCGTATAAGAACGACGTCCATGGATAGACCTCCCCGGGAGAAGTAGCGCCGAAGCGACTCCAGTCCCGCGCCAGCTGTTCAAGGGGGGTAAAAGTAAGTAAGGAAGCCCTGACGCCAGCATTCTATTACGGGGCGGTATGAGATATGAAACCAATGCCCCGTTCCGGCCTAAGCCGGTTTCAGCCAAGAACTACCGGCAGCAGTATATACCCGGGTATGCCACGGGGCCATAGTTACCACTTGCCACGAGCCGAAGTCATGCGAACAACGGGAGACGAACGAAGCATCGGTTGAGAAACTTACATCCCGTCGTAGTTTGGTCCGCCGCCACCCTCCGGCGGAACCCAGGTAATGATCTGATAAGGATCCTGAATATCACAGGTCTTGCAGTGGACACAATTGGCGGCATTCAGGCTGATGCGCTTGCCGTTGGGCGCCGACGGGTCGTCCAGCATTTCGTACACATTTGCAGGACAGAAATTCTGGCAAGGGCTGCCGAATTCTTTAACGCAGCGCTCGTTGCAGACATTCGTATCGTGGATGACGAGATGCGCGGGCTGATCTTCTTCATGTTTGGTACCGGAGTGATAGAGGTCAGTGAGCTTGTCGAACGTCAGTTTGCCATCGCCGCGGGCGGGGCCGATTAATCGTGCCTCCGGGCCGCCGTCGGGCGGCAGCTGAGATAGCGGCTTCATGCGTTCGTGCCCGGGGTGCGAAGGCACGCGGTTGCGCAGGCCGCCGTCGAAAATCTCCTGCAAACCACCATTAATGATGCCGGCGATCATTCCCTTCTCGAATCCCTGATGGAAGTTGCGCACCGGCCAGAGTTCGTCCTTGATCCAGCTGGTTTCAACACGTCGGGTTAGCTTGCCGAGAGTAGCGCGGGACGAATCACCCTTCACCAACGCTTCGAACGCGGTCTCCGCTGCCAGCATGCCGCTCTTGATTGCGAGATGGATTCCTTTCAGTCGGGCCGCATTCACAAAGCCAGCCGAGTCGCCGATGATCATCCAGCCGTCGCCGCCGAGGGGTGGCAGCGACCACCATCCTCCATAAGGCAGCGACTTCGCTCCATAGCGAATCATCTTGCCGCCGTTCAGCAGATCGGCGATGAAAGCGTGCTGTTTAAAAGTCTGTAGAACATGCTGCGGATCGAGACGCGGGTCCTGGTAATCGAGTCCGGTTACGAATCCGAGCGAGACAATGTTGTCCTTCGAGCCGTAAATCCAGGCGCCGCCGTACTCTCTTGTTGTTAGCGGATAACCCATGGTGTAGATGACTTCGCCCGCTTGGATTCGCCCGGATGGGATTTCCCACAACTCTTTGACTCCGACGCCGTAAGTTTGCGGGTTGCGGTCTTTCATCAGATCGAATTTCTGGATGAGTTGTTTGGTAAGCGATCCGCGGGTTCCTTCGGCGAGGATGACAACCTTGGCGTTCACGTCGTAGCCGGGTTCGAAATTCGATTTCGGCTGGTTCTGCTTGTCCACTCCTTTGTCGTCGGTGCGTACGCCGATGACACGATTGCCATCGTAAAGAAGCTCCGATCCGGCGAAGCCAGTGAAAACCGTGATCCCCGTTTCTTCCACCTTTCCTGCCATCCACTTCACGAACTTGTTGATCGAGATCACATAGTTACCATGATCCTCCAGCGGCGGCGGAGTCAATGGAAGCTTGAAATGTTTCTCTTTCGTCAGGAAGTAAACAGCTTCCCGATGGACTTGGGCGTCGAGCGGGGCTTCGCTTTCGAATCCCGGCAATAGTTCCTTCATCGATCGTGGATCGAGTAGCGCTCCCGACAGGCAGTGCTGCCCGGCCTCGCGCGATTTCTCGAGCACGTAGATGTTTTCCTTGGAGAGTTGCGCTTCGGGATACCGCCCATTGTGAGCGTCAATCAGCTGAGAAAGTCGCAGAGCGCACGCCATGCCCGCCGGTCCCCCGCCGACGATGACGACATCGGCGGGCATCTCGGGATGGTCGATGTTCGGTAGAGGTTTGCGGAAGATCAGCATTTGCTCTTAAGCCTTTAGCATTTAGCTCGGAACTTCGCCCACATGGAAATCATTCCAACAAGGAGCGGAAAACTTTTTATCATAGTCCGAAATGCTGGCCTGTGCAGATCACCTCGCTGGAAACTTTCCACAAGCTCCTGGTGTCTGCACTTCTGTGCAGCCGAGTTGGACCATGCGCCAGCTACTTGCGATACTGCGCGGAGTCGCATTGATGGTGGCGGTCCTGAGCGCATTGATCCTGTTCCAGTTGCTCCCGTCCCTGTTCCGCGGGGGGATTGCCGGTGTGCGCGACCACATAGCGCGGGTGGCTGTGGCGGGCGTTCCTCCGGAACATTGGGGTATCGCGATCTCGCGCATGCACCTGGGGTTGGGAGTCATTTTCGTCAGCGCGGTTGCTTTCTACCTCGCGCAACGCTACCTAGGCCGCAAACTTCAACGTGGGACGCCTAAATCGCGCATGATGCGATTCAATTCCTTCCGTTGAGAGTTCTTCTTCGCTCATCTCGTGCGCGAGCTATTCTTACCGCGACAAAAATGACCGTGCAGATCATGAAATCGACCACCAAGCCCCAGTCTTCGACGAATCTTCCGTGACGCAGGGATGGTGGCAGATGCGGGGCGAGCAGAAAGTAGATGGCATTTCCGGCGAGCACGGCTAGCAAGGCATCCAGGAAATTTTTGACCGTCTCGCTCTTCGCCATGCGATCCTCCCATCCTGCTAACATCCCCTGAGATGCTGGAAATGTCCACTCCTGTTCAGTACGTCAAGGGGATTGGTCCGCGTCTCGCCGAAATACTTGCCGCCAAGGGCCTTAAAACGGTGGACGATCTTCTCCACTATCTACCCTTCCGCTACGAAGACAGGCTCAATCCGCGTTCAGTGGCAGAACTTCGCCCCGGGGAGATGGCCACGATTGTTGCCGAAGTCCGGAACTCAGGCCTGTTTCGCACACGGCGCATGCCTATATTTCAGCTTACAGTCGGCCAGGGACGCAACCGCCTGAAGTGCCTGTGGTTCAATGCGACGTATCTTCAGAACCGTTTCCAGGCCGGGCAGATGGTCGCCCTCTACGGCAAGGTGGAACAGGACCGCGACGGTGAACTACAGATCATCCAGCCACAGTTTGAAATCCTCGGCGACATCTACGAAGAGGGCGGCGCCGATGAGGCGGAGAAAAAAGCCGCTGCCTCGCTCGAAATCGGACGCATCGTTCCCATCTACGAATCCACCGGCCAGGGCAAGCTGACGCCTCGCTGGTTCCGCCGCATCATACGCTGGGCGCTCGACAATTTAGGACCGGATGGGCCTGACCCGATACCCGCCGCGGTCCGCGCCCATTTGAGCCTGGCCGCTCCGCGAGAGGCACTGACGAAGGTTCACTGGCCGGATGCCGGAGAGAGTTTTTCCGACCTTCAGTCTTGTCGTACTCCCGGGCACATACGCCTGATCTTTGACGAACTCTTCTTTATCGAACTCGGTCTTGAGCTCAAGCGGCGCGAACAGCGAGCGCGTACCGGAATTGCTTTCCAGATCGGCGCCGGTGCGCGTGAATCGATCAAAAAAATCTTGCCGTTTCATCCCACCACCGCGCAGAAACGCGTACTGAAAGAAATTGTCGCTGATCTGCAGGCGCCCTTCCCGATGCGCCGGCTGCTGCAGGGGGATGTCGGATCCGGCAAGACGATTGTCGCCTTCCAGGCGGCTATTATCGCCATCGAAAATGGATACCAGGTCGCTCTGATGGCGCCGACTGAGATCCTGGCGCAACAGCATTACTTCTCGGCTCGCCAGATCCTGGAAAAAGCCGGCTACCGCATTGTTATCCTGACCGGCTCGCTCGAGCAGGATCGCAAGCGCGCCGTCCGGCGGCATATTGCGCAGGGGAATGCTCAGCTCGTGATTGGGACGCATGCCCTGATCCAGGAAGCCGTTGAGTTCGAAAAGCTTGGTCTCGTAATCGTGGATGAGCAGCACCGATTCGGCGTAATGCAGCGATTGAAGCTGATGCAGAAATCTGATGAAGAACGCGTAGGGACGGGTCTTCGACCCGTCCAAGCCGAGCGAAGCTCGGCAGCCGCCGAGCCCGATGTTCTGGTCATGACCGCCACTCCGATCCCACGCACATTGGCGCTTACCCTATACGGCGATCTGGATGTGTCAGTGCTGGACGAGCTTCCACCGGGTCGCACCCCGGTCGTCACGCGCGCAGTCACTGACGAGCGCGCGCCGGAAGTTTGGGACTTCGTTCGCAAACAAGTCACCGCCGGCCATCAAGCCTACGTTGTCTATCCTGTAATCGAAGAGAACGAAGAGCGCGAGCTCAAAGCAGCGCAACAAATGTTCCGGCAATTGCGCGACAAGACTTTTTCCGATCTACACGTCGGCCTGTTGCACGGGCGACTCGATCCGGACGAGAAAGAACACATCATGCGCGAGTTCCAGCGCGGCGAAATCAACGTGCTGGTCGCGACGACGGTGATCGAAGTCGGCGTCGATGTTTCCAACGCCGCCATCATGGTGATCGAGCATGCCGACCGCTTTGGTCTGGCGCAACTCCACCAACTCCGCGGACGCATCGGACGTGGCGCCGCCAAGTCGTACTGCATCCTGATGTATGGAGGAAAAGTTTCCGAAGAGGGCCAGCGCCGCCTCGACGCCATGGTCCGCACCAGCGACGGATTTCAAATCGCTGAACTCGATCTCGAGCTGCGCGGTCCGGGAGAATTCTTCGGCACCAAACAGGCGGGCATCCCCAGTTTTCGTGTCGCGAATATCATCCGCGACCGGCAACTGCTCGAGGCGGCCAAACGCGAAGTTGCATTCGTACTTTCGGGACCCAACCAAGAGATTTCGCAAGCCGAAATCGACCATGCGCTAAAACACATGCGAACGCGCTGGGCGCTGAGTTACGGGCTTGTAGAGGTTGGGTAGAAAGGCGAGGCAATACTTGGTAAACGACTGTTTTCGATAATTGGCCAACCGCGCAGTACTTGAGTGTGTGTTCCACAGTCGTTACCGTTAGCTAATTACCACGGTCTGGCTGGCTCCATGTTTGGAGGAATCTGCTAGCATTTCTGGTGACGCACAATGAAACACCTGATCCGATTCTGCGTGGGTACAACCTGCATGTCAGCGGTCTCCTTGCTCGTTTTATGGAATACTGCACTGGCCCTTCAAGCAGCAACTCATCGCTGCATCGTTCTCTTCAGGATCCCATTCACCGACAAGAGCTTCCCAGTTCCCGATTGGATGTGGGGGCCGACACCTTTATCTTTTTGGGCAATTTCGACACTCACAGCTGTCACCCTGTGGATTACGCTGCTCATCAAACGCATCCGAATGCGGCTGGTTCGGGGCTGATTCATAAACCGTTCTTCGGATTGTTGGCGAAAAATCGCCGTCCACTCATTGACCGCCCAAGGTCGCGTGCTCTACAACCCGCCGAACGTCCTTCTGCTATGATCGCGCCAAGGCACCGTTGATACCGGTTTTCGCCGGGTGTACCGACTGGCCACTGACAACCGTATCCAGGAGTTTTGATCATGGAAGCACCTGCCCTTTCGATGGGCTCTCGCCGTAACGAAGACATCGCGCTCGACTTGATGAAGTTCGTCGCCATGACGACAGGATATGGTCGGACTGCCGGCAGCAGTGTTGGTTTTCAGGGTAGCGGCGCCGCCGCCAAGCCGGAAGACTATGCCGCCCATCTACTGGAACTGTACGGAAAATGCCTGAAGGCAATAGATGGAAAGTAATTACCGTGCCAGTCGCTGGATTTGGCCAACGAACTAGTGCTGAATTCTTGCGACTTTTCTGGTAACCTGTTGTCAGCGAACCTGTTCGTTGACAATCGTCACGGGGCTACGCTATTCTAAAAGCTCTTTTGGAAGTCCAGCGGTTGCCCGCCTGAACGCCCTCGCGCCTTCTGCGTGGAATGATGGGGCACTCAGCGGTCTTCATAGCGTTCTTTAATCTGGGAGATTTCTGATGTCAACCTATTTCCCCAAAGAAGGGGAAATCGTTCGCAAGTGGTTCGTCGTGGATGCCGCCGGGCAGCCGCTCGGCCGGCTAGCGTCGAAAGTCGCGCGCATTCTGATCGGCAAAGAGAACCCGCGCTACACACCGTTTATCGATACTGGAGACCATGTGATCGTGATCAATGCCGATCAGGTGAAGATCACCGGCATGAAGGCAGACCAGAAGTCGTATCACCACTACACCGGTTATCCGGGCGGTCTGCGTTCGGAAGTTCTGAAAAAGCGCATGACGCGCAAGCCGGAACTGGTGATCGAGCAGGCAGTCTCGCGCATGCTTCCGAAGAACAAACTGGGCAAGCACATGTTCGCGAAACTGAATGTTTATAGAGGGGATAAGCACCCGCATCAGGCGCAAAAGCCTGAGGTTAAGGTGCTGGCGTAGAAATTCAGGTCATCGGTGTCAAGGCCACGGTCTTAAGAAAACGGCACCAGCGAAATATTTGAAAGGTTGAAACGCACGGCGGTTTAGCCAAAGCGCTAAAAGCTAAGTGCTAAGAGCTTACATGGCAGAGATAGTTCAATATTACGGAACGGGCCGCCGCAAGACGGCGGTCGCGCGCGTTTTTCTTCGCCCCGGCAGCGGGGAATTCAAGGTTAACGGCAAGGCATTCGAAGAATACTTCGTGACGCCTTCCCAGCGATCGAGTGCCAAGTCGCCACTTGCCCTTACAGAGACGGCCGCGAGTTTCAATGTGCTCGCCAATGTCTCTGGCGGAGGAGTGGCAGGACAGGCGGACGCAGTGCGCCTCGGCATCACTCGCGCGCTCATGCTTTTCAACGTCGAGTTGCGCAAGCAACTCAAGGCCCAAGGCATGGTTACACGCGATCCCCGCGGCAAAGAGCGCAAGAAGTACGGTCAGAAGGGCGCGAGAAAGCGCTTCCAGTTCTCGAAGCGGTAATTCGTCGTTGGTCGGTTTGCAAACGACTAGGGACCAAGGATTAACGACTTCGGTTTCAGGCTGTAAAATTCATCCCCCCACCTCCCCTGAGTTGGGGTGGACGGGAATGGCAATCCGGAAAAGCAGTTGCTCGGTATGGGCAACTGGCCATTGATTTCCGGATGTAGACCAACTGAGGAGGTTGATTGGCTAATATCACCATGAAGGAGTTGCTCGAAGCGGGCGTTCACTTCGGGCACCAGACGAAGCGCTGGAATCCCAGGATGAAGGAATTCATCTTCGGAGAGCGCAATGGGATCTACATTATTGACCTGCAGAAGACGCTGAAGATGTTCAAGGAAGCGTCCAAGTTCGTGCAGGAACTGGCGGCGGCCGGCCGAGTCATCCTCTTCGTCGGCACCAAGCGCCAGGCGCAAGACGCGATCGCCGAAGAAGCGCAGCGATGCTCGATGTTCTACGTGAACCAGCGCTGGCTGGGCGGACTGCTGACCAACTGGATTACGGTCCAGAAATCGGTGAAGCGGCTCAAGGAACTCGACGAAATGGCCACGGATGGCCGTTACGATCTGCTGCCGAAGAAAGAGGTCATCAAACTCGAACGCGAGCGCAAGCACCTTCAGGCGAACCTCGCTGGCATCAAGAATATGTCGCGATTGCCTGATGCGATCTTTGTCATCGACTCCAATAAAGAGCAGATCGCGGTGCGCGAAGCGCGCAAGCTTGGCATTCCCGTGGTCGCGGTGGTCGACACGAACTGCGATCCGAGCGAAGTGGATTACGTGATTCCTGGGAACGACGACGCGTTACGCGCGATCCGTCTGTTCACGTCGAAGATTGCGGAATCGATTGCAGAGGGCGTCAATCTGATCGGCGACAAGCAAATGGCTGAATTGCAGGCCATGGCCGCCCCGGAAGCTCCTGCGGAAGTCGAAGCGGAAGCGGCGGAAGCGCCTGCGCAAGAAGTCGCTGCTGCTGTCGGAGCCGAGGCCGGTGAAGACATTCGGATGGAAGATGTCTTGGGCGCCGGGACGCGCAAACGTCCGTCCCCTGCAACCGAGGACATTGATGAACTGCAAGCAGAGACGCGCCGGTTCTAGCTCGGCTACGAGCTAGCCATCGATAAAAAAATCTGGCCCGCGCGGTCGCAAAGTGCGCGGGTCGAGTTTTGTAGGAAGGTTGCAAGGCCCCACGCGCCCAATCCTCCTTGAAACCCTGAAACTTTGAAAGATTGAGGTTCTAATGAGTACTACTACGGCAAACATTTCTGCTGCCCAAGTCAAAGAGCTCCGCGATAAGACTGGGGCTCCTATGATGGACTGCAAACACGCCTTGACCGAAGCCAAGGGCAACCTGGAAGAAGCGGTTGTCCTGCTCCGCAAGAAGGGCGTTTCGGTTGCGGCCAAGAAAGCAACGCGTATGACGAGTGAAGGCTCCGTGACCAGCTACATCCACGCTGGAGGCAAGATCGGCGTGCTGGTGGAAGTCAATTGCGAGAGTGATTTCGTGGCGCGCACCGACGATTTTAAGGAACTGGTCCACGACATCGCCATGCACATCACGGCGAGCGACCCAAGGTATGTCCGCAAAGAAGATGTGACGGCGGCCGATTTTGCGCGCGAGAAGGAAATTTATCTCGACCAGGCGATCCGCAGTGGTAAGCCCGCCAACATTGCGGAAAAGATGGTGGCCGGCAAAATGGAAAAGTTCTACGAAGAGGTTTGCCTGCTGGAGCAGCCTTTCATCAAGGACCAGACCATTACCATCGCGCAACTGATCGCCGCCAAGATCGGCAAGCTAGGCGAGAACATCTCCGTGCGCCGCTTCGCCCGCTTCAAGGTGGGAGATGTCGGCGAGACCGTGGCCGTCACCAAACCGGTTGACACAAAGCCGGAAGGCGAATAATTCAGGGGCGCTTCGGCGCCCCTTTCGTTTATGCTCTTGCTGCAACCTAGTCGCTGACGCTGACAACCATGCCAACCCCAATTTTCAAACGCATCCTACTCAAGATCTCGGGCGAAGCGCTCGCCGCGCGGCAGGGTTTTGGCGTTGATACGGCGCGCATTCACGAGGTAGCCGCCGAACTGGCGGACGTTCACAGCCTCGGTATTCAGATCGCGATCGTCGTTGGTGGCGGCAACTTTTTTCGTGGCGTGGCCGATCAGGCCAAAGACATGGACCGCGTTTCCGCCGATCACATGGGTATGTTGGCCACGGTCATCAACGCGCTGGCTTTACAGGATGCGCTCGAAAAGCAGCATGTATACACACGCGTGCAGTCCGCCATCGAGATGAACCAGGTCGCTGAGCCGTTCATACGACGTCGCGCGATCCGGCATCTCGAAAAAGGCCGCGTGGTCATATTCGCCGGCGGCACCGGTAATCCCTACTTTTCGACGGATACTGCAGCTTCACTGCGCGCTATGGAAATCAAGGCCGACGTCATCATCAAGGCCACCAAAGTCGATGGCATCTACGATGCCGACCCCATGAAGGTGAAGGACGCCAAGAAATTCACTCACATCACCTATATGGATGTCCTCCAGCAGGGACTCAAGGTGATGGACTCGACCGCAATCTCCCTCTGCAAGGATAACAACCTTCCTATCGTGATCTTCAACCTGAACGAGCACGGAAATATCCGGAAGGTCGTTCTGGGGGAGAAGATCGGATCACTGGTAAGCGCCTAGCAACCGTGGCGGACAAGAGTGACCGCCTTGCACACACCTTCGGGTTTATAATCTACCGTTTTGACATCCAGTTCTTTCCGGAGTTGAGCAATATGGCGCAAGCCACGATGGCAGCAAATCCTGCCCTGAAAGAAACGTACCTACAATTAAAAGCCCGCATGGACAAAGCGGTGGAAGACTTCCGCCGCGAGATGGCGTCCACTCGTACCGGACGCGCCTCGGTCCACATGATGGACACCGTCCGTGTCGACTATTACGGCGAACAGATGCCCCTGAACCAGATCGCGACTGTGCATGCTCCCGAGCCGCAGCTCATCACTGTCCAGCCCTTCGATCCGTCATCGCTCGCCAGCGTCGAAAAAGCCATCCGCACGGCGGATCTGGGCCTGAATCCTATGAACGACGGCAAGATCATTCGCGTGCCGGTGCCCGCGCTAACCGAAGAACGCCGCAAGGAAATGGTCAAACATCTTCATCGGATCCTCGAGGAGCATCGCACCGCAGTTCGCAACATCCGCCGGGACGGCAATGACGCCATCAAGAAAGCGATGAAAGACAAAAAGATTAACGAAGACGACGAAAAGCGCGCCCTCGAAGAAATCCAGAAACTCACCGACGACGAGATCAAGAAGATGGAAGACATGAGCAAGGGCAAAGAAAAAGAAGTGATGGAGATCAAATAGGCGGGCACTCCGAAGATGACTATCGGTGGGTACACCCTTACCTGGACCGCCCTGCTGATCTCAGCTTCCCTTTCGGGAGAGATCACTGGGCCCAAGAAAGTTCATCAGGATGGTTTTTCTGTCATCGGCATTCAAGCGCGCACCACCAACGCCAAGGAAGCGACCGGCGCGGGTGAGATTCCTAAATTGTGGCAGAAGTTCTTTCAGGACGGCATCCAACAGAAGATTTCCGACAGAGTCGACGGCACGATCTACGCGGTCTACACCGACTATGCCAGCGATCGCAATGGTGAATACTCATTCGTCATCGGCGTAAGAGTTCCACCAACGTCCACGGCACCGGCCGGGCTAGTGCTCAAGAAGATTCCGGCTGGAGATTATGCGGTCATCACCAGCGACAAAGGCCCCGTCGCCAAAGTAGTGCCAGCGGCATGGCCCCGGATTTGGGCATGGGAAGAACAGGCTCGACTTGGCGGTGCGCGCGCTTACCGGGCCGACTTCGAGGTCTATGACGAGCGCACTGCCGATCCACAGAATTCACAAGTCGATGTTTATGTCGGACTCAAGTAATTTCGAGTCAAATTTCCCTCGCTACTGAACCGTGACCTTTACGGTAGCTGTACTTCGTCCATACTGGTTTGTAACCGAGAGTTTGTAGGTTGTCGTCTTCGCAGGCACGAGAGTGACCGATGTCCCGCGAATCGCTCCCACCTGCGGGGACACAACGAAATAGCCGGCGTTCGTCGCGCTCCAGCTCAATATCACCGGCATCCCCTTCGCAACCGTCTGCGGATTCGCTGTGAAGCTTGCAATCATTGGATTCGGTCCCTGTGGGACATTTGCCTGCGTGTAGACAGGATCCATCAACACGACTTCAAATGCCGAGGCCGGAACGCGCTTCAGTGCGTTCAGATCGTCGTTGTTCCAGCGATCGTCGGGCATTCCGCTCACGAACATGGAGCTTCCATTATCGGCCATGATCATTCCATAGCGCTGAAGAGCCGTGAGAATCACTTTCGATTGCTGCGGAAATCCTGAAATGTCGTAGCTTGCCTTTAGACGCAGCCGCATGCCCATGGGTGCGGCGAGGCCGTTACTGGAGTTCGCTGCCCAATGACTTGCCGGAGGGGTGAACGCGGCCCGGCTTAACTTCAGCGTAAATCGCAATGCATGCTGGATCGCTCCTGCCGCCACTTCATCGTAGCGCGCCAATCCAGGGAACACCGGGAGGCCCGCGGCGTCCGCCGAGGTCCATGTGTAGGGGCGCTGTTCGTTGTTCAACAAATCCCAAACCGCAGCGGAAGCCGCGGTCCAATTCCCATTCTTGAGAACATGAGCGCCAAACATTTCATACAGCCAGCAATTGTCGCGATCGAGCACGAGCACGTGGCGGTCGCCGCTCCCTGGATTGGGGTAACCCTCGATGGGAGCGGTCTTCGGTACGGGCATAGGCCCGGGATCGCTTTCATCCCCATAGGCGTTAAATCCAATCTTGACGAATCGCTGACCGCCGACCACAACATATGGAATGCCGATTGTGCTTCCCTGGTATTCTCCGGCGCCGAAGTCGGGATGCAAGGTAGTCGAAGCGCCGATGAAATTGATGATGGCATCGGAGTTCGGGTCCACCGGAGCTGTGGCAATGTTCCGGTTCCAGGCATTGTCAGACGGAAAGGAAACGAACCCATTCAGGCCGGAGCCCTGGGCGAGTGACATGTTGCCGCAGGAGCCATTCTGTGCGGGCGCGGACGATACCGCGCACAGAATGAACAATATTGAAATAAGAATCGGTCTCATCGGAACACTCCGGACGAAGAGCGAGGATTGAGAGAACGTTACCACAGCGGCGGAAGGCGCCCTGCACTCGGTAGTTCCAGCGATCGCCTTCCCCGATACCGGTTTCGCTAACTCGCTGATGCGAATGGTCTTCGGCGCGCGGGGTAAAGGAGCTTGACGCCAATAGATATTTCTGATATTTCTGTTGTTACAGAAATGACGAAACTAACCGACATCCAAAGACAATTCATCCTCCACTGGGGAGAAATGGGAACCCGCTGGGGTATCAGCCGCACGGTGGCTCAGATTCATGCGCTGCTGTTCCTCTCGCCGGAGCCGATGAATGCCGAGCAAATCGCCGAGACCCTTAACGTGGCGCGATCGAATGTGAGCACTTCGATCCGCGAGCTTGAAAGCTGGGGAATTGTTCATCCGGTGCACGTGCTCGGCGACCGCCGCGAGCATTACGAGTCTCTCAAGGATGTAAGCGAGATGTTCGTTCGCATCATGGAACTCCGGAAGCGCCGCGAGCTCGATCCGACTCTTCAGTTGCTGCGCAAATCTCTGACGCAACTGGAGAACGAGCCAGCAGGTGATTACACACGGGAGCGACTTCAGGAAATGGCACAGTTTTTCGAGGCTTCGAGCGAGGCTTATGAGCAAGTCCACCAACTCTCCCCCGAAACCTGGCACGGGTTATTGAAAGCCCGCAGCAAGCTGAAGAAACTGGCAGCCGTGCTGCGGTAATTTCCTGAGCCTCAGCAATCCCGAATCATGGGGAGGAAAGAGAGTCAAGCATGAATAGCGCGTTAGTCGGACTGATTGGCGTTATTGTGGTCGTACTCATCGCAGAGAGTGTAGGTCTCTATCTGCGCGGCCCTCTCGGGGCCCTCCTGAAAACAGAAAAGAGCACGGAGCGGTCGAATTTCTGGAGCGCTTACATCCGGATCGTGCTGCTGCTGGTGCCGGCAGCCTTTGCGCTCGTAACTTTTCCAACAACTGCCCATGAAGATCCGGTGCTTGTCATCGTGGAGCAGCTTCGTTGGGGACTTGCCGCTCTGCTGATCTCGCTGGCCGTCGCTGGTAAGGCGCTGCGCGTTCCTACTCCGCCGCGATACAATCCTGCGCCCTACATTCCCCCGGTCGCTCCACCGCCTATTCCTGGACCAGCACGGTGAGCCATGGGAACCGGATATGCTTTGCTGGCACTCTGCATCGGAGTTGGAATCGCCCTTGGTGCGCCGGAGTCTGGGCAGCGCGGGAAAGTTGCACGGGGCCGAAGTCGGGCACCGCCCGCGCCGCTCGATTGCTGGGCAATCATCATGGACAGGGCACCCATCGCACAGTGGTTGGCGCTTCCCGGCAAGGGATTTCTATGACCATTGAGCGCGCGATCGATCCGATGGCGTCCCCCAGTCTGACTCTTGTTCTCTACGATGGCGTTTGCGGGCTATGCAACCGCCTGGTGTCGTTCCTTCTGCGTCATGATCGGCGGGATCAGTTCCGGTTTGCGCCGCTGCAGAGTCCGCTGGCACGAACGCTGCTGAACCGCTACGGCCTCAACCCCAACGATTTCGATACCGTCGTGGTGCTTGCCGGTTTCCGTCAGCCTTACGAGCGAGCCCTGACTCGCTCCCAGGCCGCACTCTGGGCTATTGGACGACTGGGAGGGGCTTGGAGGTCCTTCGCGATCGCAAGACTGTTTCCATTTGCCATGCGTGAGGCGCTCTACGGATTCATTGCACGACGCCGCTACCAGGTCTTCGGCAAATATGACGCATGCCCGATGCCTCGTCCAGAAGATCGTCACAAGTTTCTCGACCTACCCTAGATCAACCACCTATCGGTCGTAGATTTATGGTGACGAAGATCTCGTGATCAAAATGCACTTCTATCTGCCTCTGATTTGCCTATAATTCATAAAATGCGATCGACTGTTCACGCCGCGTGTCCGCATGATTGTCCCGATGCCTGCGGAGTATTGATCACTATCGAAGACGGCCGCGCCACCAAGATTGAAGGCGATCCCGCGCATCCAGTGACGCGTGGATTTCTCTGCGCCAAAGTCACGAAGTACCTTGACCGTGTCTATTCTCCTGAGCGCGTCCTGTATCCCATGCGGAGAAAGAAGGGAACACCGAAAGGGCCGCACGGCGGGCAGCCCAGCGAAAGTTTTGAGCGGACTACGTGGGACGAAGCGCTTGATGAGATCGTCGGCAAACTCCGCCAAGTGGCCGATCAATACGGTCCCGAGGCGATTCTTCCGTATTCCTATGGCGGGACACTCGGCGCGCTGAACGGCGGTTCAATGGATCGCCGTTTTTTTCATCGCCTGGGAGCATCGCAGCTGGACCGAACGATTTGTTCCACGGCGGGAGAAGAAGGCTTGAAGTCGGTCATCGGATTTCAGATCGGCACGGAGCCCGAACAGTTCGCGTATTCGAAATACATCATTGCGTGGGGTTCGAACATTCACGGGAACAGCGTGCACTTGTGGCCTTTTATCGAGGAAGCTCGTCACAAGGGCGCAAAACTGGTCGTAATCGATCCGTACAAGACTCGTACTGCTGCGCTCGCGGACTGGTATCTGCCTATCAACCCGGGTACGGACGCCGCGCTAGCCCTGGGCATAATGAACGTCATCATCAGCGAAGGCTTGTATGACGCGGATTATGTATCGAGGCACACCGTTGGTTTCGACGAACTGAAAGCTCGTGCCCAGGAATACACAGTGGATAAAGTGGCGCAGTGGACCGGCATCTCCACCGATGACATCCGCCGGCTCGCTACAGAATATGCGACGCAGAGGCCGTCTGTCATTCGCGTGAACTACGGGATTCAGCGCTCGGATGGCGGTGGTATGGCTATGCGCGCGGTGGCCATGCTCCCCTGCCTGACCGGATCGTGGAAAGAAGTCGGCGGCGGCCTGCAACTATCAACTAGCGGTGCATTCGGCCTGGACAAGACGGCGCTGAAGATGCCGGAGCTGATGCAGAAAGCGCTGGATCGTCCTGCGCGTGTCGTCAACATGGTGCAGCTAGGATCGGCTCTGAATACGCTCGACGGCCCGCCCATTCAAGCACTGTTTGTTTACAACTCAAACCCAGCTGCGGTCTGTCCCGATCAGAATGAGGTCGTCCGCGGGCTGAAGCGTCTCGACCTGTTTACGGTGGTGCACGAACAGTTCCTCACCGACACCACGGACTATGCGGACATCGTTCTGCCCGCCACTACATTCTTTGAGCACAAAGAACTGCAAGGTGC
>QIAJ01000006.1 GCA_003225495.1 Acidobacteriota bacterium
AGAGTTTCCAAAGCATCGGATTTCTCCTGATAAAACAATAACCCGCCTTTAGAAAGAAGTTGCGCAGGGATTTGCATCGACGAGAAGCCTGCCGAATCTGAAAATCAGCGTCACGTGAATGCTATAATCAAAATTTGTGCATGCCCTTCCTTCCGCAGTGGGCGCGTAGCTCAATTGGCAGAGCAACTGACTCTTAATCAGTAGGTTGAAGGTTCGATTCCTTCCGCGCTCACCACCTTTTCAACACTTGGCAGTCGGCCTGAACCCCATTCCACCGATTGTGTCCTTTTTGTGTCCTTACTGAGAACGGAGCGCAAAGAGAACGCCGCGTTCTCAGGCGCCAAATCGCGGTCGCTACCTGGTAAAGCAAAGGCTGAAACTGCTGGTAATTGTTCTTGTTGTTCAGTGTTATCTGAATATCAACATCCATCGCCAGTTTGCGGGCATAGCTCAAGCCCGCGACGCCGCCCCCAACGACGAAGATGTGTTGCATAATCTACGAGTCCTGTTAGACATAAAGTCACATGCTTTTGTCTTATCTTAAAAAGCTTGCAAGAAGCGGCTGCTTTTTCAAAATCCAAACGAATCCTGGGGCTTCGTAATTGATCTTTCGTGTTGGAAAGAGAGATCCCCAATCAAAATTAATTGCCCTATCCTGCGTTGCATTTAACGCTAAACCTCTGTACTTTTCTTGGTCGGCGCTGCGTCATGAGTCAGCGAAGACACCCATTCCGCAGCTGGCAAGTAAGCGGCGCAAGAACCAAGAACATGGATAAGAGCGGGTTGCGCGAACGCGAATACGCTCGCCACGAAGGATGAGCCAATGAAACGAATCGCAGTTGCAGCGGCGTGTGCATTACTCGCCTCCAGCCAGGTGCAACGGCCTAATGCTCAGGCCCATTCCTCCGCTACAGGCGCCGAGCCTTCCTGGCAGGCTTCTAGTGCGGACTGGGCCGTTTATCACGGCAATCCGCACGGAACACACTATTCAACGCTCGATCAAATCGATACGAAGAACGTCACACGCCTGAGGGTCGCGTGGACGTTTGAAACCGGTGATGGCGCCCCGACCAACGACATGGAAGGGGACACCATCGTCGTCAAAGGACGCATGTATTTCGCCTCTCCGAAGGGGCGCATTTTCAGTCTCAATGCGGCCACTGGCAGGCAGAACTGGGTCTACGATCCGACTGAGGGAGCACCGGTTAGCGGCAATGGGCGATTGCGCGGCGTTTGCTATTGGGCCGATGGAACTGATGAGCGGATTTTGTTCACCTCGCGCAACCGACTGATGGCGGTAGATGCCAACACCGGAAAACTGATCGAAAGTTTCGGCGATACCGGCAAGGTCGACCTGAGTCAGGACCTTGAGCGAGATCCACGCTCGGTATCGGTGAACGTCAATTCGCCCGGCGTGATCTACAAAGACCTTATTATCCTCGGTAGCACTGGCGCGACGCCCGGTCATATTCGCGCCTATGACGTGCGCGCCGGAAGGCTGAGGTGGATCTTCCACACGATCCCGCATCCCGGTGAATTTGGTTATGACACGTGGCCGAAGGATGCATGGAAGACTGCGGATGGTGCCAACGCATGGTCCGGTCTGAGCCTCGATCCCGTGCGCGGCATTGTCTACCTTCCGCTGGCGTCAACGGGCATGGGATCTAAGGATTTCTACGGCGCCGATCGCGAGGGCAATACGCTCTTTGGCACCTCGCTGGTGGCGCTTGACGCCAATACCGGCAAGCGTCTGTGGCACCATCAGTTCGTGGACCACGACGTGTGGGATCGCGATCCACCGACGCCGCCGACGCTCGTCACCGTTCGCCGTGATGGTCGGGACATTCCTGCTGTAGCCCAGGTTACGAAATACGGTTTCGTCTGGGTATTCAACAGGGTCACGGGCGAAAACCTATTTCCGGTGCAGGATGTTTCCGTCTTTCCAAGCACCGTTCCGGGCGAAAAGCTCGCGACACGTCAGACCTTGCCTGCGGCGCCTGAACCGTTCGCTCGTCAGCGACTCACGGAGGAGACGTTGACCCAGCGGACGCCCGCCGCCAACGCGGCGGTGCGGGCGCACCTGGCGACGCTCAGCAACCGTGGCCGCTTTGATCCACCCTCGCTCGAGGGCACCGTCATCTTTCCAGGACTGGATGGTGGCGGCGAATATGGCGGCGCTGCCTGGGACCCCGAGACCGGCATTCTCTATATCAACTCCAACGAGCAAGCCTACATCCTGCAGTTGCGGGCGCAGGTTAAGAAGACCAGCGGCGAGGCCTCTGCTGCCGAGATCTACAACGCCTCCTGCGCCGGTTGCCACGGCGTCGACCGCAAGGGTAACCCCCCGTCGTTCCCCGCATTGCTTGGACTGACCAAGCGGATGCCGAGCCAGCAGATCGCACAAATGATTGCCCATGGATCGGGGAGGATGCCCGGATTTCAAGGCAGCCTGAGCAAGACTGAGATCGAAGGCCTGACGACTTACATCAGCGATGACAACTCGAAGTCGGCGACTACAACTGACAACGCGAGCGCGAACGTCGACTATGTGTTTCAAGGCTATACAAAGTTCCTGGACCCGGATGGCTACCCTGCGATCAGCACGCCGTGGGGCACGCTGAATGCGTTGAATCTCAATACGGGTCGATATGTCTGGCAGATTCCGTTCGGTGATTATCCGGAGTTGAACGACCCCACCACCGGCAGTGAGAACTATGGTGGCGGAATCGTTACGAAAGGCGGCATCTTTTTCATCGCCGCAACTGTCTACGACAACAAGGTCCGCGCGTTCGACAAGCTGACGGGCAGGCTCCTGTGGGAAGACACGATGCCAACATCGAGCATTGCCACGCCCTCGACGTATGCCGTTAACGGCAAGCAGTATTTTGCGGTGTCCTCCGGCGGTGGTAAGAATCCCAAGGTGAAGATTGGCGGTGGCATCATTGCCTATGCTCTGCCTTAGGGCCCGATCTTTTTACCCCATCCCCCGGGATTATCGATGGTGACGCTCAAGAGGACAGGGCGACGTCGTAGCAGCACAGCCGTAACGATTCGGACGGTTGCTGAGCAGGCGGCTGTATCTATGATGACGGTCTCGAACGTCATCAATGGCACCGGCAAGGTCAGTGACCAGACTCGCGCTAGGGTGCGTCAGGCGATTCGCAACACCGGATATGTTCCAAACTATGAGGCACGCAGGCTGGCGAGCGGCGGCTGCAGCCGAATCGCTCTGCTCTATTCAGATCAGCAGACTCCTTTCCTGGCGCAAGTCCTTCTGGCTGCGATCAATGCCAGCACAGCCTACGGGGCTCAGTTGCTGGTCCGTTCGAGCAATCGTCCAACCAAGAGATCGACCGAGAAGCTGGTGTTGAACGCTGCTCGCATTGGTGTTCAAGGTCTGCTGCTCGTTCCGCCTTACGCCGAGCTACTCGTCGGAAGTGCGGTGCTTTCCGAAATGAAAGCAACAGCGATTGCGGCCGCAGGTCCATTGCCGAGTATGAACACCGTGCGAATTGATAATCGGTCTGCGGCTCGAAAGCTGACCACATTCCTTATTCGCCTCGGGCATCGGCGAATCGGGTTCATCAGCGGTCCGCCCACTCACGGCGACAGCCTGGAGCGGCGCCTCGGCTATCAGGACGCGTTGAGAAAAGCCGGGATTCCAGTGCAGATCGAACTCAGCAGAGAGGGGGACTTCACCTTTCAGTCCGGGCGCGTTGCTGCCAAACAAATTCTCGATCTCCTGAATAGACCGACGGCGATCGTGGCCAGCAACGACGATATGGCGTCAGGCGTAGTGTGGGTGGCGCAACAGCGGAGGCTGGAGCTTCCCGGCGATCTCTCCGTGGCCGGATTTGATGACACGCCAACGGCGCTGAAGTCCTGGCCACCACTGACAGTGATCCGATAACCCATCGACAGGATGGTCGAGCACGGTGTCTCTTTGCTGTTGGACTCAATGCGAACGCCTACGATGTCGGTGCCACAAGATGTCGTTTTCGACTATACGCTCGTTGAGCGCGCGTCCACGTCGGCGGTTGGTGCGCGGTCGCGACGGAGAGCTCGGCCCGATATCACCGAATGAGATCGATGATTTGCTCGAGCAAATGACGGCACGTCCGGAGGCAGGCACGTCAAATTCGGTGTTCCCGGAGGAGGCGCTGTGAAGCAGAAGTTCTGCGAAGAAACACCGTCAGAGGCTGAAAGAGTAGTTTTGTGAATCAAGGCGGCCCCCCGCCATCGAGAGCACTCTTTCCCGAAATGGCACGAACTGCAAAAACAGGAGTCAGTTCCTCCTTTCGTGTGACCCCCTTCTCATTGCCAGCGTGACACCTGCATTTTTTGGGTTGACTATGGAAAGCAGAGGTGTGCTGACGGCGATTGCTCGTTGCGGAGAAGGATGACTTCCCTTAGACGATCTCCCAATCGTGACCGCAATCTTGTTTTTAGAACAAAGACAAAATGCCGGGGACTGCTCCCAGCACGACAAGCGGCTATTGGCCAATGTTCGTCCGCAGATCACACCGTTTACGCATCACTCTCTGATCCGAGGTCGCAATGAAGCCGGGACTCTTCGACAGCTCTATCCTTGCCACCGCACAGCAAGCGGTCGAGTTCGTAAGCAACATTCTCGAGTCCTCCACCGAATACTCAGTCATCGGCAAAGATGTTGACGGCAAGATCCTTCTATGGAATGAGGGTGCCCGTCGCATGTATGGCTATGAGGCAGAGGAGGTCGTCGGCAAGATGAACTCTGAGGCCTTGCATACTCCGGAAGATGTTGTACTCGGCAAGCCGGGCGAAATCATGAGGGCCGCGCTCAAAGACGGCAAGTGGGAAGGCGTCCTCGGACGAGTGCGCACCGGCACGACAACCAGGGCAAGGCCATCGGTTTCCTGCTCATTTCCAAAGACATTTCCCAGGAGATGCGTTTTACGGAGGAAACGCGAAAGGCCAAGCTCTTCGACAACGCCATCGTTGGCAATCCGCAAGAGGCGGTCGATTTCATCGCCAATATTCTGGAGTCTTCCACGGAGTATTCGATCATCGGAAAGGATCTTGACGGGAAAATCTTGCTGTGGAATGAGGGCGCGCGAAGATTGTATGGATACGAGCCCTCAGAAGTGGTAGGCAAAGCCAACTCGTCCATTCTGCATACGCCCGAGGATGTTGCCAGCGGCAAGCCCCGCGAACTGCTCGATGCCGCCCTGCGCGATGGTAAATGGGAAGGCACACTACGGCGCCAGCGCAAGAATGGCCAACAGTTTACCGCCCGCGTGGTGATTACGCCGCGCATGGACTCATCGCGGAAGGCTATTGGTTTCCTCCTGATTTCTAAGGACATCTCCGACGAAATTCGGCTCACCGAAGAGGTGAAAGCGACACAGTTCTATACCCGCTCGCTGATTGAATCCAACATCGACGCTTTGATGACTACCGATCCGTTGGGAATCATCACGGATGTGAACCAGCAAATGGTCGCCTTGACTGGCTATTTGCGCGAAGAGCTCATAGGTAAGCTCTTCAAGGATTTCTTCACTGACCCGGCCCGCGCCGAAGATGGCATCCGGCTAGTGCTCCGCGAGGGGCGGGTTACGAACTATGAACTGACCGCCAAGTCCAAAGACGGACGCGCCACCGTCGTCTCCTATAACGCATCGACGTTTCGCGACGCGGGCGGCAAGCTGCAGGGCGTTTTCGCGGCCGCCCGCGACATCACGGAGCAGAAAAAGCTGGAGCAACAGCTGCGCGAATCCGAGTCGTACAATCGCGGCCTGATCGAAGCCTCCGTCGATGGGCTGATCACGGTTGATCCCTCGGGGAGCATTTCGGAGGGAAACGAGCAGATGTGCCGCATGTCTGGATATAGTCGCGAGGAACTGACGGGCACGCCCTTCAAGGACTATTTCCAGGATTCGGAACGCGCCATCGCGGGAGTCAAAGAAACTTTCGACAAGGGCGTGGTCACCGACTACGGACTCACGCTAGCGCGACGCAGCGGCACGCCCTTGCGGGTCTCGTTCAACGCCTCGATTTTCAAAGACGCCTCGGGAGATGTGCGGGGTATCTTCGCTTCGGCCCGCGACATCACCGAGCAGTCGCGGCTGCAGTCTCAACTGGGGGAGGAACGCGCCTACAACCGTGGCTTGATCGAAGCTTCGCTGGATGGCGTGATCACGGTGGATCCGGTTCTGAGCATAACCGACGTCAATGAGACGATGTGCCGCATGTCGGGCTACACCCGCGCGGACCTGGTCGGGACGGCATTCCAGCAGTACTTCACCGATTCCAAGCGTGCCGCAGACGGAGTTCGCCAGACTCTCGACAAGGGCGCGGTCACCAACTACGAACTGACCCTCCGCCGCAAAGAGGGACAGGAACTCCTGGTTTCGTTCAACGCCGCGATTTTCAAAGATGCCGATGGCAAAGTTCGCGGGATCTTTGCCTCCGCCCGTGACATCACCGATCAGGCTCGCCTGCAAGGCCAGCTTGCCGAGGAGCGTGCTTACAACCGCGGCCTGATCGAAGCGTCCGTCGACGGCCTGGTGACCGTGGACTAGAAGATGCCGATCACCGACGTGAACGAGACCATGAGCAAACTGGCAGGAAGATCGCGCACTCAACTGATCGGCTCATCGTTCCCAGACTACTTTTTAGAGCGGGAACTGGCGGCCGAAGGCGTGCGCCTGACCTTTAAGGAAGGGTCGGTCACCAACTACGTTCTTACCCTGCAGGCAGGGGCTGACAAGCAGATTCCGGTCTCCTTCAACGCCGCTGTTTTCCGTGACCCTCTGGGTAACATTCGTGGAATCTTTGCCTCGGCCCGTGACATTACGGCGCAGAAGCGGCTGGAGGTGCAACTGCAGGCATCGCAGTTCTACACCCGGTCGCTCATCGAATCGAACATTGACGCGCTGATGACCACCGATTCTCTGGGCATCATCACCGACGTGAACCAGCAGATGGAGTCTCTAACCGGCTGCACGCGAGAAGAACTGATCGGGAAAGCCTTCAAGGATCACTTCACTGACCCTGCGCGTGCCGAAGAGGGCATCCGGCAGGTTTTGCAACAGGGCAAGGTGACGAACTATGAGCTCACAGCCCGCTCCAAGACGGGGCGGGAAATGGTGGTTAGTTATAACGCCACAACCTTCAACGATCAGGCCGGTAGGCTGCAGGGCGTTTTTGCCGCAGCCCGCGATATTACCGAGCAGAAAAAACTGGAACAACAGCTCCGCGAGCAGCAATCCTACAATCGTGGCCTGATTGAAAGCTCGGTGGACGGACTAATTACGGTCGATCCAGTCGGAACCATCTCCGATGTGAACGAGCAGATGTGCCGCATGACGGGCTACGGGCGCACGGAGCTGATCGGTAGCCCCTTCGCCGACTATTTCACCGAGCCGGAGCGCGCCGCCGCCGGAGTCAAGCAGACATTTGAAACCGGCGTGGTGACCGAGTATGCGCTCACGCTCATCTCCCATACCCGGCGACTACTGCAAGTCTCGTTCAACGCATCCGTCTTCCGCGATCCTCTCGGTAGCGTCCGCGGCATCTTTGCCTCAGCCCGTGATGTTACCGACCGCGTCCGTTTGGAGGAAAAGCTCCGCGAACAGCAAAACTACCTGCGCGGCTTGATCGAGAGCTCGGTCGATGGCCTCGTGCACGGCTTCCTCGGAGTACCCGTCCCGACCGGC
This sequence comes from Acidobacteriota bacterium, assembly GCA_003225495.1. Taxonomy (GTDB): domain Bacteria; phylum Acidobacteriota; class Terriglobia; order Terriglobales; family Acidobacteriaceae; genus Acidiflorens. The sequence goes on from QIAJ01000006.1 coordinate 7,698, forward strand.
ACGCGAAACTACGGCATGATATACGTCGCCGACAAGCTCTCGGGCACGGAATTCGGCGCAGAAGATGTGCGTTTTCTGACTACCATCGCCGCGAAACTCGCCGTGGCCTATGAAAACGCTCTTCGCTACCAGGAGATTCAGGAACGCACGGCCAAGCTGGAATACGAAGTCGCGCAACGGAAGCAAGCTGAAGACCGCTTCCGGCTCCTCATAGAGACCGCTCCCACTGGTGTCCTGATCTGTGACGAAAAGGGGCGTATCACGGAGGCCAACGCCCAACTCCAGCGCATGTTCGGGTACACCCAGGAAGAATTGGTTGGGCAGGCGGTGGAAATGCTGGTACCCGAGCAACACCGCGGGGTTCATGTGGGGCATCGTGGGGCTTACGTCAACAAGCCTCAAACGCGGCCAATGGGAGTAGGCATGGAATTGCGCGGCCGCCGAAAGGACGCAACCACATTTCCGCTCGAAATCAGCCTCGGTCCGCTGGTGACCGGCGAAGGAACGTGGATCTCAAGTACAGTCGTTGACATCAGCGAACGCAAAAAGCTAGAACAACAGCTTCAGGTTTCGCAGCGTTTGGAGTCCGTCGGTCAACTTGCCGCCGGCATTGCCCACGACTTCAACAACATCCTCACCGCGATCACAGGAAACGCCAAACTAGCCCTCGCTGATTTGCCTGTCGATCATCCCGTTCAGCGGAACCTGGCAGAGATTCAAAAGGGTTCCCTGCGAGCCACCCAACTCGTGCGCCAGATCCTCACTTTCGGTCGCCAGGACGCGCCCAAGCGAGAAGTCATCAAACTCACGCCCGTAGTTGAGGAGGCTCTGAAGTTGCTTCGTGCCGGATTGCGCGCTGGAATTGAGATTCGCACTCACTTTGATTCTGAGCTGCCGGACGTCTTCGCCGATTCCACTCAAGTCCATCAGATCGTCATGAACCTGGCCACAAACGCAGCAGATGCCATGGCGAAAAAATCGGTTGGCGTACTGGAAATTCGTTCGGAGCCAGTCATCGTTGATGCCGACCTCGCGCACACCACGCCGGAACTCCGCGAAGGCAGCTATGTTCGCCTATCCATTCGGGACAACGGTTGTGGCATGGACAAAGCCACGACGGCGCGGATCTTTGAACCCTTCTACACCACAAAGCCGCTGGGTGAGGGGACGGGACTCGGCTTATCCGTTGTCCACGGCATCATGAAAACTCATTGCGGTGCAGTCACGGTTTACAGCGAGCCTGGCAAAGGCACCGTCTTTCAACTCTACCTTCCTGCGGCCCAAGAGGCGGCTCAGGAAGCTCGCACGCAGAAAACTCAGGGGGAAATTCGCGGTCACGGCGAACGGGTCCTCTACGTAGATGACGAGGAGCCGCTGGTATTCCTAATGACGCGCATGCTGACGCAACTCGGGTACCAAGTGACGGGCTGCACCGAGCCCCAGAAGGCGCTAGAGACTTTCAGGTCGGGGCCACATGATTTTGATGTAGTCGTGAGCGATCTTTCCATGCCGCAGATGTCCGGTATCGATCTCGCGCGCGAGATTCTGCAAACCCGGCCTGGCATGCCCATCTTGATTGCCTCCGGATATATCCGTCCCGAGGACAACGAAGGAGTCCGCAGTCTCGGCCTTCCAGACCTATTGCTGAAGCCCGACACCATCGACGAACTCAGTCAGAGCCTACACAACATCTTCGCAAAGTCCAAGTCCTCCACAGACGGTGAACAGACTGGCACTGATTCAAGAATCCGGCACCGGGCCGCTTCTAGCACCTGAAATATTCCTCCATCACCGGGCCCTCGTTTCATGCAGTCTTTCATTCAAGTAAGGAGCAGAGCCAATGTTGCTCGATGGTTAAATGACTTTCGGACTCATTTCGTAATGAAATTCCCGGATCGTCGGTGCTTGGGCGGGTGTGCCATGAGCTTCGATCCCATATGCGCTAACTCGACTTTCCCATTGGCATGGTCGCAGGCTTGCTCGTCTTACAAAAGAGCTCGAGTTGACCTCGGAACAGCAGCAGCAAGGCCGGACTCTGCTTGAGGAGCATCGCGACAAGATTCAGGCATTGATCGATCAGAATCCGAAACCGTCCGGCGTTTTCATCGCCAGGGCTAAACTTTTCGAATTCGTGATGTGTCTGGACTAATCCAGGACCCGCTATGCTGTTGACGTTACGTTCCAGCGCGGATTCGATTCCAGCGCTCACCACCTTTTAAAAGCCTTAGTAGCAGGCACTTGAGTTCCAGTCAGGATCCTTTGCTCCGTGACCTCCAGTCGCCCCGAATGCGCAACGCCCGATGCCCGTTAAGTCCCGAACTGACATAAACTGCAACTGGAGCTGGCATGAAGACACCTTGCGATGAGGCGGTGCTTCGATCTGGGGAAGGTGAAATTCCGTGCGGCGCGCATGCGACCAGCTGGATCCTCGCTGCAACCATCCTGGGGTCGAGCATGGCGTTCATCGATAGCACCGTTGTTAACGTTGCGCTGCCGGCCATTCAATCGGACTTTCACGCGACGGTTACGGGCGTGCAATGGGTTGTCGAGTCTTATGGGCTCTTTCTCGGGGCGCTGATTCTCGTGGGCGGGTCGTTGGGCGATTTGTTTGGACGACGGCGGATGTTCGTGGCCGGAGTCGCAATTTTTGCCGCAACTTCTTTGGGTTGTGGGCTTGCGCTGAACATTCAACAGTTGATCATCTGGAGAAGTATTCAAGGAATCGGAGCCGCGCTGCTTGTGCCGGGGAGCCTTGCGATTATCACCGCGTCTTTTGATGAGAAAAACCGCGGACAGGCGATTGGAACGTGGTCTGGATTTACGGCGATCACGACTGCAATCGGGCCAGTACTGGGTGGATGGCTGGTTCAGCACGCTTCATGGCGATGGGCATTTTTTATCAATCTGCCGTTGGCGGCTGCGGTGATTGGGATTTCGCTCTGGCGTATTCCGGAGAGCCGCAGTGGCGCGGGCGGACACATCGATTGGCTGGGGGCGCTCCTCGCTACTCTTGGGCTTGGCGGGTTGGTGGGCGGGTTCATTCAATCCGTCACGCTAGGATGGAGAAGCCCGCTCGTCGCTGGAAGCTTGATCGTAGGACTAGCTTGCCTGATCGCGCTGGCAGCGGCTGAACGCCGCGTTGCTTCGCCGATGGTGCCGCTTTCGCTCTTCGAATCGCGCAGTTTCAGTGGTGCGAATCTTTTGACGCTTCTTTTATATTCGGCCATCGGAATCTTTTTCTTTCTCTTTCCGATGAATCTGATTCAGGTGCAGGGATACTCCGCGACTGGGGCCGGCGCTGCTGTTCTTCCATTCATCCTGCTGATGTTCCTGCTCTCCCGGTGGTCGGGAGGACTGGTGGCGCGCTATGGACCCAAGGGTCCATTGATCATCGGACCTCTGATTACTGCATTGGGTTTCCTGCTTTTTGCCGTGCCTGCGGTCGGGAACAATTATTGGAAGGAATTCTTTCCCGCGCTCATTGTGCTGGGGTTCGGGATGGCAGTCACCGTCGCTCCGCTTACCACGGTAGTGATGAGTTCAGTCGATCAGGAACACGCCGGCACTGCTTCCGGCATCAACAATGCGGTCGCTCGAGTCGCGGGAGTTTTGGCGATCGCCGTCCTGGGGATAATGATGGTCGCTGCTTTTACTTCTCATCTGAATAACAGCCTAGATCGGGTTTCGCTGCCGTCCGGAATTCTGGTGGCGTTGCGTAGAGAAGAGGTCAAACTTGCGGGACTGCAAGTGCCTGCGGGGCTTGATCCCGCTACGACGGTTGCCATAAAACGATCCATTGGCGATGCATTCGTGTTCGGCTTCCGAATTGTGATGTCGATCTGTGCGGTTCTGTCTCTTGGCGGCGCTGCGATTGTGAGTGTGATGCTCAGTAAGTCGCAGCATCCGGCGCGCACTCATTGACATCTTTCTATACAGAGTGAACCCGATTTTTCCCTTCAAAGCTGCTGCGTAGGATTCTTATATCCGGCGACGGAGCGCTCTCTTTGGGGAACACTATTCTTCTCCCAATGCACATGAAAAATTCGACCAGCGAATGGATGAGTATACGAAAGTGCTGATTCACTCAGGCGAGGTGAAGGCAGCCTGAGCGCATTGTCTGGCTATGTTCGAGCCTCCGTGCTTTCTTAATGCAGGTTGGGACGAGTATTCGAATGCGGGTGTCCACTAGCAACGTAGAGGGCGGAGGTTGGTCCACGGGCGGGTATTTGTCGAATTGCAGTATTGCGGAACTTCTCGCGACAGAAGCGGAGAGTGCCAAGCAGCCACTTCAAAAAGCCTTCCGGCGAGCATCGCGGCGGGCTTTTCTTTGGCCGGAAGAAGCTTCTGCCATCATCGATCAAAATCGATCGCTCCAGGAATTGCCGGGAGTCGGACCGTATCTGGAAAAAGTCATTCGCCGCTGGATCGAAAATCCACCGGTAGTTCCGAACCCGCCCGCCATTCGTGACGGGTTTCTCACACTGACCGAAGCGCGGGCTTGGTTGGCAGGCGACCCGTCGTGGTCGCGCGGGCTCAAAGGCGATCTTCAAATGCACACGGAGTGGAGCGACGGATCGAATTCCATTCAGGAGATGGCAGAGGCGGCTGAGCTTCGGGGGTACGAATATATTGCCGTTACCGATCACTCTAAGGGATTAAAGATCGCGGGAGGCATCGACGAAGCGCAGTTACTCAAGCAGGAAGAAGAAATTGCATCGGTCAATGAAATGCTGAAGTCTTCGGATGGAAGAATTCGTGTGCTCCGTTCCATCGAATTGAATCTTGATCCGTTCGGCGGAGGTGATATGAGCGAGGAATCACTGGCGCGGCTGGACCTGGTACTGGGATGTTTCCATTCCGCTCTCCGCAGGAAGGAAGATCAGACAGAACGGTACCTGGCGGCGTTACGAAACCCCTCGGTGCATATCCTGGGTCATCCGCGTGGCCGAATCTATAACTTCCGGTTAGGTCTGAAGGCTGATGTGTCTTTGATTTAGCCGCGGAGCTTGATAAGGCGGTTGAGATCGATTCGTACCCCGATCGTCAGGATTTGAATCTGGAACTGGTAAAGCTCGCCAAGAAAGCCGGGTGCCGCATCTCGCTGGGTACCGATTCTCATGGCGCCACTCAATTGGCATTCATTGAATTGGGATTAGCGTCGGCTTTGGCTGCTGGTGTGAAGAGTGACAAGATCTTGAATTTTATGCCGCGGGAGCGGTTACTGGAGTGGTCGACGTCAGTTCGGCACAGACTTGCCGCATGAAAACTGCCCGTCGGGCCTCGGCCGTCGCTCCAGCTTTCTTCGAAGACTGGAGCCGGAATGGACGAGCACCTGGAATTGCTGGCTGCACTTGTCCGAGGCGCGCACCGCAGGCATCGTTTAGGATAGTTCCCATACTCCTCATGATCGGTTTACTGTCCATTCTCGCGCTGGGATTCTTTCTCGGGATGCGTCATGCGACCGATCCTGATCACGTGATAGCCGTTTCAACCATCGTTACGCGCCAGCCAAAGACCGCTCGGGCAGCGCTGATCGGCGCCTTCTGGGGATTGGGACACACGGTCACGATCTTCGTTGTCGGGTCGGCCATCATTCTCTTCAACGTGACGATTCCCGCCCGCATCGGCCTCAGCATGGAATTATCGGTCGGCGTCATGCTGATTTTTCTCGGGATTCTGAATGTAGTGAGTTTCTTTCGCTCCGTGCCAGCCGTGCCTGTGGATCCTCATCAGGACGACGCACTGCATTCGCATCATCACAGCCATGGAGACTACATTCATCGTCATCCGCACGCGCACCAGCCTGAAGTGCATCCTCACGCGCCCGAGCGGACGCCGGTGGCGGTGCTCGACCGAGCTCTTGGCTCCTCCTCCTTGTACCAGAACGTTCGGCCGTTGATGATCGGAATCGTCCATGGACTCGCGGGTTCAGCGGCGGTGGCACTGCTTGTTCTCGCGACTATCCGGGATCCAAGGTGGGCGATTGCCTACCTGCTCGTTTTTGGCGTGGGGACAATTGCGGGCATGATGGTCATCACCATGAGCCTGGCTTCCGCGCTGAAAATTGTGGGATCACGAAGTCAGAACATTTCTCGTAATTTAGCGGTGGCCTCAGGAGTGTTGAGTCTGGCATTTGGATGTCTGGTCGTCTATCAAATCGGCTTTGTCAATGGCCTGTTCACGACTAATCCTATCTGGACTCCGAAGTAGTTGGACGGCGCATGATTGGAAGTTCTCAAGAGGAACAGTGATGAATATTCTCAACGTACTAAGATCGTCCTTGCTCTTCGCATTTCTCGCTGCGGCTTTGGCCGCCGGACCCAGCACGGGGAAAGCGGTTACGGTCAAGGGATATGTGCTGGATTCCGCTTGCGCTTTTACGAAAGGCTTGGACAAACCCATTAGCAGGGAATGCGCTGTGGCGTGTGCGAAAGCAGGTTCACCTTTGGTGATTTTGAGCGATAGCGGCACCATCTACTGGCCTATCGGCGAGACAACTCCTTCCAATGGACAGAATGAAAAGCTATTGCCGTTCGCAGGGCAAAAGGTCGCTGCACGCGGGAAAGCATTTCAGAGGGGTGGTTCCACCGCTCTGGTTATTGAGAAGATCGAATCGTTAGGCAGCCAGCAATAGGCCTGCCGGCTATCCGATCTACGGACGTGTGAACCCACCCGAAAGTCGCACACCTAATGCCCCAAGTTTTTACGGGAGTACGGGGTTACAATGTTGAGGTGCGTTATTACACAACCGAACCGATGAACGGCGGTATTACGTTCAAGTGCGTATCCTGCGGACACAGCGTCAGTACGCTGGATTTCAACAACGCCGATGGCAATCGCCGGACCCAGGCTGCGAAAGTAATGAATCAGCATTCGGCTGAGTCTCACCCCCCCATCTCTCGAATCTTGTCACCCACAAATCCAGACGGCCGCCGCGGATTTTGATCTCGCTCAAAACTGAGCGCCCACTGGGATGAGTGGGCATTTGGCGTCCTTTCCCCATGCATCGATCTTCGGCCGAGTCAAAGCATTTAGCATAGGTCCGTGCCGAAGAAGAGCAAATCAGGCCTGGCTCGCGCGCTTTCCAAGATGGGATATTGCTCGCGAGCACAGGCGACCGCTCTAATTCGTGGTGGGCGGGTGAAGCTGAATGGACGCGAAGTCCGAAATCCCGAGGCGCCCGTGCGCATGGGAGTGGACCATCTCACAGTGGATGGCTCCGCGATCGCGGAACGGCCAAAACTTTATCTCATGATGAACAAGCCACGCGGCCTGGTGACGACGGCGTCCGATGAGAAAGGACGCGCTACGGTTTACGACCTGCTCGATTCTGGCAAAGAGAGGGAATGGGTCAGCCCGGTCGGGCGTCTCGACAAAGCGAGCGAAGGGCTATTGCTGCTAACGAATGATTCGAAGTGGGCGGCGCGGATCACTGATCCGGCCCGTCATCTGGACAAGCGGTATCACGTTCAAGTGGACTGCGTCGTGGGCAATGTCCTGCTGGAACGCATCAAGGCTGGGGCGACGGTCGGAGGAGAACTCTTACGCGCGAAAGCAGTCCGAATCCTACGGGTAGGAAGCAAGAACAGCTGGCTGGAAATCACTCTGGACGAAGGAAGAAACCGGCAGATCAGGCGTCTGATCGAGGCGCTGGGCGCGCAGGTTTTGCGCCTGGTTCGCGTATCGGTTGGGGCACTGGAATTGGGCGAACTGAAGAAAGGCGCGGTGCGCCACCTGACCGAAGCAGAAAAACGATCCGTCGGAGCCGGCACCCGCTAGAAAGACTTGTGTCTCAAGATCGCACACAGTTCCCGCAGGCGCGATGAACATTATTGAGAGATTACTTACTGGGAATTGCTCTTTTCGTTGGCGGCCCGCCTTCTGCTGGAAGGCTGTGCGTTTCGAGATAATCCTGCGCCAGACGTAGTACCTTGCGTTCGTTGCTGTACATCAATTGGAGGGAAGCATCGGCGAGAGGAACCCAGAGCGCGCGCTTTACCTCGATCCGCATTGCGGGAGTGACATCGTCAATCTCTCCTGAGACATATTGGAGTAGATAGAAGCTCACGATTTTGAAGACGCGCTCGCCGTCACCCCAGTTGCGAACATAGACGTACTTGATGTCGGTGAGTTTAGTGACTACATCGGCGACAATGCCTGTCTCCTCGCGCACCTCGCGAACGGCGGTTGCCAGAGGTTTCTCGCCCGGATCGACTAGTCCCTTTGGGAGTGCCAGCATGGCTGCGGTGCGCCTGCGGGGCGATTTCGCAGGGATCCCGCCGTCCTTTTGAGGTTCGATAAGGGCAGCGTGCCATGTTCCCGAGATTTCCCGAAGCACAACGCCACCTGCTGAGATTTCGCGCGCCATGTCGCCTCAAAAATATCAGGATTTGTCCAATTGAGCTGCCGTTTGCTGGATCAACTGCCATGCCCTCTCCACGTGTCGCGACTTCGTATTCGTCTGGCCAACACAAAGCCGCAGAGTGAACTTACCATCGAGCTTGGTATGCGTCAGATACAGGCTACCGCTCTGGTTGAGGCATTCCATGAGTTTCTGGTTTTCGTCGTCTCCAGAGCGCAGACGGAAGCAGATGAGATTCAGCAGCACTGGGGCGGCCAATTCAAAGCGCGAATCGTCGCGAACCCAGTCGGCGAACTGTTGCGCGATCCGCACGTGCTCGCGGACATGCTGCTGTAGTCCTTCGATTCCGTAGTGCCGGATAACAAACCACAATTTAAGTGAGCGGAATCGGCGTCCCAAGGGAATTTGCCAGTCGCGGTAGTCGATCACGGCACCCGATTCGGTGGCCTGATTGCGCAGATATTCAGGCAGCACCGAAAGCGTCTGAATGAGATGCTTGCGATCGGCCACATAAAAACAGTCACAATCGAAGTTCGTGAGCATCCACTTGTGGGGATTGAAGCAGTAGCTGTCGGCGAATTCCACGCCGTCATGGAGGAAGCGGAACTCCGGACAGAGAGCGGCGGTGCCACTCATCGCGGAATCGACGTGCAGCCACAGATTGTTTTCCCGGCAAAGTCTGCCGATTTCGCGCACGGGGTCGATTGCATTGGAAGAGGTTGTGCCGAGGGTTGCACAAACGAAGCAGGGAACAAGGCCGGCTTTTTTGTCGGCATCGATCTGGCGAGCGAGCGCGTCGGTACGCAGGGCGAAATTCTGATCCACTTCAATGGCGCGAAGGTTATCCGAGCCAAGCCCCGCGATTTTCACTGCCTTTTCTACTGAAGAATGTGTTTGAGTGGAGGCGTAGGCTACCAACCGGCCATCGCATCCTTTGCGATTGCTGCCATACTGCGTCGCGCGCTCGCGCGCTGCAAGCAAAGCGCAGAGAGACGCGCTGGAAGCGGTATCGTGGATGACTCCGCCGCCGGTGCTTGAGGAAAGGAACTTCTCCGGGAGACCGAGCATGGGGACTAGCCAGTCGAGAACATGCGTCTCAAGTTCGGTGCAGGCTGGACTGGTCGACCAGAGCATGCCTTGAACGCCGAGTCCGGTCGAAAGCAAGTCTCCAAGGATTGCCGGCCCCGACGTGCTGGTTGGGAAAAAGGCGTAAAAATTGGGCGACTGCCAGTGAGTGATGCCCGGCATGATGATCCGCTCTACGTCCGCGAAGACACGCTCAAATGGTTCGCCCTGCTGAGGCGGATGCTTTGGTAGATTGGCGCGAATTTCTCCAGGCGGCACACGGGAAAGAACCGGCAAGGTTTCGATCCGGGAATAATAGTCTGCGATCCAGTCCACGACGGCGTGGCCCTGTCGCCGGAATTCTTCGGGAGACATGTGGAGCGGTTTGGAATCGGACATAGACGTAGCTGTTGATTAGGTATTGGTGGTCAGTGATTCATAAACTCGGCGCGATTCGGTCGATCAACAATCAACAATCTGCAATCGGTACTGTTACTTTATGAAAGTTTTCCGTAATACACGCGCGTGTTGTATTCGAAATCGACAATGCCGTTCTGCTGCGCGTGAGCTCGCAAGATGCGCTGCAACTCCGCCATCATAGGAGCGTGGTTCGGATGGCCGGCAAGCGGTGCATAGGACGATGAGAGCAGGCGCCCAGCGGCACCTCCGAAGTCGAACTGCTGGCGAAGTTCAAAGACCCGTTCCTGGTATGGAGCCGGCGCAAAAAACTCATGAATGGTTTCGGTGGTGCGCTCGTGTCTCACTTCCTTATAGTCGGTACCGTAGGTCAGAAGCAGTTGCTCATAATCGCGCAGGAAGGGCGTTGCAAACGTGCGACGCTCATTCCAGACGAGAATGCACCATCCGCCGGGCTTCAGGATGCGGACGAATTCTGCCCGCGCCCGGCTCCGATCGAACCAGTGCGCAGCCTGGGCCGCGGTGACGAAGTCTACGGACGCGGAGGGCAAAGTTGTCTCCTCTGCTGTTCCGGCTACCGACGTCAACCGATCGAAGGACTGCAGCAGGCGAATGCCGGCCTCGCGCATCTCGGCATTGGGTTCGACCGCAAAGACGCAGTTTCCGTTTTCCAGGAGAAGCCGAGTAAATGCTCCCGGTCCGGATGCAATGTCCGCGATGTCATGGGACGGCTTCAGCGCACACTGGTCGCGCAAAAGTTCGATAACCGCGGGGGGGTATCCAGGACGGTAGCGGACGTAGTCTCCTACGCGGTCGGAGAATCGTGCGGTTGGAGCCTGAGTCATTGCTCTTAAGTTTAGCGCGTGCGCAAAGAAATCCCGGCGCACGGTACAATCTTCGTTTCATGGAGAAAGAGCGAGTTCGCGGGGTCTTAGAAAGTCCGCTGGTGAACATAGGCGAGATTGCGACGGACTTCGAGTTGCCGGCGCTCATCGGAGGCGTACGAAAGACTTTTCGCTTGAGCGAATACCGTGGTAAGGCCGTCGTTCTGGCTTTTTATCCGTTTAACTGGCAGGAAGCCAGCATTCAACAAATGCTTGGCTACCAGGCACAACGTCCGCTTATGTTGGCGAGAAATGCCGAAACGGTTGCCATCAATGTCGAGTCGATCCTGAACACAACAGCCTGGGAACGGGAGAATGGGCCTTTCGATTTCCCGCTTTGCAGCGACTTCTGGCCACACGGCGACGTGTGCGCGCGCTACGGAGTTTTGCGCACCGATGGTCCCGGTGCAGGCGCCTGTGAACGCGCGGTTATTCTAGTAAACCCCAGCGGCGTTGTCTCGTTTCAAAAAACTTATGGCTGGGAGATAGTCCCAGCGCTTGATGAAGTGTTGTCATTGTTGGAAAGAGTCTGATTTCGATGATCTGCCTATAGGAGATTCATGAAACTTGTTGCTGGAGCAGTCCTCTTCTTTGTGCTCCTTGGTTCGAAACCGCAAGCCTTCAGTCGTCCCGGCAGGGATAGCGGGCAGCCAGACGGCGCCGCCATTACGGGATTTCGCGACGTCAATGGAGAGCAGGAGACGGAGAAGCGCTTCCTGGCAGTGCCCGATCCCAAACTCGCCGAGGAGCACCTGCGCATACTGACGCAGGCCCCCCACATTGCCGGCTCGCCCGAGGACAAGGCGACTGCTGACTACGTGGCTAAGAAGTTTCGCGAAGCCGGCTTCGACACAGAAATTGTCGAATACAAAGTCTGGTTGAATTATCCATCGGAGATCAGCGTGGATATGACCGCGCCCGACGGCGTCACGATGCACGGCCCGAGTCGCGAGCATGTGGACAACGATCCCTTCCAGGACGATCCGCGGGTCGTCAACGCCTTCAATGGAATGTCTCCATCGGGGGACGCTGAGGCGGAAGCTGTTTACGCCAACTATGGCTCTCCAGAGGACTTCGACAAGCTGAAACAGATGAATGTGGACGTGCGCGGCAAAATCGTAATTGTCCGCTACGGACAGAATTTTCGCGGCGTGAAGGCATTCGTTGCGCAGGAGCGTGGCGCTGCCGGCGTGATCATTTATTCCGACCCGAAAGATGACGGCTACTATCGCGGTGACGCATATCCCAAGGGCCCATGGCGTCCCGCCAGCGGCACACAGCGCGGATCTGTCGGGTATATGTTCCAGTTTCCCGGTGATCCGACCACGCCGGGAGTGGCGTCCGTCGCATCGTTACCCGACTCCAAGCGTGTACCGGTTGGCGAATCAACCCAGCTGCCAAAAATTCCTGTCACGCCGCTTTCCTACGCCGATGCTTCGCCGATTCTCGAGCACCTGGCGGGACCCGCTTCTCCACGAGAGTGGCAGGGAGCGTTGCCTTTCACGTATCACGTCGGTCCGGGGCCGGCGAAAGTAAAGATCCACCTTAAACAGGATTACCAGTTCCGCCCGATTTGGGATGTGATTGGCAAAGTGCGAGGCACGGCATCGCCCGATGAATGGGTGGTCGCAGGTAATCATCGCGATGCGTGGGTGTATGGAGCCGTGGATCCGAACAGCGGCACCGCGGCGATGCTCGAGTCTGTGCACGGCATCGGCGAACTCCTGAAAGCAGGATGGAAGCCGAAGCGCACGATTGTGATCGGCAGCTGGGACGCAGAGGAAGAAGGTCTGATCGGCTCAACCGAATGGGGGGAAGATCACGCCAAAGAACTGGCGACTGCCGCTGCGTACTTCAACATGGACGTTGCGGTTTCAGGTCCGAAATTTGGCGCGTCCAGCGTGCCAACTCTCAAGCAGTTTATCCGAGATATTGCTAAGGCTGTTCCTTCACCGCAGGGCGGAACTGTGTATGACGTTTGGAAAAAGACGGGCCAGCCCGAGGTGCGTCCGCAGGAAACGAGTACCAGCACGTATCGTCCGCCGGCGGCCCAGGTGCGCGGCGATGCGCCGGTGGGCGATTTAGGCAGCGGGTCCGACTACACAGTCTTCCTGCAACATTTGGGAGTGCCTTCCACCGACGTCGGTTCCACCGGCGACTATGGCGTCTATCACTCGGCGTTCGACAATTTCGCCTGGTTCAAAAAATTTGGCGATCCCGACTTTCGCTATGAGCAACAAATGTCTCGCATTTATGGCCTGGAGGTCATCCGCATGGCCGACGCCGACGTGCTTCCCTACAACTACGAAGACTATGGCAAGGAAATCCTGGTGTACATCGATGCCGCTAAGAACAAAGCCAAGGAGCGATTCGGGGACAAGGCACCTGATTTCTCCGCTGCGATTGACGGAGCGCGTCATCTTGAGCAGGCTGGCGCAAAGATATTCCAAAGGCAGAGGAAACTAACCGGAGATACAGAACGACTGAATGCAACCCTGCGGGATACCGAGCGGGCGCTGCTGATTCCTGAGGGGTTGCCGAATCGTCCGTGGTACCACCATGCGATTTACGCTCCCGGACAATACACCGGTTACGCGGCCGTTGTGATTCCCGGCGTGAATGAGGCGATCGACGGTAAGGATCTGAAACGCACCGAGCAACAGATCGCCATGCTGGCGGTTGCGTTGCAGCGCGCCGCCGTAATGTTGGAGCAACACAAGTGAAACTGTGGCATTGATTGCGATGAATCCGGCGACTACGATTCGCCATGTGCTTGAAGATCTCCCCACTGCGGCGATCGCGACTTTCCTCGCCCTGTTTCCGATTGTGAATCCATTCGGCGGGATCCCGCTGTTCTTCAGCTTGACCACCAACTTCACACGCGAAGAGCGCAGTCAGACTGCGCGAAGAACCGCGCTCTACGTGATCGCAATCCTGGTCACCTTCATGCTCGTTGGCCGGTTTGTACTCAGTTTCTTCGGTATTTCTCTACCCGTGCTCAAGATTGCCGGCGGCCTGATCGTCGCCAATACGGCGTGGGGAATGGTGACCGCGTCGAACCGCATGACGATGGAAGAACGCAGCGAAGCGCTCACCAAGGAAGACATCTCATTAACTCCGATGGCGATGCCAATGCTCTCCGGTCCCGGCTCGATCGGAGTCGTGATGGGCCTCGCAGCTCACGCGAACGGCCTGCTCGCTTACGTTGGGATGCTCATCGGCATTGTGCTTGTGGGGATTACGGTATACCTCTTGCTTTGCACGGGTGGTCCACTTGTGAAACGGCTTGGCCCGAGCGCGATGGGCGCGATCACCCGCATCTTCGGATTTCTGATCCTTGCGATCGCCGTGCAGTTGGTTTGGGACGGGGTGGCGGACTTTAAAGGGTGAAGGTGCCCCATTGTAGAGCGCGCACTACTGTCCGCTACTCTTGGTGTTGTCTTCTTATTCTCCGCTTGCACGAATAGCTGGGAAAAAACACCAGCCCGAATATCAAAAGCGGCGTGCCTTATCTGGCTTACTTGATGGAAACCAGCTTCTGCACCAACTCCGAGTAATCCTTTTTCTCCAGTCCATGCACTTGCTTGTTGTATTCGTCAACCTTACTGGAGTAGTTCATGGAGCAGAACTTCGGTCCACACATGGAGCAGAAGGCGGCTGACTTGTAGCCTTCCTCGGGAAGGGTCTCGTCGTGCATGGAGCGGGCGGTTTCGGGATCGAGGGATAGTTCGAACTGCTTTTCCCAATCGAATTTGTAACGCGCATAGCTGAGCGCGTCATCGCGGTCTTGAACTCCGGGGCGCTGCCGTGCGATATCGGCAGCGTGCGCCGCGATCTTGTAAGCGATGATGCCGTCTTTGACGTCTTTTTCGTTGGGGAGACCCAGAT
>QIAJ01000083.1 GCA_003225495.1 Acidobacteriota bacterium
TCCCTCCGGGACTTCATCCGTTGCGTTCCTACCCAGGGCTGACGCCCTGGGCTAACATATTTCGCCCCGTTGGGGCTGGAGAACCTTACTACGTTTGCCTCTTGAGACTAACGTAGACCGTCCTCTGACTAACGCAGGCCATCGTCACCCTTGATCTGATCTTTCGTTAGGCCGCCGACTCGGGGCAGTGGTCGCCCGCTATCGGTCACGGCGATGGCAACCATGATTTCGTTGGCGCGGGGTGCGTCGTTGATGCGCACTTCCATGCCGTCGAAGTGACTGCGCACGTAAGCGGCATCTTTGTGGCCGAGTGGGATATCGAGCACGACACCCAGGCCTCCCCGTTTTTTTGAGGACGGAATCAGGGCCGCTCCCTTACCCAGCACGCGACGCACTGGAGTACCGAGTTTCGGATGCAGAATGGCGGCGGCATGCTCCAGTTCTCCGTTTTCTCCGACGGCTGCGGCTTTGCCATAACTTTCGGCTGACGTGCCCGCGATTCCGAGTGCAGCTACGGCGCGTTGCGTCAGAAGTTCACCGAGCTCTTCGCCAATGGCCATCAATTCGGATAGATCCTCAACGTACTTTCCTGCCAATGGGTTTTCAATCACGGCCACTGCCGCAGCGCGCCGCGTTGGCGGATCGATCTGGCGTCCCATCTCGGTGTTGGTTTCTTCGAGGAAAGTGGCGATCTTGCGAATTTTGGCTCTCATCGCAGGCCGTCCTCTCCTTTGATCTCGGAAGCTTTCAGTCCTCCGACGCGGGCATGTACCCGAGCCCCGGTCGTCATCACCAGCCCCAACAAAATTTCGTCAGCCCGCGGAGCGTCGGTCACGCCGACTTCCATTGCATCGAAATGGCTGCGCACATATGAAGCATTGATATGCGTGATCGGGACGTCGAGCCTGGTTCCGGGGCCGCCAACTTTCTTGGTGGAAGCAACAATTGCTTTCGCTCCGCCGAGAACTTCGCGCATGGCGTAGCCTCCGGGCACATGCCACAATGCGCCGTGCTCGATCTCGCCGGATGATCCCACGATTGCGCCTTTGCCATAGCCTTCAATCAGTTTCGCATTGCCTCCTAATGCTTTGACGAGCGAATGAGCCATCTCGAGGCCAAGCGGTTTGAGATCATCCATGAAGCTTTCAATTTTTTCAAAATACGCTCCCGCGAAGGGATTGCGGATTACGGTCAATGCTGCGGCGCGCCGCAGTGGTGTTGCGACGACCGGTCCGCCTTCGTGAAAAATTTCTTCGATGGAGAGGAATCTTTTCCGAATCCGGATTTCAGCCATGAACCAGATTCCTTTCGAGAGCGAACTCATTTGAGGGCAACACGCGGGATTGCGGATTACGGCCAATGCTGCGGCGCGCCGCAGTGGTGTTGCGACGACCGGTCCGCCTTCGTGAAAAATTTCTTCGATGGAGAGGAATCTTTTCCGAATCCGGATTTCAGCCATGAACCAGATTCCTTTCGAGAGCGAACTCATTTGAGGGCAACACGCCGGACTGGCCACCGACGAGTCGTGTTTCACCGAGCAAGTTCAGCGCCGCTGCTCGGATGAGTTTCCTGGTTCGTAATGACTCCGCGACGCGAGCTCCAGAGGAGAGCGCAGTGAAAATTTCATCTGGGCTGAGCGCACCGACCGCTTGCGTGACCAATCGTTCGCCGAGATCGCTGTCGGGGGCGAGTTCGCGGGCGGAGATGCGTCTGATAGCAGGATGTCCCGGCAAGTCGATGGCATTGGCGATGATCGTCGCTGCGGCGTCGGCCATGGCGGCGGTATCGGCCAGGACGGTCACTGCGTCCGCGATGCCGAGCGAAAAACTGCGTCCGCGCCATCCGCTGGTTGCGATGCCGCGAACAGGTTGGTGGGCTTCGACGGTGGTTGTGCCGAATAAAGAAGGGCGCTTCGGTTGGTCGAGCATGCCAACGATAAATTTTTCGTGGCGCGTAAGGTGCAGAGCAATATCGCCCCCGTCGTTCACGTAGGCTCGCGAGAGAGCGGCAGCGGCGGTCATGGATTCGAGAACATTTTCGGCGACGGCTCCGGCAACGGCGGCCATGGTAGTAATGAACGCCTGCGCAGCATACGGCTGCACTGCGGATAACATTTTGCGGGCAATTCGTCCGTGGGGTAAGGGACTGTGTTCTCGGGCTGGCTGGCGCAGGAATACGAGTTCGGCGCAGAGTTCGTCCAGGACCGCGACGAACCGTTTGGCGGCGGCATGATAGGCAGACTTGATCTCAGCAGCCGGTCCGAACGCTTCGAGGATGATGTCAATTGGTCCGTCGTGAAGGTGCAGACGAAGGTGCAGACGGCGGCCGTCAGATAACATTCGAATTTGTGCGCGCGAATTCATTTTTATGCGCTGGTCTTTCCTAATGGCCAGGGATTATCTGGCCGCGAAGTCACGCGGCGCCGTCCTTCATCATCGCGATGGATCGCGCTCAATGGACGCACATGATCCATGTAGCCGCCCAGTTTCGCATAATCGTCCAGCTTGAGCGTGAATTCAATGGGAGCGACTAGCGCAGGAGTGGGCACGTATCCAAATGCGTTTTCGGGCATACGGCTCACATCCACCATGATGGTAATGCCGCCGCCGGGCCAGACATACACGGGGGCGCCGCCGCAGGTGACTCGAGTCAGAGCGTCGCGGACAGAGTGCGTTAGCTTGACTGGATTTTCGGTTACTCCGGCACGCAATGATCCTCCTGCGCCGCCCATGAACAGGACCGTGCAGAGAGCGGGCTCGCAATTTTCCTTGATGCGTGAAACGGACTCGCGCAGGGAATCGGGCAATTCTTTTTCGGTTGGGCCCAGAGCTTCATCTAATTCGAAATATGCATATTGTTCTCCGGTGGTGCTCACCATCAGCAGGCGCAGACCGGGACGGGCCGCCTTGGGATCGAAGGCGGCGAGAATGGAAAGTGGATCGGAGATGTTCGTTCCGCCCCATGAGGTGCCGGGTTCAGCTACTTTGAAATAGCGTCCGGGAGTGGAGCGACGACCCTTCATTTTGATTCCCGTCTCCGGGATGCCAAGAAGTTTTCCAGCCTGATGCTCGGAGAGAACGCCGGTAATGTGATCGTCCACGACGACGACTTCGTCGACTTTGCCAAACCATTGCTTTGCAAACATTCCAATGGTCGCGGAACCGCAGCCGACGCGCATGCGCTCTTCCTGAACGCCGTCGACGACAGGCGCCTTGTTGGCTTGCACTACGACCTTTGCTCCGTTCTCGATCTCGAGTTCGACGGGATTGCCGTTGCACAAATTCAGCAGTGTGTCGCAGGTCGCCGTGCCTTCATGGCGGCTGCCGCCGGTGAGATGGCGGACTCCGCCTAGCGAAAGCATTTGCGATCCGTACTCGCCGGTAGTGACATGGCCTACTGGCTCCCCTTGCGCACGCACGGTGCTGCACTCTGCTCCGAGATGGCGGTCGGTGTCGACCTTCAGCTTCACGCCGCAGTAGCTGAAAATGCCTTCGGTCACGACCGTGACCATATCGACGCCTGCGACTTCGGACGAAATGATGAAGGGCGCGGGCTTGTAGTCGGGATAGGTTGTGCCGGCGCCAATGGCGGTGACGAAGGTTTCCGAATCGTTGATGAGAGTGCCGTCCCACTCGCGACTCTTTTCAAGAAACGGCACCAACGACTCTCCGCGCGACTGAGCACGCTCGAGCATGACATGCGGATCGAGGCGGACGAGTTGTCCGTCCTGATTGCCGTAGCGGTCGCACGAGCCGGTCCGGCCGGGCTTGATGTAGCAGAGCACGGGACAGGCATCGCAACGTATGGCGTCGTCAGGCACGCTGTTTTCCTTTTTCCAAAGTCAAGATCGCGGCGCGCACGCGGTCGGGAGTCGCGGGGATTTTACGGAGCCGGATGCCAACGGCATCGTGCAACGCGTTCAGGATCGCGGGTGCAGTGGGGATCACTGCCTGCTCCCCGATTCCTTTTGCGCCGAAGGGACCGATGGGGGAAGGGTCTTCGATGAGAATCGATTCTACGGGCGGGATGTCACCTATGGTGGGAATCAGGTAGTCGTGTAGATTCTCGCCTTTGCCGGGAACGAATTCTTCCATCAGCGCCATTCCGAGTCCTTGCGCGACGCCGCCTTCGATCTGCCCTTCGATCAGGGTTGGATTGATGGCGCGTCCCACGTCATGCGCGGCGGTGACTTTGAGGACACGGATGGTGCCGAGTTCCGTGTCCACTTCGATCTCTGCCATGTGCGCGCCAAAGCCGAACACTGCGTAGGGAGTGCCTTGGCCATTTTCGTCGAGAGGCTGGGTGGGTGGATCGAATGTGGCTTCGGCAGTGATGACGTAACCGTGATTATCGAGGGGCATCTCGCCGAGGGCGAGCGTGCGGATTTCGTCCTTGTCTTCGATCGATACGCGATCTTCGTCGAATCGAATGCTGGCGCAAGTGCGGCCCCGGGCCAGAGCGAGAATTGAATTGCGTAGCTCAACCCCTGCCATGTGCGCGGCTTTGCCTGTTACGAGTGTCTGGCGAGAGGCGGAGGTCTTGCCGCAGTCGGGGGTCAGCGCTGTGTCTCCGGAAATCAGATCAAAGCGATCGATCGGCGCGCCGAGGGCATCGGCGCAAATCTGGGTGACGATTGTATTCGATCCCTGTCCGATGTCGACTGCCCCTTGATGCAACGCGATGCGGCCGTCTCGCTTCAGGCCGATGCGCACCGTCGACGGGTTCGATAGCGAAGTGTTGCCGCAGCCGTACCACATGCCCGCGATTCCAACCCCGCGACGAAGAGGGCCGGACATTTTCGAATTGAATTCAGCCGATTGCTTGCGAGCGGCGTGCCACTTTGGCAGCAATGCTTCAAAGCATGCGCGGATGCCGACACCTTCTCCGATCACCTGTCCGGTTACGGTGGGCGTGTCGTCGTCCAGAGCGTTTAGAATTCGAAATTCGAGGCGGTCGATACCTGCGTTGTCCGCCAGGTCGTCATAAAGTTGTTCCTGAGCGATCGCGGCTTGTGGAACTCCGAAGCCTCGAAATGCCCCGGCCGGCACCAGGTTGGTGTGCACGGCGCGGGTCAGCGCCCTGTAGTGCGGCACATAATAAGGACCTGAGGCGTGTACCGGAACGCGCGCCGCCACGGTTGGCCCCCACGAGGAATAGGCTCCAGTATTGAAGTCGGCGGCAAAATCGAGTGCGAGCAGTTTGCCTTCGCGGGTGCAGCCCGCGCGCAGCCTCATGCGTGCGGGATGGCGTTTGGTGGTTGAAATGATGGATTCGGTGCGCGAATACACCATTCGAACTGGTTTCGACAGATGCCAGGCAGCGAGCGCCAAGAAGGGCTGAACAGAGAGGTCGAGCTTCGCGCCGAATCCTCCGCCGACCGCAGTGGGAATGATGCGAACGTGCTCCGGGGGAATCCCAAGAATGGTCGCGATATCACTGCGATCCATGTGGGGCGATTGCGTGCAGGCCTGAATCTCGATTTGATCGCCGATGCGGCGCGCGAAGCCGGCCTCCGGTTCAATGCAAACGTGCTCGACAAAACCGGTTTCGTACTCGCCTTCGGCTGTGAAATCGGCATCTGCCAAGGCACGATCTACTTCTCCGCGCACGACGCGCCCGCGCACCAACACATTTTCTTCGCGATCAGCATGAATTCTCGGCGCGGTGGGTGCGAGCGCCGCGTCGATTTCTTTCATCGCTGGAAGTTCTTCCCATGTAATGGGCAATGCCGCCGGATCGAGAGCCTCAACCGTCGCCGCATCGCCCACCACTGCGGCGACGGCTTCGCCGCGATAACGAGCTTCCCGATGTGCAAAGACGGTCTGGTCGGCGAAACGCGCGATCACGCCATAGCAATCTTTTCCGGGTACGTCTTTTGCGGTGAGGACTGAATGAATTCCGGGCAGATTTCTGACGAAGGCATCCAAGTCGCCGAGATGAAATCGTGCGCGATGGTACGGGCAGCGGATAACCCGCACGGCGAGCGCCCCAGCCGGTGTTTCGTCGGCGCCAAAAATCTCGCTGCCTTGGACTTTCTTCTTGCCGTCCAGTCGGACAAGTCGTTGCCCCACGGCGTTACCCGCGGGGGCCGGAACCTCAGCGGTTTCAGCTGATGTAGCATCCATCACCGCCGCAATGATCTTGCGATAGCCGGTGCAACGACACAGCACACCGCCCAGCGCGCCCATGACTTCTGATTCACTGGGCGTCGGTTTCCTGTTTAACAGCGCCATGGCGGCGAGCAACATCCCAGGAGTGCAGGCCCCACACTGTGCCGCTCCGTGCGTGAGAAAGGACTGCTGTAAGCGTGAGCCGCTCGATGACTGCTGCAAGCCTTCAACGGTGGTGATCTCGCTGCCTTCAGCTTGTCCAACCGCAACCAGGCAGGCGCACACCGGTTCGCCGTCGAGCAGAACTGTGCAAGCGCCGCAGTCGCCGGCATCGCATCCGACCTTCGTTCCGGTGAGCCCCAATTCTTCACGCAAGACGCGCGAGAGACGTTGCGACGGAGAACAGGACACGCCGGCACTATGTCCGTTGACGGAGAATGCGATGGTTGCTGTCTCGATGTCGGACTGCAATTCGCGTGTCGCAGCCATCAGGCTGACTCCACAGAGGCATCGAGGGCTCTGCGTATCAAGGTCAAAGAGGCGTCACGCCGGTAGTCAGCGGTGGCGCGCACATCGTCGATGGGAGAGAGTGGAGTCAGATGCTCTCTAGTAACTCTATCTCCCAACCCATCCCGGATCGGGGCACCAACCAAATCCTGCTCCAAGGCGGTCAGCCGACGCGCTACCGCCGAGCAAGACCCGACGGCGATTCGGGCGGCGGTGACTTTGCCACCATTTGTGAGGATGACTACTGCGACCATCGAGATCGAGATCACGAGATAGCGTCGCGCGCCGAGTTTTAGAAAAGTCGAGCGTGCATCATCGAGTGCTCGCGGAATCCAAACCGCGGTCAGCAATTCATCCGGGCGGCGCTGAGTCTTCCGGTTCCCGACGATGAACTCACGCAGCGGTATGCGGCGGGATTCTGTCGCGCTGGCCAATTCCACCTCGGCATCGAGCGCGAGTAATGGAGGAACGCCGTCGGCCGCCGGCGACGCATTGCAGAGGTTTCCGGCAACCGTTCCGCGATTTTGAATCTGAACCGAGCCAACTTCCCGAGCCGCGCTTTTGAGTGCATCAAAGCATCGGGGTAAGGGCGCACGAATCACATCCGTCCACGTAGTGAGCCCGCCGATGCGAGTGTAATTCGCATCCCTGGAAATTCCGCGCAACTCTCTCAGACCAGAAATGTCTAATACGGGTTTGTGGACGATTCGCTCGCCCAATGCGGGATAGAAATCCGTGCCTCCGGATAGTACCTGTATTCCGGGCACCTTCAGGTGAACGACCGCTTCATCAAGGGTTTTGGGCCTGAGATACAAGTTCGGATCCCTGGGCAGGGGGAACGCCCACGAAGAATTGAATGGCTAATCTTATATGAAAACAGGCGCAGGCGCGAAGCAAGGCTGCGCCGGTGTTGGCCAGGTCGGATGGACTGTTGATCCCGGGCTCAATGGCTTCGGTTACGGTTGCCGAGTCGCGTTTTTTTCTTCGGCGGCGCGGGATCGTATGCGTCGGTCTCCGTGGTCTTGAGAATCTTATAGTGAACTTTCTGCGGGGAAACGAAGTCCTCGACTGCTCGGATGCTGTCCAAGGCAGGCATGCCGGGCCGCAGGGGGTTCAATTCCTTGACGGTTCGCTTGTCAGGAGCTTTTTGTTTTCTGCTCTTTTTCGATTTTGGCACCGGCTCAGACCACCACTTCTAGCCTAACTTAATCGACGTCAAGGGGTGAACTTCCCAGATCGTCGGCATTCGGCTCTTCAAGCTTTGTGGTCCGGGCCTGGCGCCCGTTGCATGTGTCATGTCGAAAAATGGAGATCCCTCGATTTTGATCGGAATCGGAGGATCGTAGAAGTCATAAGTAAAACCCGGGAGTTTGGAGTCTCCAAAAAATTTCTTGTAAGCGCTGCGGGCGTTGTTGAGATCTGTGAAGGCTGGATCGGTCTTGGGGGGTAGGCCAGAAACTTCCATCGTCATGTACATCTCAGGAGTGACGTTCTGAGCGCGCCCGACAATCAAGTGAAAGTCATTATCGGTTTCGCGACTGGCGGCATAGAGGAAGGCCGACACTCGCACGTTACGCTTCTCTTCCTTAACGCGGTTGGATGTTGCAGTGGTGGTGATGGGCGGCTTGTGCTTGATCATCTGAGTCTCGGGGGCGAACGAACCGATCAGATCCTTCAGATCCTTGAAGTTCTCGAGGGGAGCAGACGCCTTCGACAATTTAGCGGCCTTGCGGGCGGTTCCGGCGAAATTATCACCTTTTGGCGGCTTGACTTTCACGACTGCCGCCAAGGCGGCAGTCGGCGGCGCCCCCTTCACTCGTAGCATCATGGACAACTTGACCGCCGGCGGAGTCGTTTCGTAGGCATCCGTTTCGGTGGTTCGAATGATGCGGTAAGTGGGCCCACCCGACTTTGGAGCGAATGACATGGTGGCATGAATGGAGTCCATCGCCGGCATCCCGGCGCGTAAGGGTGCTAAAGGTGTACTCGTGGTGGCGCCTGTCAATGGCAACCGCTTCATCGCTGTAGTCTTGCGCGGATCTGGCATTGCTTATTCTCCTTAAGTAATTGGAAATTTATTTGTCTGGCGCAATGAAGGCCGGACACTGCGCGAGTGCCTCGTCGGTTTTGTGCTTGTTTTCCGTGCTTTTCGGGATGAACCGGGGCAATTTGAGTTGGGGGATGTGCCCGGCCTGAAGGACGGCCACTACCACCGCGGCATTTACAAGTGTGGTTGCAACGCAGACGGCGGCAATCCAGCGCTGGGCGGAGCCGGACACGATCACCAGTAATGCGGCTGGTGCGGCTACACTGAGAACCAGGAAGACGACCCCGAGCAGTTTCCGGGAATAGATGGTCTTCGATATCGCAGCTAAACCGACGGCGGCGAGTAATTCGAACAGACCGAAGTCGAAAAAGACTTCCACGATGGGGCCTGCCTCCGGTATGCACGTGGGAACACGGCACACCTAAGATCTTTTTGATTTGTGAATTTACCGCGGGGCCCAGGGGAAGAGGGAAGTAACTGTTAACTTCGCGAATATATTCCACCGGGATTAATTGTCAAGCGGAAAGTCAGAGCGTTGGAAAATACAACAGCTGCAACCAGTTAAGAATCTCATCGAAGACGGTCAAATTGCCGCCAAAAACGCGATTTGCTGTCACACCGTAAAATAGATGCCAGAGAGCGGCTCGGCTGCGATTCGAGCCATCCTGAGAAGAATGCGTCATTAATGACGTCATAGGAGGCGGTAACAGTTTGGACCCAACGGAAGCAGTTCAGGAACCGGAGCAAAATGTGCGCACTCGCGATGCCAGCTTCGTGCTGAGGATGGACGAGATTGCCAACCTCGCGGCGGAGGGAGGCAAGCCCGCGGAAACATTGATGAATGTCGTCGCCTTGATCGCCCGGCGGTTTGGAACCGATGTGTGCTCGGCATATCTGCTGGAGCCGGACCGCGCCAACCTCGTGCTAGCTGCGACTCTTGGGCTGCGCAAGGAATGTATCGGCACCCTGCGTATGGGCATTCAAGAGGGACTTGCGGGCCTGGTGGCGGAGCAACTTCGACCAGTCGCGGTTGAGCAAGTGAAAAAGCATCCGCGGTTCAAATATTTCAAAGAGTCAGGCGAGGACGCCTATCAGTCTTTCCTGGGCGTTCCTCTGATCGATCGCGGCGTATTGCAAGGTGTTCTGGTTGTGCAGACGGTCGAAGCCCGAGTTTTTCCGGAAGATGAAATTCGTATGCTGACCGAAGCTGCCCGGCAGGTGGCTCCGGTCGTTAGCGAAGCCCGAACGCTCGACCGATTCATCGTTCCTTCTCAGGAGCGGTTGTGGGCGCTGGCGCGCAATCTGTGGTGGAGCTGGGATCACGATTCCGTTGGACTGTTCCTTGATTTGGATCCGGTGCGATGGAATGAGCTGAATCACAATCCAGTTTCGCTGCTGAGCGAATTCCCGCTGGCGAAACTGGAGGCGCGCGCCGGTGAACTGATGCTGCATAGCCGCATCAACTATGCCTACCGTCGCCTGCTCGAATATCAGGAGGGGGAGCGTACCTGGGGCGGGCGGCATGCGGGGATATTGCGAACGCGTCCGGTGGCTTATTTTTCGGCGGAGTTTGGACTGCACGAGTCACTGCCGGTTTATTCCGGCGGACTGGGAGTGCTGGCTGGTGATCACATCAAGAGCGCATCGGATTTGGATATTCCGCTGGTCGGTGTAGGACTGTTTTACGGGCAGGGATACTTCCGGCAACGGTTGGATCGGAGCGGGTGGCAGCGCGAAGAGTATCTCGAGACCGATGTCAACCATTTGCCGATGGAAACGGCGATTGGGAAAGATGGCCATCCGGTGGTTGTGCAAATCGATACCCGGGCAGGGTCGATCCGGGCGAAAGTGTGGCGAGTGAAAGTCGGACGCTGCGATTTATTCTTGCTCGACTCCGACGTTGAAGGGAATCATCCGGAAGATCGCGAGCTAACCTCGCGGTTGTACGGAGGCGACCGGCGCATCCGAATTCGTCAGGAGCTGCTGCTCGGAGTCGGCGGTTTGCGCGCTCTGCGGGCGCTTGGTATCCAGCCTGGGGTTCTCCATCTGAATGAAGGTCACAGCGGATTTGCCGTGTTAGATGCGGTGCGCATGCGGATGGAAGATGAAGGCATCGGCTTCGAACGGGCAGTACCGAGGGTCTCGCGCGAAGTTGTGTTCACGACTCACACTCCCGTACCCGCCGGCCATGATCGCTTTGACGCCGACCTGGTCGAAGAGCATCTGGGGCCTTTGCGCGATGCCCTGGGCTTGTCGCAAGAAAGCTTCATGGGGCTCGGACGCGAGAACCCGAACGTTGATGAGCCGTTCTGCATGACCGTGCTCGGGTTGAGACTTTCGCGGCGCGCCAATGCAGTCTCCGCCTTACACGGCGAAGTTTCACGCGCGATGTGGACGGGACTTTCGCCGGGCAAGATGGAGGACAGCGTTCCGATCGGACACATTACAAATGGCGTACATGTGCCCTCGTGGCTTGCGCCGCAAATGTTCCGGCTCTATGACCGCCATCTCGGCACCGGCTGGCACCAGCGCAGCAGTGAGGCCAAGATCTGGGAAGGAATCGAGAACGTGGACGACGGCGAACTCTGGGAGACGCATCTCAACCTGAAATCGCGCCTGCTGGAATTTGTGCGCCGCCGCGCGGTTGACCAGGCTGCACGCCGCGATGAATCCCATGAGGTATTGCAGCGGTTGGAGCGAGTGCTCAGTCCGGACGCGCTCACGATCGGCTTTGCGCGCCGCTTTGCGACTTACAAACGGGCGAACCTGATCTTGCGCGATCTCGAGAGGCTGGCCTTGATGGTCAATGATCCCAAGCGGCCGGTGCAATTCGTGTTTGCGGGCAAGGCGCATCCTCACGATGAGCCGGGTAAACGTGTCCTTCAGCAGATTGCGCAGTTGATGCGTGATCCTCAGTTTGGCGACAAGTTTGTTTTCGTAGAGGACTACGATATCAATGTCGGACGTCATTTTGTGCAGGGTGTCGATGTGTGGCTCAACAATCCTCGGCGGCCGTTAGAGGCGTCCGGAACCAGCGGACAGAAAGTTGTTCTCAACGGAGGATTGAATCTTTCGGTTCTCGATGGATGGTGGGCAGAAGCTTATGACGGACTGAACGGCTTCGCCATCGGAACGGGAAGAACCCACGCCGACATCACGGTGCACGATGATCGCGATGGCGAAGACTTGCTGCGCACCCTCAAGGACGAAGTGATTCCACTTTTCTACCATCGCGATCGCGACGGATTGCCCCGCGGCTGGATCAAGCGCATGAAGCGGACGATCCGAACGCTCGGTTGGCGGTTTAATGCCGATCGTATGGTGATGGACTACACGCAGAATTGCTACATCCCAGCGGCGGGAGGCACTTCGAGCGACATGCGGCCAAATATGTAGCGCCGACAGGTCGAAGGCTCGCGAAAGTGCGGAATGTATGCAGGCTAAGCGCATAAAGCTGCAATCCTTTTGCGCAGGCAGGGATTTAATATTGGTGCTGCCTTGACGCGGCTGATCCCGCCGGTCTAGGCTTCGAAACGGACGTAATTCAGGCAGCTTTGCTCCGGCTCAGTACCGCCAGATCAGGCTCCAGAAGCCCACTTCAGGTCTGCAGGTAGGAGTTATTCGATGGAAAGACAGAGAAAGCAAAAGGGTTTTTCGCTGATCGAGTTGCTGATTGTTGTTGCCATCATCCTGATCATCGCTTCAATCGCGATTCCCAACCTCTTGCGCGCGCGCATGTCCGCTAACGAAGCTTCCGCGGTGGGCGCGATCAAGACCATCAACACGGCACAGATTTCCTACCTCTCTGCTTATCCGACAGCGGGATACGCGGCAACTTTGGGCGCGCTCGGCGGGAGCGCATGTTCGCCGCCCAATTCTGCGAGCGCCTGTTTGATCGACAGCCAGCTTGCTTCCGGAAACAAGAGCGGCTACACCTTCACGATTACCGGCGTGAGCGGAACTCCGGCTGCGGCTTACGAAGTGGTTGCAGCTCCGAGTGTCCCCAACAAAACCGGGACGCGCTACTTTTGCTCGTTTGCCGATGGCGTCATCCGCTCTTCGGTGGGCGCGATCGCGGCCTGCGACGCGGCTATCCCTCCGCTGCAATAGGCATGATCGTTACTTGATCCAGAAGACTCCGCCTCTAAGAATTGGCGGGAGTTGATACACCGTGGACCCATTTCCGCTGCGCTCGCCTTTGAGTTCCTCCTCTTCCCCGAGGAAGGACAGGAACTTCGCTGTGCCTCCGGCATTCAGAGTGATTCGTACACCGGCTTCGGGTGCCTGTCGCGCGTTCTTGCCACCGACCAGGCCCTTGAAGTTTGCGAAGTACACGTGAAATTTTCCGTCTACCTGAACGATGTGCGTAGCCACCGACGGAGAGGCTTCGACTTTGATCTGATCATTCGCAGGCAAGGCTTCGAGAAAGGCATTCTGGCTCGACGGTGACGTGCCTTCGAAATCTGCTTCAAGAGCGTGCAGGTAAGCTTTCCCGGGACAGTCCGAGTAGCGGGTAATGTTTTTTTGCGAGGTCAGGCCAGTTGCGTCGGCGCCGGTGATGATGAGTTGTCCTCCGGCGCCAACAAATTTTTGCAGTGAGGCTCGTTCGCTTTGGTCGAGCAGGCGGACATCGGGAAGGATTAGAGCGCTACCCTGGAATTCAGCGAGCGTTCGCGGCGTTACGATCGCGTAGGGAAGATGCTTCTGCATGAGAAGAATAAGAATGCCTTCGTAAGAGGATAGAAATTCCTTCGAAAAGGAGTTTCTCGTCGCCGGCGAAAAATAGACCCCAATCGATTTGACCGGCAGTCGCGGCATGTAGAACGTCTTCTCGTGCGCGGCGATCCAGGCGAAAACGCGTTTGCGAGTTTCGAGATCGTTTGATCCCGACATAACGTGGCCGCGCGCGTCCCAAACATTTGCACCGGCCATGACTTGCGACATGAAGAGGTTCTCCATGGCATCGCGGGGGGCGATGACCTTGTCGCCGTCCCATGAGTAGTTCAGGATCCACGTGGGTTTACCTTCGGCGAAGGCTCGAAACGATGTCATCCCTACCTGGTAGCGAAACCAGTCAAGCGGCGTCCGCGAAGATGCCATATGGTCGCCGCCGCCGAATTCGTATTCGTGGGCTATGGCATCGTTGACGGCGTACAAGCTGTAGACATCGGCTCCGACGCGAACTGCTTCTTCTTCGATTCCGGGATAGATCTCGGGAATCGTCTTGATCTTCGGATTGACCGATTTTGCGGTTTGATCGATCTCATGCATGAAGTTCGTGATTGTCTGAATGCGGAAGTCCACCCACTTGCGAAAGTTTGGGTCAGAGAAATCGCCGAGCTTAAGATCGCGTTTCGCATCGAGTCCGGTCTGCTGTTTGAATGCAGCTACTGTGTAATCGTCAAAGCTCGCCCATGAGTCTTCCCATCCGTCGAAATGAGTCATCCAGTATGGGATATCAACGTAGATGCCATCAATGCCGGCAGCGGCGATTTGGCGAACACGTTCCATGTAAGTCTTGCGCCACTCTGGGGCGTACGGACTGATCCACACATCTTCATCGCCCTTGGCAATCCAAAACGCCGTTCCTCCGCCGAAGATTGCCGGTTCACCGGTCAGTTTGCGTTGCAGCCAGTCAGGATGGTCCTTTGCCAAAGAATGCGGCGACTGATCGGCATTGGCTGTGATGCACTCCAGACCCGCGATATAGACGAAAGCGTGATTGCCGACTTTGTGCGCTTCGTCCGCGACTGCGCGAATCGCCGCCAGTTTTTCTTCCGGATGCAGAAAACTCTCGTACCGTCCGGGGATGTCGTTATCCACCTCGATGCCGGAGACGTGGGAGGCTTGCGCCTCACGAACAATGCGCGGTGCGTCGTCCTTGGAATGGAGCGACCAGGCTGCGATGCGGACGTAGTGGGTCCAGTCCTGGGGGGCGGGGGTGGCGGCGAATAGGGCGATCGTGCTGAGAACCAACAACAGGCGCAGAATTGCAGAAAGATGACGGGTCATAATTGGCTCCAATTCAACTTGCTTCCCGCCGGTCGCGATTCTTCCATTGCCCTAATTTGACCATCGGGATCCAGCTTTTTGAGGGGGGCCGACTTTGTCGCAGATATACGTGATGAGGCCCATCCCGTAGCCAGGTTTTGGATCGTTGGAAGGAGTTGTGGCCATGGCGACGTTCCAACTGGGGAATAAATCGGTGGGGAAAGGACCCTGATAAAGACGATGGGTAACCGGAGGTCCCGAGCCGAAATCATATTTGTCGAAGTTGTGGCCGGGAATGTAAGCGCCGGCAGTAGGCGCGCCAAGTTCACTGGCGAGCGCCGCAGCGCCGCTCGCTTTCAGAAAATCTCGTCGGCGCATAATATGCCTCCTTGTATAGAAAAGAAAAGGGACGGACTCTATGACAGAATCCGCCCCTTCATTGATGGCTCTCTAAAACTGGAACCGTGCTCCAAATTGCATTCTGCGGAAATTGTTAGTCGTGTTCTGCACCGTGCCAAATCCAGAGTCTCGGGCCCACCCTGAATCCGGAAACGCGAAGCGCGGAGTATTCGTGACGTTGTACATTTCCGCCCGAATCTGCAGCTTCATGTTCTCGCGGATTTCGAACTCCTTCGAGAGAGACAGGTCCAAGTTGCGAACGCCGGGCCCGCGCAAGTTCGAAAAATGCCGTGGAGCATTCCCGGGCACTTGGTCGCCAGGATCGTCGAAACAGTCCTGGTTGAGGTAGGGCAGTCCCGTAGCTGCGGCGCGATAGAAACTGATTCCAGTCCGCAGGTTCGAGCAGGTTACATTGGGCCGCTGATTGCCGTCGGCCAGTTGCGGATTTGCCATAAAGACGGCGATCGGTTGTCCACTCTGGAGGGTCACGATCGTATCCAGCGACCATCCTCCCACGATCGCATCGGCCACCCGGTTCATCCCGCCCCCGATCCATCGCCCGTGTCCAAACGGGAGACCGTAAATCACGGCGACGGTTAAGCGGTGCGTGGCATCGTTGGAACTGATTCCATGCTCCACTTTCAGATTATCCAGCACCTGCGGGTTGTCAAACTGTAAGTTTCCGATCCACGCGTTCGCTCCTGCTGAAGAATCGTCCGTTGCTTTTGACAAGGTGTAGTTGCCTTCGAAACTCAGGTTGTGGGTGGTGCGCTTTTGGAACCGGACCTGCAACGAGTGATACGCGGAACTTGCTCCCAGCAGCGGCAATCCTGTGAATGCCCCGTCGAACTGCGGGTAGGGGCGCAGCAGGTTCAAGCGCGGAATCTGCGCGTCGTTGTAGACCGAATCCAGTTCGTCAAAGACTGGTGGAGCCGCGCAAGCATTGCCCTGCGCATCCACCGTCGTGAACATGCAGCGGAATGGATTATCGACGATCGTATTCAGATAGTCTGAAGGCGATTGTCCGGCCTCCTCGGCGTCGGCGATGGCCTGGTTCCGTGCTGCTGTCGAAAGGAAATTGCGATTCCGCGTGCTGTTGTTGGCTCCCGCCCAGGGCAGATGAGTGCTCCGATTTGCCGAGTAGTCCACCCCAATCACAATGTTCCCTGGAAACAGGTGCTGCACGCCGAGGTTCCACTGGTAGATTTCCGCGTTACGCGCTTTTTCTGTTCCCAGATCGTTGGAGTTGTCGAATCCCCATTCCGCCAGCGCTCCGTACTTCGTGCCCTGCACCGGGGCCAGTCCAGCCGGGAATGGATTGTCAAACGAAGCATACTGTGACTGAAAATTATCCTTCGTGAAATTGATCTGCGCCCCTTTTCGGAAGGCCGTGCCTGCATACTGGAAGTTGGTAGCCACGTTCATGCCATAGAAAACGCCTGCTCCGCCGCGCAGAACGGTGTTCGATCCCAACTGATAGGCAAAGCCGAACCGTGGCGCGAAGTTGTTGCGATCTACCGGCGCCGAGCGCCGTCCACCCCCGGCAAAGAGCGTTGTCCCCTTGATGTCCCCCAGGCCCGGTATGTTGATCCCGGTATCGCCATTGAAATCGCTGAACTGCGAACGGTTGAACCGTTCGGTATAAGGGTTGCTCCATTCGTAACGCAAACCCAGGTTCAGGGTCAGCCTCGGCGTAACCTTCCAGTCGTCCTGCACGAAGAAGGCTGTTTCTTGTGATTTGTCCGCCACCGCAGGCAGGATGTTCAGTTGTCCGCTATAGGCAAATCCAGTCAGCAGGGTGGCAAAGGAAAAGCCTTCGCCCGAATCCCCCAGTCCTGCATTCGGCTGGGAGGTGGTCACGTCGCGCTGAATGTCGAATATTCCTGTCGGATTGTTCGGCTGCCAGAAGCTGTTCAGGAACACGCGCTGCTCGCCGCCGAATTTGAAAGAATGCCGTCCTACCACCCATTGCAATGCCGAAGAGTAGGTCCACAGCGTGTGAGCGAAGTTCGTGTCCACACAGCATTGGCTGAACAGCGACAGGCTTCCGCCTTCTCCCGTGCTGTCCCCTCCCGCGAAAGCGATCGTAGGCATCCGGTGAAGGCCGTTCCCGGCCAGGATCGCCGGAAATCCCACACTCTCCAGCGTCGGATAGTTGTTGGACTTTCCCGGGGCGACCACCCGGTCCAGGCTGAGCCGGCTAGAAAACAGCACCGTTGGCTTGATCGCCCAGTTGTATTCCATGCCGACGTTGTGCACGTCGGTCTTGTAAATCACGCCATCGTTGGTGTCTCCGAATCCGATCACCGTGGGCGCGGTGTACACGCCCGAATACCGACTGTAGCGTCCACTGACCTTGTGGTTGGTGTTGATCTGGTGATCGAGTTTGACATCGAATTGCCACTCCGGAAAACTGGTCAGGATTACCGTGCGGAAGTTGGCGTCGGGGAATATGGCGCCGTCCACGTTCGGCTCCGGATACAGATTAATGATCGCCTGCCCGATCGGATCGATCTCGTCGATCACGTTGGGCGTGGTGAACTGAGCCCGCGTGCAGCCGTTGTCGTCGCAGGTAATGTTCCTGGGGTTGAAAATCTGGATCGGAGAGTCGAGCGCCAGCAACTCTCTAAAGTCTCCCTGCCGCATCAAATCCGTCGGCACAAAGCCTTCCTCGTTCTGCGGATCGTTGGTTCGCCTTTTCTCATAGTCGAACAGGAAGAATGTTCTGTTCTTCACGATCGGTCCGCTTACCGAAAAGCCGTACTGATCGCGCACGTGGTCGGGCTTGGGCCCGTTGTTGAAGAAGTCGCGCGAATCGAATTCCGACCGCTGCCCGTACCACCACCCTGCGCCGTGAAACTTGTTGCCCCCCTGCCGGAACACCATATTGACGATTGTGCCCCCGTTGTTCCCGTACTCTGCCGCGAAGCTATTGTTCTGAACCTTGAATTCCTGGAGCACTTCTACCGAAGGGGTGTAATACACATTGGAATTCCCCCCCTCGCCCTGTTCCGGCGCGCTCAGGGGGCTGCCATCCAAGCGAATTTCCGCAGTGGCGTTGCGCTGTCCGTTGGAAACGAAGTTCGTGCCCGATGGGTAGTTGTCGCTGATTCCCGATCCGGAGGTCTCGGTGACGCCTCCCGCCGTGAACACCAGTCCAAACAGGCTGCGGTTGTAGAGCGGGATGTCTCGCAGGTATTCGTTGGTGACGTCGGTGCCCAGGGCGGCGCTCTCGGTATCGAGCAGAGGCCGAGCGCCGGTCACCACCACCGTCTCGGTCACGCTCAAGGGGTTCATCGAGAAATTCACCGTTGTGTCCTGGCTCACGGCGAGCACGACGTTCTTGCGCTCAATCACGCGGAATCCGGTGGCCTCCGCTTTCAGCGTGTAGCTGGCGGGACGAAGACCGGTCAGGATGTACAAACCTTCCCCGTTGCTGTGAGCGACCGTGGCGATGCCGGTGGCATCGTTAGTAATCGTAATCACAGCGTCGCGCAGTATCGCGCCCGACGGATCCGTTACCGTCCCGCGAATCTGCGCGGTGTAGCTGCCCTGGCTGAACGCGATGGAAATTCCGCAGAACAAGAAGAGGATGGAGGCTGCCAGCTTTTGGCACATCGACATAGGGGACTCCTCGAAAAGGCTGCTTTCGATGTGGCTTACGTATTCTTACGAATAGATACTTTTACTTATGTTTGGGCGGCGAGTCAAGGAGTTTAGCGGAAACTATTCTGCTCGCGGGGCAGGATCGATCAGCGGGCTGATTTACGGTCGAGTTCCTCGCGAAGTGAGTGTTCCAGGGCAGCTTTTCGATCATGGTCGAGTTTGGCGCCCGCGGCGGTCAGGTAGAGAACATCGATTGCCATCTGGCCCTCGGTCTCAATCAGGGCAATTTCAATGTTGCATCCGTGCTTTGAGACCTGGGAGCACATTTTGTAGAGCAGACCGGGCTGATCCTGCGTCAGGATTTGCAACAGCGTACTGTGAGCGGAGCATTCGTCATCGAATTCGATCTGAGTCGAGATTTTTACTTTGGGGGCGGTCGCCTTGTCCGAGCGCAGCCGGTCTTGCAACATGCGCGAGACGTCGGCCTTGCCAGTGATCACCGCCGCGATGCTTTGTTTCAGGCGCTCCCATTCCGGGATGTTCAGCTCCAGGGTACGGAAGCGATCAGTGAAGAAGAATGTGTCTACAACTACGCCCGCGGCGTTCGAAAATGCGTTCGCCTTTACGATATTCATTCCCCAAGCCGCCAACGCTCCGGAAACGGTCGCGAACAGGAACGGCCGGTCGGGGGTGATCAGAGTCAATTCATACCAATGCCGAACCTGTTTCAAACTCAGCTGAACAGAATCTTTGGCGAGTTGGGTTGCCATCTCGGTATGAGCCAGAACATCGCTGACGCTGTGCATCCGCAGATAGCGCTGCGGCAATCCTTCCAGAAAATTGTTGATCTTTTTCCCGGCGACGGGCGCGAGGGAATGTAGATGCGCCAGGGTTGCGTCGTTGTTCTCGGCATGTACGCGCTCATCGGCGCTGCGGCTCAAGTGGTTGGACGCGGCAATGTAGAGTTGCCAGAGGTTATCAGCCTTCCATGGAGACAAAGCCTCGGGATTGACAGCTTTGATGTCGGCATAAGTCAGGAGGCATAGCATTTTCAGCCGTTCAGGCGTCCCGACTTTTTCGGCGAATGATCTCACATTCGCGGGATCGAAGATGTCACGGCGCATGGAGGCCGACATCTCCAGATGGCTGTGCACGAGGTAGCGGACCGTTTCCCGGTCCACGGGATCGAGATCGAGCCGATCAGCGCAGCTTTCAGTAAGTTGCAGGCTGGCATCGA
Source organism: Acidobacteriota bacterium (assembly GCA_003225495.1). GTDB lineage: Bacteria > Acidobacteriota > Terriglobia > Terriglobales > Acidobacteriaceae > Acidiflorens. The sequence continues at coordinate 19,898 of QIAJ01000083.1, forward strand.
CGTGATTCTCGAGGGGAGAAGCTTTGCCGGAATCATGGAGAAGCAATGCAAGGTAGAGCAATGCCGGTTGCTCGATTTCTTCCAGCAGTCCGGCAAATCGACGGTCGGAGTCTACTTTCGAATCCTTGAGGCGATGCAGATGCTCGATGGCGAGGAAAGAATGTTCGTCGACGGTATAGCGGTGATAAAAATCGCGCACTACGAGGGCTTCAATCCCTTTGAGTTCGGGCAGGAGCAGGGGCAACAAGCGCAACGCATTCATCGCGCGCAGGGCGTCGGCAGCGTGCGGCTGCGCAAGCGTTTCCTGGAGATAAAGCCATAGCTCAGCACCACGCGGTGGCGTGGACGCCAGCGATGGAAGGACCTGCTCGATCTTGTATTCCGTTGTGGTGCTCAATTTCAGTCCCTGCTCGGCCATGAAGTGAAACAGGCGCAACAGCATTTCGGGATCCTGCAGGGAGTCAGGCTTTTGCACGAAGATCATTCCGTCGACGACGGAGAAGTCTGGAGTTGAAACGCGCGATCTCCAGCTTTGAAACTGGCGGTAGACCGACGACCAGGCTGCGGGAATCTCTTCGAGAAGCTGGGCGCTTACGCGATGCACAGCGCGCGCATGACCAAAATAGATTCGCATCCAGTCGGCGGCATTTGCTATTTCGGCATCGGATGCGCCGATCTTGCGGACTGCTGCTTCGTCCTGGGCTTCCCATGTGAGCGTGTTGTCGTGACGTCCATGCCGGAAGTGGAGAAAGCAGCGGGTGGACATTTGAAAGTGGAGCGCGGCATCGAGTGCTCTGCGGGAAGAGACCGGCAGCAGCGCTTTCGGGTCGGGCCACACGCGAAGTTTCTCCATGGCCGAGACCAAGGCAAGCCAATAGCTGACGTTGTAGTCGCGCAGACCGCCGGGCCCGTCTTTCACGTTGGGTTCGAGGTGGAAGACGGTGTTGCCGAACTTGTGATGACGACTGCGCGTGATTTCGCCCAGGTTCTGGATCAGGCTGTGGCTCTCGCGGGAAACAAGGCGCGGAACTGTCTTTTCCCGAAGCCGCGCGAACAACTTGCGTTCGCCCGCTATATAACGGCAGTCGAGCAACGAGATGGCGAACTCGACGTTGCCGGGATCGAACCGTTCGCACTCTTCGAGAGTGCGCGTGGAAGGACTAAGTTTCAGCCGCAAGTCCCACAGTTCCTGGGAAAAGCCACGGATGGAATCTTTGAATGCGTCTTCACTGCCGCCGTCGCCATGAAGAAAGAGGAGGTCGATATCGGAATGAGGAAACAACCAGCCCCGACCGAATCCGCCGGTGGCGACCAATGCAAAGCCTTCGGGCCCTTCAGGCTCGGCGGAAATGATTTCAGTCCAGAGGCGAAGCAGGATCGATTCGACGACCGCGGTGCGTTGGGCGAGCGCAACATTACCCTCGCCAGTAACAGAAAATTCCTGCTGGATACGCGCGGATTCCGTTGCGTACAGGTCCCGTAACTCACTGCTGGCGATGGCCACGGTATTCATTTCGGCGACGATTCCTTCCCTCTTTCGCTAGACTGCCTGCGGAAGAGGGAGGCCGTTTCCGCTATCCCAAAGCCATGCTTCGCGCGACCGGCTAAAGTGCGCCGTCGCCGCGTTCCTCGTTGCGAATCCGAATGGCATCGTCAATTCGCGAGAGGAAAATTTTTCCGTCCCCGATCTTTCCGGTGCGGGACGAGGTGATGATGGCCTGAACTACTTTCTCTACCATGGCATCGGCGAGCACGATTTCGAGCTTTACCTTGGGAATCAGATCGACCGTGTACTCGCGTCCCCGATAAAACTCAGTGTGCCCTTTCTGGCGGCCATGGCCGCGGGCTTCAAATACGGTCATGCCTTCCACGCCGATTTCAGTCAGGGCATCCTTCACTGCATCCAGCTTTGAGACCTGAATAATTGCTTCAACCTTTGTCATGTTGGTTCGCTTTGTCGTGAGTCGATGGTCGTCAGCAGTCAGCAACTACAGCTTGCGAATGACGAACGGCGAGCGACCGGCGACCTCTTTCTATGCGGGCGAATCCCAGTTGTATCCTTCCTCACCGTGTTGGGAAAAATCAAGTCCCTGAATCTCATGGTCTTCGGAAACGCGCAGTCCGATTGTCATATCGACTACTTTCAGAATCGCCAACGTCCCGACTGCTGCCAGCCCCCAGGCAATCGCCACGCCGACGAACTGGTTCAACAACTGGTGAGCATTGCCTTCGAGTAATCCAGAAGCCAGTGTATTCCCTTGGGCGTCTTTGAAGATAGGATTCACGGCGCTGGAAGCGAAGATCCCGGTCAGGATCGCGCCGAGCGTTCCGCCAGCTCCGTGGACGCCGAATGCGTCGAGGGAATCGTCGTAGCCTGCGAGCATCTTGACCTTTGCCACCATGAAGTAGCAGAAGACACCCGCCAGCAATCCGATGACGATGGCGGACATGGGCGAGACGAAGCCGGCAGCGGGGGTGATTGCAACCAGTCCGGCGACCGCGCCTGAGATCGCGCCCAGCGCGCTGGGTTTGCCGTTGCGCCACCATTCTGCCGCGCTCCATCCGAGCGTGGCGGCCGCGGCGCCGAAATGGGTAGCGACGAAAGCACTGGTTGCCAGACTTCCGGCCGAGAGCGCGCTGCCCGCGTTGAAACCGAACCATCCTACCCATAAGAGGCAGGCTCCAATAAAACTCAGCACAACGCTATGCGGAGGCATGGGCTGTCTGGGATATCCAATGCGAGGTCCGAGATACAACGCGCAAACCAGTGCAGAGACGCCTGACGTTACGTGTACTACGGTGCCTCCGGCGAAGTCGAGGGTTGGAAAGCGACCGCCAAGCGCGGCATTCAGGAAACCGCCCTTGCCCCAGACCATGTGCGCAATCGGGGCATAAACGACGAGAGCCCACAGGATCATGAACACGCTCATCGCGCTGAATTTCATCCGCTCGGCGAACGCTCCGGTAATGAGCGCCGGAGTGATGATGGCGAACATCAGCTGGTAAATCATGAACGTTTGAAGCGGAATGGTGGCAGCGTAGTCGGTATCAGGCTGCGCCCCGACTCCTCGCAAAAAGGCGTTCTGCAGTCCGCCAATGAAACTGTTGCCGGAACCAAATGCGAGGCTATAGGCAACCAGTGCCCACAAGATGGTGATGATGGCCATCATGGCGAAGCTCTGCATCATGGTGGCGAGAACATTTTTCTTGCGGACAAGACCGCCATAAAACAGCGCCAGCCCCGGACCCGTCATCATGAGGACGAGCGCGGAGCAGACCAGCATCCATGCGTTGTCGCCGGAGCTGCGTGCATCGACGACTGCCTGCTCCAGCCTGGCGATGTGTGTCCCCTGAGAATCGCCCGGGGAGTTGCTCCCCGCGGTCGTGCCGGCAGCGGGTGTCTGGGCCGCTGCATCGATCGCAAGCACGCAAATCACCGCCAACAACAGGAATACCTTCAGCAACCTTGTCATTGAGACTTGTTGGCTCCTCATCTGAAAAACCGATGCGACATAACACTAATTGCGGAGACTGCTTTTACGGAAGAAAAAACTACTTATCCGTCCGATCACAAATCTTTATGTCGTTATCGTTCACGATGTTGCGCTTAATGCGGAAATCTTCATCGCAACTATCGAAATTCTGAATTGTACTTTTGAGGTACCCAGGCTGTACCAAAGAAGATGGCGACGAATCTCCATGAACTTCAAAGAGCAATCATCGTGCGCGCACGGCCTTCCTCAGGCACAGGGGTTGTACGATCCTCGCCATGAACATGACGCGTGCGGAATGGGCTTTGTGGCCAGCATCCGCGGTCATAAAAGCCACGAAATCCTTCAACAGGGCATTCAGGTACTGATCAGTCTGAGGCGCCGGCATCCTGATTCAGATCCCACACAAGTTTTTCGCTCGCGAGTGCTCGAAGCTAGGGTTCGAGCTATCTGCGCCTGGCTTATACGCCGTCGGCATGACGTTTCTGCCGGTGGAGCGGCATCAGCGGCTCCAATGTGAAGGGATTCTGGAGCGGATTGTCCGCGAAGAGGGAATGCAAGTCCTGGGTTGGCGGGACACTCCGGTGGACGGATCGGCAGTCGGACGGGTCGCCAGAGTATCGCAGCCTTACATTCAGCAGATTTTTATTGGCTGTCCTGCTGGTATTGATGAAGACGCCTTTGAGCGCAAACTGTATGTGGTGCGCAAGCGGGCGGAAGCGGAAGTTCGCGCTTCCGGTATAGAAGACGCCGGAATGTTCTATATGCCGTCGCTTTCGGCGCGCACCATTGTCTATAAGGGGTTGCTGCTGGCTCCGCAGATCGCCAATTTCTACTCAGAACTGTCTGACCCGGATGTTGAAAGCGCGCTCTGTCTCATCCACCAGCGCTTTTCGACAAATACATTTCCCAGCTGGCAGCTTGCACATCCCTATCGCTACATCGCCCACAACGGCGAGATCAACACGCTTAAGGGCAATGTGAATTGGATGAATGCACGCCAGTCGATGCTGAAATCGGAGCTATTCGGCGATGACCTGCAAAAGGTTTATCCGACGATCGCACCGGGTGGCAGCGATTCGGCGAGCTTCGACAATGCAGTAGAACTGCTCTTTCAGGCGGGACGTTCCCTGCCTCACGTCATGGCAATGCTGATCCCCGAAGCATGGGCGGGCAATCCCCACATGAAGTCGGAAAAGCGCGCTTTCTACGAATATCACGCATCGTTGATGGAGCCTTGGGATGGTCCTGCGGCGATTGCATTTACCGACGGCCGGGTTGTGGGCGCAACCCTCGACAGAAATGGATTGCGGCCCGGCAGATACGTCATTACGCACGATGGCCTGGTAGTGATGGCTTCTGAAACGGGCGTGCTCGAGATCGCGCCCGAAAGAATCAAGACCAAAGGCCGGCTTCAGCCCGGGAAGATGTTTCTGGTCGATACCGTGGAAGGCCGCATCGTCTCCGATAAAGAGATCAAGCAACGACTGGCCAGCAGGCAGCCGTATGGCGAGTGGCTGAACGATAACCAGATCACGCTCGACCAGTTGCCCGAACCTTCACGGGTGCATGCTGCCGATCACCACACGATTCTCTCCAGACAGCGGGCCTTCGGCTACACAGACGAAGACCTGCGCATGATTCTCGAGCCCATGGCGTCATCTGGCGAAGAACCAGTTGGCTCGATGGGGACTGACACCCCACTCGCGTGTTTGTCGGACCAGCCACAGCTCCTGTTCAGCTATTTCAAGCAGTTGTTCGCGCAGGTGACGAATCCGCCCATCGACCCCATTCGCGAAGAGATGGTGATGTCGCTGGTTAGCTACATTGGGACCGAGCGAAACATCCTTGAAGAGGCGCCTGAAAACTGTCACACGCTGAAGTTGCCGTATCCGATTTTGACGAATCGTGAACTAGAGAAATTGCGACGAGTGTCGCGTGGAGATTTGCTTGCAATCACGCTCCTCGCTTTGTTCCGCACCGCCGACGGAGAGGCTGGACTCAAGCGCGCGCTGGACGAATTGTGTCAGCGGGCTTCGCTGGCGGTTGCATCGGGATACAGTGTGCTGATTCTGTCCGATCGCGGCGTGAATAAGGACTATGCGCCGATTCCGAGTTTGCTGGCGTTGGCAGCCGTTCACAATTTGCTGGTCAGGGAAGAAACGCGCACTCAAGTTGCTTTGATCGTGGAGTCGGGCGAGCCCCGCGAAGTGATGCACTTCGCGCTCCTGCTCGGATTTGGCGCGAGCGCAATGAATCCTTATCTGGCAATTGAAACTCTGGAAGACCTTGCCCGGCGCGGCCATCTGCCTGAAACGACAAACGCCGAACCGGCGACGCAAAACTTTATCAAGGCGATCAATAAAGGCCTGCTGAAGACGTTTTCGAAGATGGGAATTTCGACGCTCCAAAGTTATCGCGGAGCGCAGGTGTTTGAGGCGATCGGTCTCAATAAGGACTTGGTCGACGCCTACTTCGCGGGGACGTCATCGCGACTCGAGGGAATCGGGCTCGATGTGCTGGCTCGGGAAGCGCAGATGAAGCACGAATATGCATTTCAGCCTGTGACCGATTACGAGTCAGAACTCGCGGCTGGAGGGAGCTATCATTTCCGCACAAACGGTGAGTACCACTTGCTCAATCCGCTGACAATCAGCAAGTTGCAGCATGCGGTGCGACAGTCGAGCTTCAAAACATTTCAGGAATATACGGACCTGATCGACGAACAGAGTC
>QIAJ01000007.1:0-22098 GCA_003225495.1 Acidobacteriota bacterium
CTCTGCATGCTGTTGGTGCGCTCGAAAGAAATGGTCTGGCTGGTGTATCCGCTGCTCGTGGCCGAAACTCCGCTGGCTGCGTTCTTCGAGCCGGCGCGCAGTTCGGTGATCCCAAACATCGTGGAACGCAAAGACGTGGTGCTCGCGAACACCTTGTCATCGACCACCTGGTCGCTCAATCTGATGATCGGGGCGACTTTGGGCGGAGCAATCGCCGCGCTCCTCGGGCGCGATGCCGTGTTCATACTGAACGCGCTGTCGTTTCTTGCCTCGGCGTTGCTGATCCTCAGAATGCATTTTGTCGAGCCGCATGCCGAACGTGCCCGTCCGCTGCACGTTCGCGATCTGGTGGATTTTTCTCCGGTCATTGACGGCATCCGCTACGTGCGCTCCCAGGTTCGTCTGCGCTCGACAATCTTTGTGAAAGCCGGGAACCTGATCATTGGTCCCGGATGGGTGCTGTTCACAGTCATGGGACAAAACGAGTTCGCCGTCCGTTGGCATGGATTAGATCCTGCCAGGGGCGCATTTCTCGGCATGAGCCTTCTGCTGGGCGCTCGCGGCGTCGGCGCGCTGCTCGGCCCCTTGCTCGTCGCTTCCTGGGCAGGGCAATGGATCCGACGACTCGAGATTGCGATCTTCGCCGGATTTCTGACAGCCGCCGCTGGCTACATGCTGTTGGGAGTCGCCGGACATCTGTGGCAAGCCAGCTTGTGCGTTGCATTAGCGCACTTCGGCAGCTCGATCGTGTGGGTGTTTTCAACCACTCTTCTGCAACTGCAAAGCGAAGACAAATTTCGAGGCCGCGTCTTCGCCGCCGACCTGGGTTTGTGCATGTTCACGATCGCTGCTGGCGCCTATCTCGCAGGGCGCTTCGTGGACGCAGGCTTCGCCGCCCGGAATGTGGCGAGCGTCGCGGGGATGCTCATGCTGCTGCCTGCGCTGATTTGGGGATTGGCAATTCGTGAACGCGCGGCCGAGACCAGTTAGGAATTTACGGACTCATGATCTTGTTCTGCAACTGCGGGGCGATGCGGATGAAATCCTTGAGATTAAATGTGTAGATGCGGTCGCAAGCCGCTTTTACGGCGCATTGCAATTGTATGGCGTCATAGACAATACCTCCGCGCGACCCCGCCTTTGCCACTGATTCAAGCAGCGCCAGGTAGTCGAGCTCTCCCAGCGACACGGTTTCGCAATGCGGCACGACGGACTCAGTGAGGTAACGGTAAGCTTCGGTCGGTTGAATCATTGGCGTAACTGGAAGGCGCGTCAGCACGCTATATGCTTCGGCCAAGCCATGCGCCGAGACTACTCCGGAGTGCCTGCCACTCATTACCTGACGATATGCGGCCAATCCTGCGGCATGTTGAGGATGACCGAGCACCCCCGCCGCCACCAACACGGAGGTGTCGAAGAACAACTTCACTCCATCCCGCCGATTCTCTTAAGGCGGTCTTCACGATCCTCGCGAATGGCGTTATCGAAATCTACCTCGCTCACTGGTGTCCCCTGATGAATCCACACCCCGCGATCATTCACCATTGTGGGAGAGGACCTCGCAGGGCGCAGGACGATTTCCTGAGCCCCTTCGTTCACCTCGAGTTCCATGCCCGGACGCAACCCATATCGCAATCGCAAAGGCTTGGGAAGTACTATGCGTCCTAATTTGTCGAGTCGGAGTTTCATGCTGATATTATGGCATGAAAGATTGCCAATGGCAAAAATATTTGGCAAAAAAGGGTTGTTGCCGCGTCGCCTTTAAGGATGCCCTGAAACTTGCCGCAGCCGATCGATCTTCGCCGCCAGGATGAAGTCCGACTCGGTCAATCCATCCACCGCGTGCGTCCAGGTCGTGATCTCGACCTTGCCCCACCCCAGCAGGATATCCGGATGATGCCCCTGCTCCTCGGCAATTTCTCCTACCCTGTTTACGAAGGCCAGCGCGGAACGAAAATCAGGAAACTTGTAGGCGCGCACAATATGGTGCTCGTTAACGACATTCCAATGGGCAAATTCTGGCAGCTGGTGATGGATATCGACGAGTTCCTTTCCTTTGAGCGGCGGAATACCGCCCCGGCAGGGAACGCAAGTTTTGTCGGCTAGAGAAGTCATAGGTGGCGACCATAACATCAGGATACTCTCGCTGATGGAAGAGTTGCTTGCACACGGATATCCCGGTGTATATACTTAAATACGCGGGGATCGATCATGGCCACGGCAAAAGTTCAGGTCGTCAAATGGGGTAACAGCCACGCCGTGCGGCTTCCTAAAGTAGTGCTGGAGGAGGCTGAATTCCGGGATGGAGATTACCTGGAGGTCCGAGTGGACAAGGGCCGCATCGCGCTGGAGCCGGTCAGTCCCAAGTTGAAGTTGCGCGATTTGGTCACTCGCATCTCGTCCACGAACCTCCACGACGAGCAGGACTGGGGCAAGCCGGTCGGCAGAGAAGTCTGGTGAAGCCCTACGTTCCAGACCGAGGGCATCTGATCAAAATTGATTTTGATCCGGGTACCGGACACGAGCAGATAGGTTGGTGCCCGGCCCTTGTATTGTCGCCTGCCAGCTACAATCGCCCCACCGGAATGGCAATCGTCGTACCGATTACGAACAAACAGAAGGGATACCCCTTCGAGGTTGCGCTGCCGGCGGGACTGAAAGTCACTGGCGTCGTCCTCTCCGACGCGGTGAAAAACCTGGACTGGCGGGCTCGTAACGCACGTTTCATCGCCCCGGCGCCAGTCGCTGTGATAGGGGCAGTACAGCAGCGGTTGGGATTGCTACTTGGCCTTGAAGAACGTTAGCTGAGGATGAGCTCCGTTCCCAGGTAGAGCAAGTTCTAGAACGGTATGTCCTCGTCCGTAATCGGGGAGCCTGACGCCGATGCGGTCGCATGTTCTGGTTCGGGGGTGCGCTGATCGAAGTTATTGCCGCTGGACACACCGCGCGCTCCCGACTCTCCACCGCCGCCCTCGCCACGTCCGCCTAGCAGCACGAGATCACTACCCACGATCTCTGTCATATATTTCTTCTGGCCAGTCTGCTTGTCGTCCCAGGACCGGGTCTGGAGGCGCCCTTCGATATACACCTTGCCGCCCTTTTTCAGATATTCGCCCGCGATCTCAGCGAGACGTTGCCAGAGCACCACATTGTGCCACTCGGTGCGGTCCTGCCATTGGCCGTCTTTGTCCTTGAATCGCTCATTCGTGGCGATTGTGATCTTCGCGACTGGCGTGCCCTGCGGAGTGAATTTGACCTCGGGATCCTTACCCAGATTTCCAATCAGAATGACTTTGTTTACGCTTTTCATGACTCCAGGCTCCTCTGAGCGCTCACTATAGCAGACTTGGCCGCACCTGCGGCTGTGCGGAGTGAACATGAAATTTGTGATGAATCAGATAGCTCGGCAAGAAATATCATCGGCAGAGATGCGACTTGCCAAGGTCCAAGTGCGAGTGGACTCGGCAAGCGGGTATACCCCGGACCTTTCTGGGAAAGTGTGACTAAATGAACACGCGATAAAGCATCAAATAAACCACCACGCCCGTCACCGAGACATATAACCACAGCGGAAATGTCCAGCGCGCGATCGCTCGATGCCGGTCAAACCGCTCTCGCAACGCACGACTCAGAGTAATCAGGACCATCGGAACAATGACGATCGCAAGAATCGTGTGCGAGGTCAGAATCGTGAAGTACAGGGGTCGCGACCATCCTGTGCCGCGGAAATGTACCGAACCCACGTGCGCGTGATAGTAAAGATAGGAAACAAGGAAAATGGAAGAAGCCGCAAAAGCGGTCAACATAATCGCCCGATGCGCAGTTACCTTGCCACGTGTAATCATCCTGTGCCCAGTCACGAGCAGCACAGCGCTGCAGCCATTGAGGGAGGCATTGATAATTGGGAAAATCGAGTAGTCCGTCATGGTCTGGCTTGTTTGTACGGTGAATGGTGGGTTCTTGGCAAATGGTTAAGGTCAGAGGCAACTCTCGCCTCTCGCTCCCCTTCCATATAGAATGTGACTACGATGCCCGATGTGGGTAGTCCGCAGCCGAGTGTCCTTGCGCCGCCGACACAACCCGGTTCACGTCACTTGCCCGTAGTCGCCGTCTGGGTGCGCGACTTGCTGGTTTCGCTCGCCATTTCTGCTTTCATCATCATCTTCCTTTATCAGCCGGTGAAGGTCGAAGGCACCAGCATGATGCCCGGTCTGGAAGATCAAGAGCGCATCTTCGTCAATAAGTTCGTCTATCGTTGGGAGCCGATCTCCCGCGGAGACATCGTCGTGTTCCGCTATCCCCGCGACACGACCAAGAGCTACATCAAGCGCGTCATCGGCGTCGCCGGTGACCGCATCCGCATCGACAATGGAACCGTCTACGTGAATGGCGATCCGGTCGAAGAAGACTATGTCCCCTCCGACTACGCCGATGCCCGCTCCTATTCTGAGATCACGGTTCCGGCGCGCAGTTTCTTCGTTCTTGGCGACCATCGCACCATGTCCAATGACAGCCGCGACTTCGGCCCCGTCAACGAACGCTTCATCTACGGCAAGGCTGTCTTCGGATACTGGCCGATGGAGAAGGTGGGGCGCTTACGCTAGCTGGCAGCTCGCAGGTCGCAGGAAAATCGAGACGATCCGCCTCATGTGAACTTCCTTACCATCTGTCCGCTGCGACCTGACACCTTTTCTTTTCATCCCCGCCTTCTCCTGTTAAACTCTATAAAATCCACTCCCAGGAGTCACAATGCAAGCGATCCTTGCACTCGAAGACGGCAGAGTCTTCCGAGGCAAAGGTTACGGCGCCAAAGGCGAGTGCTCCGGCGAAGTCCTGACCAATCCCGAAATCGGCAACTACGGTACCAACCCCGAAGACAATGAAGCGACCCGTCCGTACATCGAGGGCCTGATCGTACGCGAGTTTTCGAAAGTCAGTTCCAACTGGCGCTCGCAGCAAGTCGCCGACGAGTATATGGAGCAATTCCGGATTCCCGTCCTGGCCGACATCGACACCCGAGCGCTCGTCCGCCACCTGCGCGACAACGGAGTGATGCGCGGCGTGATCTCAACTCTTGAGTCTGACTCCGACAAACTCGTAGCCAAAGCCCGCTCGATTCCCAAGATGGACGGAACCGACCTCGCGAAGGTCGTCAGTACGAACCACACTTACGTCTGGGAGATGGGCGAACGCTCGCACCTGCCCGACGAAGTAGTCGGCGTAAAAGACGAGCCGCCGCGCTTCCACGTAGTCGCGTACGACTTCGGTATCAAGCAAAACATCCTGCGCAAACTGCGCGGAGAAGGCTGCAAAGTCACAGTAGTCCCGGCACAGACTCCAGCCGAAGACGTCCTCGCCCTAAAGCCCGACGGCGTGTTCCTCTCCAACGGCCCTGGCGATCCCGAACCGTGTACCTATGCCGTCGATAACATCCGCCGCCTCATGGGACGCCAACCAATCTTCGGCATCTGCCTAGGCCACCAGCTGACGGGCATAGCGCTCGGCGGCAAGACCTTCAAACTGAAATTCGGACACCACGGCGGCAACCATCCTGTGAAACAGTTGCAGTCCGGCAAAGTCGAAATCACTGCCCACAACCACAACTTCGCCGTAGACCCCGACTCACTCCCGCAAAGCGAAGTCGAACTGACTCACATGGACCTGAACGACAACACCCTCGAAGGCATGCGCCACCGGAACCTGCCGCTGTTCACTGTTCAGTACCATCCGGAGGCGGCCCCGGGTCCGCACGACTCGCACTATTTGTTCAAGGATTTCGTGAGAATGATGGAGGAATTCAAAGGGTGAGTAGCCGGTGTACTTCGCGGGCTGTAATGCTCCGATACACAGTTGTCGTCTTACTTCTGCTCCTTTGGTGCGCGGCTTCCGTCTTTGCTAACGAGTGTTCCGCTAAACGTATTTCAACGGCGCAGATATGCGGACAGGTGCTTGACGTTACCGGACAGCCAATTCAGAACGTGGAAATTGCATTGGAGAAAAACAAGCAGTCGCTTGCCACTACTCGAACGGATTCCTTGGGTCATTTTGACCTGAAAACGGTCAAGAAGGGTGACTACGAACTCCTCATTAAATTAGATGGTTGGGACACGCTGCGCTGGCCGACAAGAATCAAAACAAGTATTGCCAGCAAAGCATGTAAACGTCCGATCTTTATTTCCCTGGCCCCACGCACGGGCATGGGCTGCTGGAGCGGAATAACCATGGAGAAGCCAAATCAATTAAATGCCAAAACGCACTGACATCTCCAAGATCCTAATCCTTGGCTCCGGCCCAATCGTCATCGGACAATCCGCCGAGTTCGACTACTCTGGCACGCAAGCCTGCAAAGCGCTCAAAGCTGAAGGCTTCGAAGTCGTGCTGGCCAATTCGAACCCGGCCACCATCATGACTGATCCCGAGTTGGCCGACCGCACCTACATCGAGCCGCTCACACTCGAATATCTCGAAGAGATCATTCGCATTGAGCGCGCCATGTCTCCCAGCGCCGGATTCGCCGTGCTCCCCACCGTCGGAGGACAGACCGCTCTCAACCTCGCAATCGAACTCGCCGACGGCGGCATCCTCGAAAAGTACAACGTGCATCTGATCGGCGCGCAGATCAGCGCCATCAAGAAGGCCGAAGACCGGCTCTTCTTCAAAGACGCCATGCAGCGCATCGGCCTCGACGTGCCAAAATCCGCGCTCGTCAACAACATCAAGGACGGTCTCGAATTCGCCGGAAAGATCGGCTTTCCCGTAATTATTCGCCCGAGCTTCACGCTTGGCGGCACCGGCGGGGGCATCGCTTACAACCGCGAAGAGTTGATGGAAGTCCTCGCCCGGGGTCTCGACCTCTCTCCCGTCCACGAATGCCTGATCGAAGAGTCCGTCCTCGGATGGAAAGAATACGAGCTCGAGGTGATGCGTGACACCAAAGACAACGTCATCATCATCTGCTCGATCGAAAACTTCGACCCGATGGGAGTTCACACCGGAGATTCGATCACGGTCGCCCCCGCGCAAACCCTCACCGATCGCGAATATCAGATGATGCGTGACGCTTCAATCGCCGTAATCCGCGAAATCGGCGTCGAAACGGGCGGCTCGAACATTCAGTTCGGAGTAAATCCCTCTACCGGGCGCATGGTCGTGATCGAGATGAATCCGCGCGTCTCACGATCGTCCGCGCTAGCGTCGAAAGCAACCGGCTTCCCGATCGCAAAAATTGCCGCCAAGCTCGCCGTCGGCTACACGCTCGACGAGATTCCCAACGACATCACCCGCAAAACGCCCGCCTGCTTTGAGCCGACACTCGACTATGTAGTCGTCAAAATTCCGAAGTGGCAGTTCGAAAAATTCCCCGGCGCCGACGAATCCCTCGGACCGCAAATGAAATCGGTCGGCGAAGTCATGGCCATCGGACGTACTTTCAAAGAGGCGCTGCAGAAGGGTATCCGCGCCCTCGACACCGGCAAGCGGGTCGGCTCCGGAAAAATCGAGCCCAAAATTCTCACGCAACGCCTGGTCACGCCGCATCCCGACCGCCTTGCATACGTTCAATACGCGATCCGCCAGGGTCATCCCATCAAGCAGATTGCGAAGATGACATCAATCGACCCATGGTTCCTCTACCAGCTCAAAGAAATTAACGACATGCAGCTCGAGCTGGAGAAACACCCCATGGAATCGGTCCCCACCGAAATCGTGCGCGAAGCCAAGCGCATGGGCTTCTCCGACGGACGTCTCGCTGGTGTCTGGCGTCTCGACGGCAAAGGGGGCCAGGAAAAAATCCGCCACTTCCGCAAGAAGCACAAGCTAAAACCTGTCTATAAACGCGTCGACACATGCGCCGCCGAATTCGAAAGCTTCACCCCGTACATGTATTCCACCTACGAAGAAGAAGACGAAGCCGCGCCTACTTCAAAAAAGAAGATCATCATCCTCGGCTCCGGTCCGAATCGTATCGGGCAGGGGATTGAATTCGACTACTGCTGCTGTCACGCTTCCTACGCGCTGCGCGAAGATGGCTATGAGACCATCATGATCAACTGCAATCCCGAGACGGTCTCCACCGACTACGACACTAGCGACCGCCTTTACTTCGAGCCCCTTACGCTCGAAGACGTCTTCGCCATCTGCGAGCATGAGGCGTCAACCGGCGCTCCCGTCGGTGTCATCGTGCAGTTCGGCGGACAGACTCCACTCAATCTCTCGCTCCCGCTAAAAGCCGCCGGTATTCACGTAATTGGCACTTCGCCCGAATCCATCGATCTCGCCGAAGACCGCAAGCGTTTCGGAAAGCTGCTCGAAGAATTGGATATCCCGCAAGCCCCCGGCGCGATGGTTACATCCCCCGAGGAAGCGGTCGAAGCCGCCAAGAAGATCGGCTTCCCGGTTCTGGTCCGTCCTTCTTATGTGCTCGGCGGACGCGCCATGGTGATCGCGTTCGACGAAGATTCCATCATGCAGTACATGAAGCAGGCGGTTGAATACTCGCACGATCGCCCCATCCTGATCGACAAATTTCTCGAAGACGCAATTGAAGTCGACGTCGACGCTCTCTCCGACGGTGAAGACGTCGTAATCGGCGGGATCATGCAGCACATCGAAGAAGCCGGCATCCATTCCGGCGACTCATCGTGCGTGCTTCCCGCAGTCGACATCCCGGAAGCGCAGCTCAAAGTAATGCGCGACTACACATTCAAGCTGGCGCGCGCCCTGAAAGTCATCGGCCTGATGAACATCCAGTTCGCCATCCCCCGAGAGTGTAGGGACGGGTCTTCGACCCGTCCAAGCGGGGCGGAGCCCCGCAGCCAGGCTGACAGCAACAGCAAGGTCTACGTAATCGAAGTCAACCCGCGCGCCTCGCGCACCGTCCCCTACGTCTCAAAAGCCACGGGCGTGCCTCTCGCCAAAATCGCCGCGCGCCTTATGACCGGACGCAAGCTCCGCGAGTTCCTCCCAGAATTCATCGAGCAGGCAAAAGACCTCGACACCGGACGGTGCTTCTACGTGAAATCGCCGGTCTTCCCGTGGTCAAAATTTCCCGGCGTCGACACCGTCCTCGGTCCCGAAATGAAGTCCACCGGAGAAGTCATGGGCGTAGCCGACAACTTCGGCGAGGCGTTCTACAAAGCGCAGCTAGCCGCCGGACAAAAGTTGCCAACCCAAGGCACCGTTTTCATCAGCGTCAACGACCAGGACAAGCCGCACGTAGCTCAGATCGCCAAGCGCTTCTTCGAACTCGGATTCAAATTGGTCGCCACCCACGGCACCGCCGACCTGATCGAAAACTCCGGCCTGCCCGTCGACCGCGTTTACAAGGTCAAAGAAGGACGCCCCAATCCCGTCGATCTCATCAAAGCGGAACGCATTCAGTTGATCGTCAACACACCGCACGGCCCCGATCCCTACTTCGACGAAAAAGCGATCCGCCGAGCTGCGGTAACCGCGCGCATTCCCACGATCACAACCATCTCCGCAGCCCGAGCCGCAGCCGACGGCATCGCCGCGCTCCAACGAGGAGAAGTAAAGGTGCAGGCCTTGCAGGCGCTCCACGCGGAACGGGTCGCTAAGCTCTGACAATCTCAGGCGCGACGAAGCTGGTAAGCTAACAGCTAGGAGCCAATGGCTAAGAGTTGACTTTATGCTTCTCCACGGAATCTTCCCGCCCATCACGACGCCCTTCTATCCCGACGGCAACGTTTACCACAAAAAGCTCGAGGCAAACGTCGAGCGCTACTCCCGCACGCCCGCGGCTGGCATAGTTGTCCAGGGATCCACGGGCGAAGCGATTCTGCTCTCGGATCAGGAGCGCCGCGATGTCCTCAAGACCGCCATCGCCGCCGCCGCTCCTAACAAAGTGATGATCGCTGGTACCGGAATCGAGTCCGCGCACGAAACCATAAAACTGACCGAGTACGCAGCCGAACTCGGCTACGACGCCGCAATGGTCCGCACGCCGCACTACTACAAGAAGCAGATGGCCCCGGCCAACATCCTGGCGTTTTATCGGACGGTGGCCGACCGCTCCCCCTTGCCCATCCTCATCTACAACTTTCCTGGCGCCACTGGATACGACATCCCCGCCGAACTTGTCGCCGAACTCTCGGACCATCCCAATATCATTGGCATCAAGGAATCCAGCGGCAATCTTGAGAAAGTAAAAACAATGGTTGAGGGTACCCGTCACGTGAAACGCTCTGCGACGGTTACAGACACTTTCGACGCTGTCACGCCGCGCATGTTAAAAGCCGCTGCCTCCGAAAGTTCCAATGGCGGACAACTGGTTTCAGTCGAGGCTCTCGGAGGAGCTGCGAAAACTGAACCCGCAAAGCTTTCATCTTCCGCTGTAACTGTCGTAGGCAAGATGAAGACGCGCCAGAAAGAAGTTGGATTTCAAGTGCTGGTCGGCGCAGCTCATCAACTGGAAGCATCGCTGGCCTTAGGCGCCGTAGGAGCCATCGTTGCATTCGCCTCTCCCGCCCCGATGGCATGTTATGAAATCTACGCAGCGATCAAAGATAACGATAGCGCCCTGGCCCGTGAAAAACAGGAACGAGTCAAACTGGCTGCCCAGCGAATCGTCAGCGACATCGGGGTTCCCGGCGTGAAATATGCCATGGACCTGAACGGTTACTATGGAGGCCCCGCCCGTCTCCCATTCCTTCCTCTCACCGCCGATCTGAAATCGGAGATTGAAAAGCTGATGGCGGGAATCAAAAGCTGATGCCTGGGGCGGGTGCCCCTGACCGTCTGATGATGACAGAACAAACGAACTGTTGAATGCCTAGTCTTCTTATGCAAGAATCCCGTCCATGTCGCGACGGGCTGGTCTGCTGTTACATAAACTGATTCCTGCGGTTACTCTGGTTTTTCTGTGTGTCGTAACAGTGGCAGCGAAGGACGCTCCGCCCTTTCAGGTCATTACCTGGCCCGATTCCGGTCGGCCGCTTCTCCGTCTGACCCTTTCCAAGTTCAAAGATATTGCTGGCGTGGGGAAGCAACGCACGTATATCACCGACACTACGGTTGACAACCTGTCCGGCAAGACGATGGGAAGTTTAAACTTGTCGCTTTATGTTTTCGATAAGAGCAAAGCCCGAATCGGCGAGGGATACATTAATCTCAACAATGTGGGGTCCGGCGAGACCGTAAAGTTTCAGATAACTCTCTTGGCTTCCGGAACTCCTTCATCGCTGGCTGTTTCCGCAGCAGCGCCGCGAATGATTTCGATGACTGTTAACTCAGTGCCTCAAGGTGCCCTGCTGAGCGTTGATGGAAAAGAAGCGGGCACCACCCCGAAGATCATTGAGGTTGCTATTGGCAAGCACCAGCTGGACTTCAGCAAGGACGGGTTTAATTCAGGTAAATTCCCGCTCGAGATCACCGCTCGGGATGCATCGGGAGGCAGTGTCAGTTACGAACTGGGTACCGCCGCACACGACACGATTGAATTGTGCGATGGCTCGGTCCTCTCAGGAGACCTTGTCTCAGTGAGCGGAATGCACGTCGAGGTCCGGATAGGAGGAAATGCCCAGACCTTCGATCGGAATCAAATCAAAAGAATTCTGCTGACCGAACGCGAGCCCGCCTCGAACTAAGCCAACATCACAACCCCTTGTGATCCTACGCACAACTGCCGTATAATTAATTAGAACGAACGTTCGAACTGAATGCCTCGCGTTTCCCCAAATCGCGCTCCCGGACGTCCACCTCGAGGCCACAGCCCAGCATCCGACGCTCGTTTCCACCGCCGCCTCGGTGAGGTCCTCGGCCATGCCACCGAAGTCTTCTGCGAAAAGGGATACGAAGGCGCGTCCATGCGCGATCTCTCCCGCGCCTCCGGTATGTCGCTCGCCGGTCTCTATCACTACTTCGGATCGAAAGAGCGCCTGCTGTACCTCATTCAGAAAGAAACTTTCACCACCATCCTGCAGAAGCTGAAGACGCGCCTCGAAGAGAGCGACGAGCCCGAGCAGCGTGTCCGCATTTTCATCCTTAACCACCTGGAATATTTCCTCGCCAATCAGGAAGGGATGAAGGTCCTCTCGCACGAGGATGAAGCGTTGAAGAATGGCCTGGGTTCCGAGATCGCGGCCATCAAGCGCGAATACTACCGCATCTGCCTGGGCTTGATGGAGGCGCTCAAGCGCGAGCGCCATCTCGATTTCGATGCGCGCACCGCCGTCATGAGCCTGTTCGGCATGATGAACTGGATCTATACCTGGTACAACCCGCGCGTCGATGGGAACGCCAGAGAGCTGGCACAACGCATGGGCGACATTTTTTTAAGCGGCGTGATGAGCGGCGATCCCCGCTCCACCCGTCGCAGAAGTAGAGCGCGACACAAGCTCTAATCGCGCCAGAAAATTTAAGTACTGTCATCCCGAGCCGCCCGCAGGCGAAGCCGAGGGCGAGCGAGGGATCTGCAGTTCGCGCCGGCAAATTTGCGACGAATTAAAGGAGCGACACATGGCCACCACAATGCAGCCGACCACCGCCGAAGCTACCAAGCAGCTTGTCAACTACCGCACCGATGCCGGCGTGGCCGTGATCGAGATGAACGATCCGCCCGCCAACACCTACACCTACGAGATGAACCGGCAGCTCGACGAGGCCATCCTCAAAGCCCGCATGGATAACGATGTTTACGTCATCGTCCTGACCGGCGCGGGCGACAAGTTCTTTTCCGCGGGCGCCAACATCAAGATGCTCGCCTCGGTTGATCCGACCTTCAAGTATTACTTCTGCCTTCATGCCAATGAAATGCTGCTCCGTCTCGAGCACACGCCCAAGCTCGTCATCGCCGCTATCAACGGCCACTGCGTCGGTGGCGGACTCGAAATCGCCATGGCCGCCGACCTCCGCATCGCTCGCAAAGATGCCGGTAAAATCGGCTTGCCCGAAGTCAACCTCGGAGTGCTTCCCGGCACCGGCGGCACGCAGCGCCTCTCGCGCCTGGTAGGCAAGAGCAAGGCCATCGAGCTGATGGTGACTGGCAACACGTTCTCATTTGAGGAGGCAAAGGAGTTCGGAATCATCAATGACATTTACGAAAAAGATGGCTTCATGGACAACATTATGGAATATGCCCGCCAGTTCACGCCGCCTAACAAAGCGGCCAAAGCTGTAGGCCGCATCAAGCGCGCCGTTCAGACGGGATGGGAAATTCCAATGGAGTCTGCCTTGGCCGTCGAGCGCGAAAACCAGCAGATCCTGTTTCAGAGCGAAGACGCCAAAGAAGGCCTGGCCGCGTACGTTGAGAAGCGTCCGGCAGAATTCAAAGCGAAGTAGTTCGAGGAGCGACGGGTCTCTGACCCATCTCGCCGAGCGAAAGGCTCGGCGGGCCAATCTTGTGCGAGGTTTGAGCATGCCAGGTAAAGTAGCGAAAATCGGGAGCTTCAGCGATTGGGTCGGTCTCTTCGATGACTGGCGCAAAGAGATCGGCGTCAATCAGAATGACGTTTCGTCCTTTCACTTCGACACACTCTACGGCGCAATCGAAACCGAGGACATTCAGTTTGGATCGTACAAGGGACGTCCCAAATGGCAGAACCTGCGCCAGGTTCCGACGCAGCAGATGCGCGACGCGCTCATGAACATGATCGTCTACCAGGGCGACACAGAGTTTGCGAGCGTTGAGCAGCAGCGCAACCTGTTCGAAGTGGCGCCCACCGACTGGGATCGCCGCGCGCTCACTCGCGTCATGATCGAAGAAATGCGTCACGGCTGGCAGATGTGCGCATTGCTCATCGATTTCTTCGGATCGTCCGGCAAGGTCGAGGCGCAGAAGATGCTCGAGCGCCGCGCCTTTGAGAACAAGCGCCTGCTCGGCACCTTCAACGTCGACATCGACAACTGGCTCGACTTCTTCACTTACACTGATTTCGTCGACCGCGACGGCAAATTCCAGTTGCAGATGCTGAAGTACTCGTCATTCGCTCCGCTTGGCCGGTCGACGTCCTACATGCTGCGCGAAGAAGCCTTTCACATGGGCACCGGCAACGACGGTCTCCGTCGCGTGGTTGAAGCTGGAGTCATCCCGCAGTGGCTGATCCAGAAATATTTAAACAAATGGATCTCAAGTTCCTACGACTTGTTTGGCACAGACCATTCCTCGTCGGCGCACTGGGCGTATGTGTGGGGCATCAAGGGCCGCTATGATGAGCCGCAGAACCAGGAAACTGCCGACCTGGATGACCTCAATGACTACAACCGCCATCTATATCAAAAAGAAGTCTCAGGCCTGATCGATCGGCTCAACTCTTTTCTGCAGCCAGGCGACAAGAAGTTCTACACGCCTGACATGCACTTCAATCGCAACATCGGACGATGGGCGGGAAAGAAATTCCACTGCGAGACCGGCGAACCTCTCGATGATCGCGAGTACGAGCAGCATTGCGAAGAGTACCTGCCGGGCGCGAAGGACAAGGTGCTTCTGCTGGACATCCTCCGCAATGAAAAGAAGTGGATTAAGGAGAAACAGGGGGCGCGTGACCCCCTTTCGACGATCGGGGAACCACGGAAATCGGCGATCAATATATAGGCGAAGTGTTCCACTTGGAACACTATACGGATTGGAATGTACGTACAAAGGAATTGAAGTATGCCTGGATCTTATGGCGAAGACAGGGTTTACGGCTTCTATAGCTTAAGGCTAAGGTGATTGTGCTTTCGACAGTTCGGGTAAAACTCGCGGTGACTCCGCCGGTGGCGCGGGTACAGCTGACTCACCCTCCGCTGAACGTCATCGACGTTCCGATGATGCAGGAATTACAGGAGATACTGGCGGAACTGGAAGCCCGCGTCGATGTTTCGACCATTGTTTTTGAGGGTGATTCGCGGGCATTTTCTGCCGGCGTGGACGTGAGGGCCCATGGTCCTGAACAGGTTAGCGAGATGCTCGCCAGTTTTCACGCTGTGATTCGGGCGATCATTGCGTCTCGCAAGATTACGATCGCCGCCGTGCAGGGCGCTTGCCTGGGCGGCGGAGCGGAACTGGCCGCGGTCTGCGATGTGGTGTACACGGCGCGCGATGCCGTCTGGGGATTTCCGGAGATCAAACTGGGCTGCTATCCGCCAGTTGCGACAGTAGCGCTGCCGGCATTGGTCGGACAGAAACGCGCAAACGAACTTATCCTGACAGGACGGCAAATTTCCGGCGATGAAGCCGCCGCGATTGGGCTGGCGAATCGCTCGGCCAGTAGCGATGAGCTCGCGGGCATCGTTCAGGAAACGCTTGAAGAACTCGGTGCTTTGAGTGTAGCGGCTCTCGCTCATGCTAAGAAATCCATGTATTCTTGGGACGCAATTCACTTTGACAAGGGACTTGCCCGGGCTGAGAAAATTTATCTGGAAGAACTCATCAACACCGAGGACGCCCGCGAGGGAATTGCGGCTTTCATGGAGAGACGACCCCCAAAATGGATAGGCCGATAGAAGATCGGGCTGCTCGGGCCGACGGCAAGGGCGCCTACAAGTCGGGGCACCTCATGTGCCGATCGACGGCTTGGGGGCTCATGGGGTTTCTGGCGTGCTCGTACTTTGCCCGGGTCTCATTCAGTCATGTCACGCGCGGAGAATATGAATGGCCGCATGATGCATGGACAGCAGCTACATACATTGTCTGGATTCTGCTGCTCGTGGGACTGGCGCTTGACACACACTGTTTCCGCGAGCGCGTGTTCTTTGGTTTGTTAGTGGCGAACTTTGTAATCGGTCTGGGCCTGACGTTGTGGAGCACGATTTCACTCCGGCAGGTGCATAATGCGCGCGTCGGCACGGGGGGATTGTGGGCGCTGGCGGCGGTCGTGAGCCTGACGACCATGGGACGGGCGAAGGCAGTGGGGATGCGGGAATAGGATTCGGTGACTAGCCATAAGGGATCATGTAGTTATGACTGAACCCGCTCTCGATTTAGAAATCAGCTCGAGCCAGGTGAAAGCGCTGCAGAAGCGGGGCGAGGCGTTCACACTGCTCGATGTCCGCGAGCCGTGGGAGTGGGAAGCTTCTCGTCTCGAAGGTGCGAAACATATTCCGATGGGCGACATTCCATCTCGGGCTCATCAAGAGCTCGACCCAGACGAGCACATCATCGTCATGTGTCATCAGGGAATGCGCTCCCTCAGCGTCGCCAACTGGCTTCGTCAGCAGGGATTCGAGAAGACACAGTCCATGCGCGGCGGGATCGACGGGTGGGCGCGGACGGTGGATCCGAAGATACCGTTGTACTGAGGCAGCTCTTAGCCCTTAGCCCTTAGCCGTTAGCTCTTGCAAGAGTGGGTTCAGCTAACGGGCCAAGAGCTAAGAGCTTTCATGAAAAAGGAACTCGCAGAACTCCGCATCAACGGACAGACACACGAGCTGGCTATCGAGCCCAATGCGCTTTTGCTGGATGTTTTGCGGCGAGAGTTGGATCTTACAGGCTCGAAGCGCGGGTGCGACGATTCATCATGCGGGTCCTGCACGGTGCTGGTCGATGGTACGCCGATGCTTTCGTGCGCGCTGCTCGCGGGCAGTTGCGAAGGGCAGGAGATCACTACCGTCGAGGGCGTCAGCGAACACGGCAGCCTGGCGGCGATTCAGAAAGCATACGGCGACTGGGGCGGGGCTCAGTGCGGGTTCTGCACCCCGGGATTCATCATGACGGTGAAGCATCTGCTCTCGGTGAATGAAAACCCGACCGAAGAGGAAATCCGGATGGCTCTCAGCGGCAATCTCTGCCGGTGCACTGGCTATACGCAGATGTACCAGGCGATCAAGTCGGCGATCGATGCGGAGAAGAAGGGGATGGCGGCGAAGTGATGGGAACGTGTGGAAGCCGACGAGGCGCCACTCAGCGGCTGAAGCCGAATCTAGAGAGGTCTTTTGCGGCACGGCTAAAGCCGTGCCCTCCCAAAAGCACCTTCAAGACCATTTGTTGGCTGTTCTAATTGTTGGTCTGTTCTAACGACCTAATGACTGACTTCTCCATCATCGGCAAGCCGATCGCGATGATCGATGCTGCCGGGAAGACTACCGGCGCGGGCAAATACACCGACGATCTTTCTGTGCCCGGCATGCTCTACGGAAAGATCCTGCACTCGCCGCATCCGCATGCTCGCATCAGGGGCATCGACACCAGCCGCGCTCTAAAACTCGAAGGCGTCATCGCGGTCGTTACCGGCAAAGACGCTCCCAATCCATTCGGCATACTTCCTGTTGGACACGACGAGCACGCTCTCGCGCTCGACAAGGTCCGTTACGTTGGAGATAACGTCGCTTGCGTGGCGGCCGTCTCGGAGGCGATCGCTGAGAAGGCTCTTGAGCTGATTAATGTCGATTATGAGTTGCTGCCGGCCTACTTCGATCCGGAAGAGTCGATGAAGGCAGAGCGCGATCTCATCCATGACAATAAGCCGAATAATATAGAGAAGGATTACCACCACGTCTTCGGCGATCCCGTTCGAACTTGATCCGCACACCGGCGAACTTGGACGGCTGACAATCTGGTCGTCGACGCAGGTTCCTTACTATCTTCAACATAAACTGTCGCTCGTGCTGGAGATGCCAATGTCTCAGATCCGTGTGATCAAGCCATTGGTGGGCGGCGGTTTTGGCGGAAAGAGTGAAGTGATCCCTGTGGAAATTATTGCGGGCATTGCGGCGCGGGCGGCCCGCAAGCCGGTGAAGATCACCTATACGCGGGAAGAGGTGTTCTGGGCGCATCGCGGACGGCCGCGAACCATCATCGACCTGAAAACCGCAGTCAAGAACGACGGCCGGATCACTGCCGTCAAAGCCCGCGTGGTGCAGGACGGCGGCGGTTACTGTTCGTATGGCGTCGTTACCATTCTCTATTCGGGAGCGCTGTTGGGCGCGCTCTATGACATTCCGAACATTCAATATGACGGATACCGGGTCCTGACAAACAAGCCCGCCTGTGGGGCGATGCGCGGACACGGCACTGTCAACGTACGCTTCGCATTTGAATCGCAGCTTGATGAGATTGCGGCGAAGCTGAACATTGATTCTGCGGAAATTCGCCGGCGCAATCTTCTCCAGCCACCATGCATTACCGTCAATGGACTGCGGGTTCTGAGTTACGGGCTGCCGGAGTGCATTGAGCAGACAGTGACGCGTTCAAAATGGAATGAGCGCAGGGGCAAACTCAGCAAGGGACGCGGGCTGGGCATTGCCTGCAGCCATTACGTAAGCGGAGCTGCGAACTCGATCATCCGTTCCGATATGCCGCACTCCACCGTCAACATCAAGATTGACCGCGACGGCGGCGTGGTCATCTATACGGGGGCGTCGGATATTGGGCAGGGCTCGGACACGATGGTAGCGCAGATTGCGGCGGAGACGCTGGGGTGCTCGCTTTCCCGGGTAAGAGTGATTGCTGCGGATACGGATCTGACTCCGATTGATATCGGGTCATACTCCAGCCGCGTTACTTTCATGAACGGAAACGCCACGCTGCGGGCGGCTCAGGAAGTGAAAAAACAGATTGCGGCGGCTGCGGCCAGGAAGATGGGCTGCGGGGCCGAGGATGTGATCTTCCGCGACGACACGGTGCATAAAGGAAGCGCGGGCGGGATAGCGCGCGACACAGAAGCCCAACCCACGGTGTCGGGCCGAGTTGAGGGACAGATTCTTCGCGGATCATTACAGCAGAAACGGAAGGATGAAGGTCCGAAGGATTCGCTGACTTTCGAGGAAGCGGTGGTGGCTGCGATCGACTTTCATGGCGCGCTTATTGGCACGGGATCGTATGCGCCTCCGGCTGCGGCTCGCGGCGGAAAGCACAAAGGTGGGGGCGTCGGGCCATCGCCTGCTTATTCGTATTCCGCGCAAGTCGCCGAGGTTAGCGTGGATGAAGATACGGGAGAGGTGATGGTCCACAAAGTTTGGGCGGCGCATGATTGCGGGAGGGCGCTCAATCCGGTGTCGGTCGAGGGGCAGATCATTGGCTCGGTCTGGATGGGTATGGGGCAGGCATTGACGGAAGAAATGGTTTGGAAAGATGGGCTGCTCATGAATCCGGGGCTACTCGAATATCGAAGCCCTTCGGCGGTGGAGTCGCCGGAGGTCGAGCCGATCATTGTCGAGAGTATCGATCCGGAAGGGCCGTTCGGGGCGAAGGAGTGTAGCGAGGGGTCGCTGGCGGCAACGATTCCAGCGATTGCCAATGCAATTTATGACGCGGTCGGAGTCCGATTGCATGAATCACCGTTCACGCCGGAGCGGGTGCTCGCTGCTCTGCGCGCCAAGAAAAATGCGAAGCAGCTTAACTTGACGGAAGGCGTGGACCCGACGGCGCCGGTTCGATTCCGCGAGCATGGCGGCGCTTTGTGGTTCAAGGGCAAAGGACAGGAACGGCATGAGATGGATTTTCCCGGCAAAACGGTTCAGCCCGGAGGCGCGGATTGAGTCTGCCAGACTTCAAACTTTTGCGGCCACGAACTCTGGCTGACGCAGTCGGTCAACTGAATCAGCATGCGGGGAATATTCGCATCATCGCCGGGGGCACAGACTTGCTGCCATCGATGCGGCAGAAGCTTTTGGATTCGCAGTATCTGCTCGACATTTGCCACATCGCAGGAATGAAGGAGATTCGTCCGCAGGGTGATGGTGGAGTGGAGATTGGGGCGCTGACTGCACTGACGGCAATTGAGCGATCGGATTTACTGCGCGACCTATATCCGGTGCTATGCGAGGCGGCGGGCACGGTGGCGTCCCCCGTGCTGCGCAACATGGGGACAATTGGCGGGAACATCTGCCTTGACACTCGATGTCTCTGGTACAACCAATCGTTAGCGTGGCGGAAGTCGTGCGGATTCTGTATTAAGAAAGACGGCAATCTGTGTCACGTAGCGCCAGGCAGCGCGAGATGCTGGGCGGCTTTCTCGGGCGACACGCCACCGGCGTTGCTGTGTCTGGATGCGGAGATTGAAATCGCGAGTTTCGCGGGAACACGCCGAGTACGGCTTGCTGATTTTTATACCGGCGACGGACTGGAGTATCGCAAACTTCAGCCTGAGGAACTCGTGACTCGCATTATTCTGCCGGGGTCGACTGCGGGATATCGCGGCCGCTATCGCAAGCTACGGGTTCGTGGATCGATTGATTATCCACTGGCCGGCGTCGCGGTAGTGATGAAGCAGTCGAATGGGTATCTAGAAGGCGTGCGAATTGGCCTCACAGCCGTGAATCCCGCGCCGGTGCTGGTGAAGGGCGTGACCGAGTTTCTGGAAGGGAAGAGTCTGACGGACGAATTGGCCGAAGCAGCAGGAGATCTTGCCGCGAAGACTGCCAAGCCACTGACGACCTCGTCTTTGACACCGGAGTACCGCCGGGAAATGATTCGGGTGTTCACGAAACGGGCGTTGCTTTCACTGACCTCAAACTAGTCTCAAAAAAAGAAGCGTAGCGGAACCCGATCCTTAGGTTCATATGTTCCGCTGCACAGCTGTCTTGCTCGTTCATCCTTACTTCGTTGAAACCTTGACGCCGGTCAGTTCGTCCGCGAGTGCGTTCGCGCCGTAGACCCTCCGCAGCGCTTCGATAATTCCACGAGAGTCAACGCTCACGGCTCGGCCCTGGCGATCGTCGTAGAAGAAATTCCAGACTAGGGAGTGGATGTTGCCGTCGAAGATGATTCCGACGACTTCGCCGGATTTGTTAATCGTGGGACTGCCGGAGTTGCCACCGATAATGTCGGGCGTGGAAACAAAATTGAGCGGAGTGGAAAGTGTGAGTTTGGACTTGGCCTTCGTCCAGCTGTCAGCGAGGTTGTAGGGAGGTTTGTTGTCGTGCTCGTCCGCGTGCTGGAAGGCGCCTGCCATAGTCGTGAAATAGGGAATCTTCTTAGCGTTTTCCTCGTAGCCTTTCACGGCGCCATAGCTCAGGCGCAGAGTGAAGGTGGCGTCGGGCGGCTGGGTGAAGCCGCTTTGCTCGAATCGGGCTTTGGCGATGATTGCACCATCGCGGCGTTCCACCGCGTCGACTTCGTCGTCATAGCGCTTGCGGACCGCGCGGGCTGCTGGATCCACATTCCTCATCAGGACGATGAGAGGGTCGGTGCTGGCGGCAACGGCGGCTTTCCCGCCTTCGTAGAGTTGTTTGCGGACACCTACATCATCGAGTTTCGAACCGCTGATTGCGTTCTGGGAGACTTCGTCGGGCGATTTCCCGTTCAGGGCGGCTTTCACGGCTGCGTTGTCACCACCGAGGGCTTCCTGCATCTGGGCCAATGAATCGCTCAAGGTTACAGTTTCGAAATTCTTGTAGACCGGAGCCGTGCTCAATAGTTTTTGTTCGAGCGAGGGAAGAGCCGAATCGCGGTATTCACGCAGGCGCTCTCCATTCGCTTTCGGCTTTTCGTCGGCGGCGCGGACGATCCAGCGTGCGTACTGCGCCAGATCAGAATTGAAACCGCGCATTCGTTCCACGTAGGTGAGTGGACCGTAGATATCGCGTGCCACGGTCATGGCCTTGGAAATTTCTTCCCAGGGATTGGGTTCGTGTGGATGCTTGTCTACGTAGAGCTTGGTCTGATTGCGTTCTGCGGCGCTCTTGCGTGCCATCTCCGTTTCATCGCGCAGGCCTTCGAAGTATCCCGTGATAGCTTTCTGCGAATTCTGATAGCCGAAGAGTTCTTCCTGGGCAATGCGCGCATTTTCGGGAGACTCAGCCGCAAATTTCTGGAATAGCGCGATGCGCCGCTTGTAATTTTCCAGACGCGATGGGTAGTCAACATCCTTCAGATACTGCATCTGGGAGGCGGTCTTGAGGCGGTCGGTTCCACCAGGGTGTCCGGAGACAAAAATCAGTTCGCCATCGCGAACGCCGGTCTTCGACCACTTCAGGTACTGATCGAGGTGGACTGGCTTGTCGTTCTCATAGATGCGGAAGAAGGTGATGTCGAGATCGTAGCGAGGATAGGTGAAGTTGTCGGGATCTCCACCGAAGAAGGCGGCGTCGAATTCGGGCGCAAAAACCAGGCGCACGTCGGTGTACTTTTTGTATTTATATAGATTAAATACCGCGCCGGAGTAGAGCGTGACTACGTCACATCGGAGAGTGGCGGAAGTGGCGCAGCTCTTTTCGAGGGCG
>QIAJ01000007.1:22166-106852 GCA_003225495.1 Acidobacteriota bacterium
CACTTCGCTTCTTCGGCCTGCGTTTTGGCGTAGAAGCCAGTCTTCATGTAGTCGGTGCCCTCTTTACTCATCTTCTGAATGCAGTCGGCGCCGACGTGATGATTCGTGAAGGTCAGGCCATTGGCCGAGACGAACGAGCCCGAGCCGCCGCTGTTGAAGCGCACTGAGGATTGGCGAACATGGTCGAGCCATTGTTGGGTCGGAACGAAGCCGTACTGGACTTTCACTTTGTCTTTGGGAAATGCATTGAAGAGCCACATCCCCTCGTCGGCGAACGCTAGCGGTGCCGCCCAGGTCAGAATTAATGCGAGAATCAGGCCTTGCGTTTTCATTTACTTCTCCAAATCATCCAGAATTCTGCGGGAGAGCACACGGGCTTCATCAGCAGGGAGCAAACTCTTTAATATACGCCTGATTGGGGTCGGGACCAAGCTGTCCATATGGAAACTGCGGGTACTTTGGCGTATAAAAGAGAGTTGCTCAGCCGCGGATTTTGGAAGCAACCGGCACTCATAAACCCAGCAAGCGAGGAAACATGTCCAGTGTCACCTCTACCCACGGCACCAAGGGACTGGAAGGGGTAGTCGCAACTACCTCCAGCATTTGCTACATCGATGGCGATCAGGGAGTTCTCGCGTATCGCGGGTATGACATTCACGACCTTGCGGATCACTCCACTTTCGAGGAAGTCTGCTACCTGCTCTGGTTCGGACGGCTGCCCAAAGACGATGAACTCAAATCGCTGAAACAAAGGCTGGCGGAGGAACGGAAACTGGATCCCGCCATCCTCAAGTTTTTGCAATTGGTGCCCAAACACACGTTGCCAATGGATGTGCTGCGTACAACGGTGTCAGCGCTCTCTTATTATGATGCGGAGTACAACAAGAACGATCACGACGCAAACGTCAATAAGGCGATTCGCTTGACGTCGCAGATCGCGATGATCGTGGCGAATTATGACCGTGTTCGCAAAGGTAAGCCGATCGTCGAACCGGATCGCAGCCTCTCGCACTCGGCCAATTTTCTGCTGATGTTAAATGGTACGGCGCCCTCGGAGACAGCCGAACGCGCGCTGGATATAGCGTTAATCTTGCACGCTGACCACGAATTGAATGCCTCAACATTCGCGGCGCGCGTGACGGCGGCTACTCTTTCGGATATGCACTCCGCGATCACGTCGGCGATCGGTGCGCTGAAAGGGCCGCTGCACGGGGGCGCGAACGAAGCGGTATTCAAGATTCTCAAAGACATCGACTCCAAAGCGGCAGACCCGGTTCAGTACGTCAAGGAAATGCTGTCTCAAAAGAAAAAAGTGCCGGGCTTCGGGCACCGCGTCTATCACACCGAAGATCCGAGAGCGACGCATTTGCGCGTCATGTCGCGAGATCTCGGACGTAGCAGCGGGAATCCCAAGTGGTACGACTATTCCCACAAGATTGAAGAGTTCGTGAAGGGTGACAAGAAGCTCAATGCCAATGTGGACTTCTATTCAGCGTCAACGTATCACACGCTAGGCATTGATGTGGATTTGTTCACACCCATATTCGCGGTCTCGCGAGTCAGCGGTTGGACGGCGCACGTTATCGAGCAGCTGGATGATAACCGGTTGATCCGTCCGCGTGCCGACTACGTTGGCGGAAGGTATCCGCAAAAGTATGCGGGGATTGAAAAGCGCTAGAAGGCCTCCCAAAAGGCCAGTGCACCACTGTGATTTGCAGCCTGTTTGTCTTTCCATCTAAGCTCACGGAAAGGTAGTTTTCGTTATGGCGGAGAGGATCGCGTTCCTACTCTGCTGGTCCGCTGCCCCAGTAAATACGATTTCAGCGTCGCAGCCGATGTTCAAAGGCTGCAAGGTTGTGAATGATGAATTCCCGCGGCATCGCTTGGGTGATGTTTGCAGCGTTGCTATCCCCACAGTTGTGCGCCGCGCAAGGCAGCACCTATCGCGTCACCGCAGTGCAGGACGGGGGCACGATCAAGGGTTCTGTGCAATGGCAAGGCCCTCTCCCACATCTTGTTGCTTCACAAATTAACAAAGACGCTCAGATCTGCGATCCAGACGGCCAGAAACAACGCGACCTAGAGCGTCTGGTCGTGGGCGCCAACAAAGGCGTCGCTAATACCGTGGTGTATCTCAAAGACATTAAGCAGGGAAAAGCGCTGGATCTGCCCGCTCCACGTCAGTTCCTCAACCAACGCAGTTGCCGGTACGAACCCCACATTCTTTTGGTCCCGCTTCAAGGCGATCTGCAGGTGAACAGCAGCGACCCGACGCTGCACACGGTGCACATGTCGGGTGCCGCCGATTACAACCTGCCGTTTCCTTTCAAGGACCAAGTGTCGCGACGCAGCATGAACCGAGAGGGACTCGTCGACATCCGCTGCAATGCCGGTCACGTTTGGATGAACGCCGAGATGATGGTCGTACGGCATCCGTACTATGCCGTCACCGACGGGGACGGCAACTTCGAGATGACGCAAATCCCTGCAGGCGATTATGAAATTGTTGCCTGGCATGAAGGATGGAAGGTGGTAGGCGAGAGCGCGCTCTATGACGTCATGACCCAGTTGCGCGTCAAGCGTCCGGTCTTTTCTGCTCCCGTCAACTGGAGCAAGCACGTCAGGGTTCCCGCCCATGACACAGTCGAAGTGACCTTCACGTTAAGCGAGCGCACCACACAGGTAGCATCGGCGGAATAGGCGCGCCCCCACTTTCCCGCCACACACAGATTCTGCCAGGATTGGTAGTATTTTGTGATCTATGGCTCCGCAAGGCGCGCCGCAAACTTCTACCACAACGTCCAGCTCTCCATGGTCCAGCGACACCGCCGTTTTAAGTTACGTGGCGGCAGCGACGGTCATCATTCATCTAGTCATCGGCGGCCGCTATGGCTTCCATCGCGATGAACTGGCAACACTGGACGACGCGCGCCATCTGGCATGGGGGTATGTTGCTTACCCGCCGATTACGCCTCTTTTTGGCCGCATTTCTCTGACACTATTCGGAACTTCTTTGACCGGTTTTCGCTTCTTCGCGGCGATTGCGCAGGCGACTGCGGTAGTTCTCACGGGCCTCATGGCGCGGGAGATGGGCGGTCGCCGCGGCGCCCAACTGGTCGCTGCGGCCGCGGCGGTGCCATTTTGTCTAGCGGGCGGGGCGCTCATGCAGTACGTTTCGTTTGATTACCTGTTCTGGGTGCTGACTTCGTATTTCGTAGTTCGAATGCTTGCGCGCGATGAACCGCGGTGGTGGCTCGCTATCGGCAGCTCGCTCGGCCTCGGGATGATGGCGAAATATGGCATCGGGTTTTTCGCCATTGGAATTGTGGCAGCAGTACTTCTAACCGATGCGCGACGATATTTGGCCAGCAAATGGCTATGGTGGGGCGTTGCTTTGTCGATCGTCGTGTTTCTGCCGAACCTCATCTGGCAGGCACAAAATCACTTTATATCTCTCGATTTTCTGAAACATATCCATCAGCGCGACGTTCGGATCGGCCGCACGAAGAACTTCTTGCCGGAACAACTCGAGATTACTCTTCTGGGCTTCGTGCTCGCCCTTGCCGGGCTTTACTACAGCCTGATTTCGAACGCTGGCCGCCGTTTCCGGATGCTGGGTTGGATGTTTCTTGTGCCGCTGCTGCTCTTTGTGATCGCCAAAGGACGGGGTTATTACCTCGCGGGAGCTTACCCGATGCTCTACGCAGCAGGGAGCGTGTGGGGCGAACGATGGATTGCATCCTTGCGAGGTTCCGTGCGATGGCCCGTACGCTTCTTGGTGTGGACCACGCTCATAGCCGACATTGCCGTCATGGGTGCTCTTACGTTGCCCATTGCGCCGTTGGGTTCCGAGTGGTTCAAGCGCGCGGCAAAAATTCAAGGGGACTTCGTGGAAGAACTCGGATGGCCCGAACTGGTTCAAGCGGTCGCCGAAATCCGGGATTCT
Source organism: Acidobacteriota bacterium (assembly GCA_003225495.1). Classification (GTDB taxonomy): domain Bacteria; phylum Acidobacteriota; class Terriglobia; order Terriglobales; family Acidobacteriaceae; genus Acidiflorens. The sequence continues at coordinate 26,113 of QIAJ01000007.1, forward strand.
CTTCCAATGCGGGATCGAGCGCGTTTAGCGGTACTGGCCGGGAACTATGGAGAAGCGGGGTCGGTCAATCTCTACGGTACCAGGTACGGACTGCCACAGGCCATCAGCGGCGTGAATTCTTTCTGGCAGCGCGGATATGGCAATCCTCCTCCTGAAACCCTGATTGTCCTGGGCATCTCGCGCGATTTCCTGGAGAGAAAGTTTTCTTCATGCGTGGTGGCGGGACATACTCCGAACCCTTTCAACATCGAGAACGAAGAAACGAGCGATCATCCTGATATTTATGTCTGTCGAGGACTACGGGAGAGTTGGCCGGAGTTCTGGAAGGACTTCCGGTATTACGGGTAATCTTGTTCAGCCGGGAGATGGTGCGCCGTTCTGAGCCTCGGACCCCTGAAGGTGCCAGTATAAAGAGGTCTGATTGCGGTGACCCGCGTCGTCGAGTTGTGCGAATTTGAGTCTGGCTTGGTTGAAAGCGTATGATCCGCGAGATCTAAAAAAGGAGCACATGGCCAAACAGGTACGAAAACTCAACGTCGCCATGATCGGTTACGGATTCATGGGGAGAGCTCATTCCAATGCCTTCATACAGGTTGGGCATTTTTTCGATTTGCCTCATGACCTCAAACTCAAGGTGATGTGCGGACGCAAACGTTCCGCGGTAGAAGCAATGGCGTCGCAGTGGGGATGGGAAGAGGCGCAGACCGATTGGCAATCCGTTGTGACCAGAAAAGATATTGATGTTGTGGATATCTGCGCTCCGAACCACCTCCATGCCCAGATCGCCATCGCGGCGGCGGAAGCTGGGAAAATTGTGCTTTGTGAAAAGCCGCTGGCGATGAACGTTGTCGAAGCGCAGGCAATGGCGAATGCTGCACACAGCGTTCCGAATCTTGTCTGGTTTAACTATCGCCGCGTGCCGGCAATCGCTTTAGCGAAAGAACTGATCGAACAGGGCAAAGTAGGGAAGCCGTACCACTATCGAGCAACCTACCTGCAAAGCTGGGGGGCCAATCCGCAAAGTCCGGACGCGTGGAGATTTCGGAAGGTTGAGGCCGGCTCAGGCGCTATGGGCGATCTGCTCTCTCATTCATTGGATCTGGCTCTCATGCTGAATGGCCCGATCAGTGAATTGACAAGTCTCATACACACTTTCACCCCGAATCGAGAAGTCGATGATGCGGTGATTGCTTTGACTCGCTTCGCCAACGGAAGCATCGGGACATTCGAGGCCACGAGATTCGCAATTGGCTGTCAGAATCGAAACTATTTTGAGATCCACGGTGAAAAAGGATCGATTCGATTCAACCTCGAGGACCTTAACCGCTTGGAAGTGTTCGATCGAAACGATGCGACTGAGATCCAGGGCGGCCACCAGGTGCTAGTCACGGGACCGGGACATCCCTACACAAGCCATTTCTGGCCCCCGGGGCACATCATCGGTTATGAGCACACGTTCATTGCGACCTTGGCGGATTTCTTGAACTGCTTTGCGAAAAATGAGGCGTTTCATCCCAACTTCGATGACGCGGTAGACGTTCAAAAACTCCTCGAAGCCGTTGAGACTTCAGCACAGAAAGGAACATGGACGAAGGTTCTCGGGAGTTGATTGCGTAGTTCGGCTGTCGTAGATTGACGCGGATCATTCACCGGTACCATGGTGAGAATGACAATCGGGAGGAAAATGTGAATCATGGCGATCGCAACTACAAATCCTGCCACCGGTGAAGTGCTGAAGACTTTTGAAGCTCTCACTCCCGAGCAAATCGAGTACAAACTTCAGTTGGCGAGTTCCGCTTTCCAGTCGCATCGTCGGACCTCGTTTGCCGAACGCGCCCAGATGATGATGAAAGCTGCAGACATTCTCGAAAACGAGAAGAATGAATGCGCGCGGCTGATGACATTGGAAATGGGAAAAACTCTCAGGTCGGCGGTTGCCGAAGCGTCGAAGTGCGCGGCAGGATGCCGCTTTTACGCGGAGAATGCCGAACGCTTTCTCGCTGATGAAGTAATCGAAACCGGAGCTAAGCGCAGCTTCATTCGATATTTGCCGTTGGGCCCGGTCCTCGCAATCATGCCGTGGAATTTTCCGTTCTGGCAGGTGTTCCGTTTTGTTGCGCCGGCACTGATGGCCGGCAATGTTGGGCTTCTGAAGCACGCCTCCAATGTGCCGCAGTGCGCGCTGAAAATTGAAGACATCATCCGGCGGGCCGGATTTCCGGAAGGAGTTATACAGACGCTGCTCATCGGATCTGGCCCCGTCGACGGAATTCTAAATGACCCGCGAGTGGCGGCCGCGACTCTTACCGGAAGCGAACAAGCAGGCATTCAGGTAGGAGTGTCCGCGGCAAAACGCATAAAGAAGGTGGTGCTGGAGCTCGGTGGGAGCGATCCCTTCATCGTTATGCCGAGCGCCGATTTAGAGGCTGCTGTTGCCACCGCAGTGGAAGCCCGAATTCAGAATAATGGACAGTCCTGCATTGCGGCGAAGCGTTTTATTGTGGCCGATTCGATCGCGGATGATTTCGAGAAAAAATTTGTGAGCCGGATGCAAGGATTGCAGATCGGCGATCCCTTTGACGAAAAAACTCAACTCGGACCGCTCGCCAATGCCGAGGCGGTAATGTCGCTTGATGCAGACGTGCAGAAAAGTGTCTCTGCCGGCGCCCGGTTGTTGACGGGCGGGCATCCGCTCAACCGCGTGGGTAATTACTATGCCCCAACCGTGCTCGCAGATATTCCTAAGGATTCTCCCGCATATAAGGAAGAATTTTTCGGGCCGGTGGCTTCCATCTTTCGTGTCAAGTCGGTAGACGACGCGATTCGAATCGCCAATGATAGCCGCTTCGGACTGGGCGCTAGTGCCTGGACGAATGATCCGGGGGAGACCGAGCGTTTCGTCAACGACCTCGAAGCGGGAATGGTCTTCCTGAATAAGATGGTTGCTTCGGATCCGCGGATTCCGTTCGGAGGCGTCAAGCATTCGGGCCACGGACGCGAACTTTCGGTGCAGGGTATTCGCGAGTTTGTAAATATCAAGACCGTCTGGTTGCAGTAGGGGAGCTAGCAGTAGTAGACCGCTCAAATTGACCTGGCGATGGAAACGTCGCGCACAATACCAAAAAATTAAGGTCCCGGCGTGTTCACCGGGACCTCAATCGCAAAGACAAATACTACGACGCGCGGCGTTGGCCGCCCTGCTGGTCGAGTTCTTCGTCCTGGCGGCTGGGATTCCTCTTTGAGGGATCCTGTTGGTCTTTCTGACGTTGCTCGGGGTTTTGCCCCTGTTGTCCAGATTGTTGATTAGGATTCTTGTTCGGATCGTCTGCCATGAAGTGCTCCTTAGGCGACGCGCCTGATGACGCGTTGCAGAGATTTGCAGCGGAGTTTGGTTGCAGGAATTACTTCTTCAGGTTGTCTGGGGGCGGGTGGGCGGCAACGATTCTTGAATTGCGATAGATCTCGGTGGGGGTCGCCGAGCTTTCCACCAACGGAATGATCGCGGTCACAGTTGTACCTTTAGCGGTAGAGGAAAGTTCAAGCCTTCCCCACAATTGCTGCATGCGTTCATTCATTCCTCGCAATCCAACCCCGGGCGCGCCCATCCAGTCCTGAGCTAAGCGCGCCAGAAGGGCGGGCTTGAGGCCCTTTCCCTGATCCTGGATTTCGAGGAAAACCATCCCGTCCTTTTGTCTGAGTCGAACCAGGGCGGTTGGGCTTCCGGAATGGCGGTGTATGTTGGTGAGACTCTCCTGCAGCACTCGGAAGAGCGCCAATTCACCGTCGGGATACAGACGATCGAAGCTATCTTCAACCTCAAAAGTGATGGCAATTTCGCTGCGGGAGGAGAATCCATCCAGATACCAGGAAATCGCCGCTTTCAGACCCATCTCCTCCAACATCGGCGGATACAGCAGGTAGGATATGGTTCGAACCTCTTTGATGCCCGTTTCCGCGAGTTGAACACATTCCGAGACCTTTTGTCCTGCCGCCCCTTCTGCGTCGACCAGCGAACAAAGAGCATCAAGGTTGATCTTCATCGCTGCCATTGATTGGCCGAGACTGTCGTGCAATTCGCGTCCGATCCGCCTGCGTTCCTCGTCCTGCGTGCGAAGCAAGTGCTTGGAAAGCTGCCGCAGTGATTGCTCCGAATCAGAGAGTTTGCGCTGAATTTCTCTTCTGTCGTTGATTTCCTGACGCAGAGCCTCCTGAGTCCGCATCCGTTCCGTGAAGTCACGTGTGACTTTGGCAAATCCGATCAATTTGCCGGATTCGTCACGAACTGCGGTGATGATCACGCTGGCCCAAAATCTGGAACCGTCTTTGCGAATGCGCCAGCCTTCGTCTTCAAAGCGGCCGTCCTTCGCTGCTATTTCAAGCTCCCATCGAGGCTTGTCATTTTTCAAATCGTCAGGCGGATAAAAGCAGGAAAAATGCTTACCGATAATCTCCGCACCCTGATATCCCTTGATCCGTTGCGCGCCGTTATTCCAACTGATGATATGCCCATTGGTGTCGAGCATGAAAATGGCGTAGTCCTGCACGGCTTCAACGAGCAGGCGGAATCGTTCCTCACTCTGCCGCAACTTAAGAGCATGCTCGAGTGCCCTCGTTCTCTGCTGAAGGTCTGCGATCGTGCGGAGTCGCTCTTCTATGGTGCTCAGTCCCACATAACTTTCGCTGGGCACGATTCCCGAATGCTGGGCGCACATCTTCAGGAAAGGCTCGATATGGCGATCGTTATCGAATCCGGTGATGGGATAGGCGCAAAGCAGTGAGAAATGATGCTTTTGTCCCAGATTATTCCACAGCTGTTCAACCCGCAGCGCTTCCTCCGCTTTACCGCCAGCCCACAATAATGCGACCAGTTCTCCGAACACTGCAATACGGGAATCGGGGCACTCGGAAGCGGAACGAACCCGCGTTAAAAGCTCACCAACAATCTCATTAAAACGGGCTTCATCAACCTGCCCGCCCGACATGATCCTTGGCAAAGTCTCTGCCGCGTCCACTGGGATGTAACGTCCCTGATCGATTGCAGTGGTTGTATCAAAGCCTTTTGCTTTGAGGCGTGAGTCGAGTCCTTCAAGATGAGCCTTGGTGGCGATGACGATGCCGCCATCGCCAACCGCGATAGCTCCGCCCATGAATCGGCAGAGGACATCCAGAAGAAGCCCATCATCCGAGTAGAGTTGGACAAGGTGGGCCTCGTGGGCGTGCGGCGGACTGATGGCGGCCGGGCTGCCCGTAGCTTCCAGGCCGGCGAGAGATGGGCTCTTCATGTTCAGTTCCATATTAGCGTGATGGGGGGTAATACCCATAGTGTGGGTGTTAGCTGACAGCCAAAAAGTCGGCTTGGAGCTACCCTGCCAGAAATTATGCCCGGGCGACAGGTCTAAAGCGACTCTATAGAATCCCTTACGATGAGCCAAGTGCACAATACAGAATAAACTGTATTGACGAAACAGAATTGGCAGCTCGAGCTACGCTGCTGATGCGCCTGGACGGCCGCTATTTTCTTGGTTTTCTTCTGAGGTGGGGGAATTTTCGGTATCAAAGTCGGAAGCCTCAATATCTTCAGAAAGCGGAATGGTGACGGCGAGAGTCGTTCCCCGAACGGCGGAAGTTATCTCAAACAAACCGCCTAATTCGCGGACTCGCTCGCTCATCCCAGCGAGGCCAACGCCGGTGGTTGAACCGTCCTCCCTCATGCGACGCAGGCGCTGTTCTGGAATTCCCTTGCCATCGTCACTGATTTGAAGATGAACCTGCTCCGCGTCTACTTCCAATCTGATCGTGACCCTGGATCCGCCTGAATGCCGGTGAACATTCGTGAGCCCTTCCTGTAAGATGCGGAACAGAGTTGTTTCCACGTCGCGATCGAGCCGACCCATCTCCGGTGGAAGTTCAAGTTCAACCTGAATCTTGCTACGATCTGCGAATCCTTCACAGTACCAGCGAGCCGCGGAAGCGAACCCAGCTTCATCGAGCAGAGGAGGGTGAAGGAGATGCGAAATCGTACGAGTCTCGGAAATACATGCTTCTACAGCATTCAAGCAATCGGACAAAAGCTCATTTTCTCGAGTCCCGTTCACCAGCGTCGATAAAAGATCAAGATTGACCTTCACGCTGACCAAATATTGGCCCAGACTATCGTGAAGTTCGCGGGCAATTCTTCTACGCTCATCGTCTTGAAGACTCAGGATGCGGCCGCTCAGCCGTCGAGCAGCTGTCTCGGCGCGCTTGCGGAGAGTGACATCGGTGTTAATTTCGAGCCATCCGGCAAAGTCTCCGTTGCGATCCCGTAGAGTGGTCCAACGGCTGGCGACGGTAATCCGCGCGCCGTCGCGCTGAATCTGAAGCAGTTCTCCCTGCCAGCGCTCCGTCTTTTTAATCTCTGACAAAGGGACGGGGAATTCTGTATGTAGCAGTTCATGCGTTGACCGGCCAAGGGCTTCTTCTTTTTTCCAACCGTAAAGCCGTTCCGCACCTTCATTCCAGTACGAAATTCTGTCGTTAGCGGTGCGAACGAAAATCGCATCATTGGCGAGGTCCAATAGCCGCGCTTGATAGAGGGTTTGTTCCGTTTTGCGGTGCAGTTCGGCGGTGTGCCGTTCAATCTCGTTCTGTTTTTCTTGCGCACTTTCGCGCAAGGCATGCTCGATTTCATCCCGCTTAGTTATCGAACGGCGCGTCGCTTCTCCGAAAGCAATAATGACACCTGAGAAAAGGAGAAAGGCGATCAGGCCGAATATTTCCGATTGATCAAGAGAATTATGGCCCGGAGCGAGGATCCATAACCAAATGCCCACCCACGACGTCGCAACGGTCAGAATGGCCGGCAGCAGACCTAGATATCGAGCTGCGAACATCAGGGTTGCAAAGATCGTTACGTAAGGAGTCCGATCGCCCAAAAACGGCGTCAACCATACGCGCACGCCGACTGCGAACACGCCAAGCAAGGCGCCGATACCGCAGCGCACAGTTGCGCTCGTCAAAAAGTGTTTGACCGAGGGGCTTCGCGCCATGTCAAGTCACCATCCTACGATCATTTCAGCGGCTCTATTGTAGGGTAAACGACATTCTTTTGGACTGCCGGATAACAAATCCCGGATTGGGCTTATTGTGACCGAAGATCCTTACCTATCTCAATGTTGACGCCAAAGGAGTGTACAGCTTTCTCAGTATGTACATCGCGACTGGCGAACATTACAAAGGACGTGGCCTTGTCGAGTCTGACTACGACTCCAATGGAAACGACTATCAAATTGCAGTGTCTCTTGTCGGGGGAGTAATCATTGTCCAACCTTCGCATCCTGATCGCCGACGACCACGAAATTGTGCGGCAAGGACTCCGCTTCCTCGTGGAATCCCATGCTGGCTGGGAAGTGTGCGGCGAAGCGGTCGATGGATGGGACTCGGTTCAAAAAACTCGGGAATTGAGACCTGACGTCATAGCGCTCGACATCGGCATGCCGAACCTGAACGGTCTCGATGCAGCCCGCGAAATTCTCAATGAGAATCCCAAGACCAAGATTCTGTTTCTGACGATTTATGACACTGAACAAGCTGTGAAAACCGCAGTGCAGGTTGGCGCGAAGGGTTTGATCCTAAAGTCTGATGCGGCCCGTGAACTAGTGACAGCAGTCGAAGCCATTCAAAGAAATACGACTTATTTCTCTTCGCAGACCAGCCAGGCGGTATTGCGGCCCGATCTCCGCGGCCACCGCCGATCGGCGGAGAAGGAAACTCTCACGAAGCGCGAGAGACAGGTCGTCCAGTTGCTCGCGGAAGGGAAGAGCACAAAGGAAGTTGCGTCATTGCTGGATTTGAGCGTCAAGACCGCAGAGACTCATCGCAGCAACATTATGAGCAAGCTGGGTCTGCACTCGGTGAGCGAATTGGTCTTGTATGCAGTACGGAACAATATTGTCAAAGCGTTTGCTTCGCCAACGGAAGGTGCTGCTGTCGATGCTGGTGAGGAAGAATCAAAGCTGCCTCCGGACCCAACCCTGGTATAAATACTCGCCTTCAGAGAAAAGGACTTCTACCCCATCCTACTCCCGCGATCTAGGGCGTCTATGGGATACCAACCCGCGGCGGAAGCTCCGACACTAAAAACTGTATTTCAAATTCGCGTCATCAATATTTTGAGGAGACTTCAAATGGATGGAAGAATCAGTGTATTGAGTTGCTTGCTGCTCTCAGGGATGGCGATCTCGGCTGTCGCGCAGACGGCTACGCCCTCCACACAAACAGCCTCTCCGACGCCGCAGACAGCGACGCCAGCTGGTCAGACAGCATCCCCCACACCCCAGACCGCGACGCCTCAGGCACAAACCGCGTCTCCGACGCCGCAAACAGCGACACCACCTGCAACGGCCGCGACGCCGGCACCTCAAAGCACAACTCCGAGTACCGTTCCGTGTGATCCAGCTGCAAGCGGGACGAGCACAACCTCGAGCACGACGCCGAGCACCGCCACAAATACAACCAGCGCGGCCAACACCGGTGCGACATCGTCCACGAGCCCGACAACCAGCGCCTCGTCAAGCACATCGACCACGTCGCCAAGCAGCACGAGCGCCACCACAGCGGCCGCTACTCCGACGGGGAGCACTTCGACGAGCTCTATGCCTGGAAATCCTTGTCCGGCTCCCGGTCAGCCCATAACGCCGCAGGCAAGCTCTAACCCTAATCCCCACCGGTGACGGATCTCAATTCGGGCATAAGGAGTCCGCATGGCAGGAAAAAACACCGCTGTATTCGGTATTTACCCTCAGATCGCGAATATAGAGAATGCACTTAATGAGCTGAAACAGGCGGGTTTTCGGCACGAAGACATTTCTGTTCTTTTTCCCGAGAATCTGGGTTCGAAGGAACTCACAACCGTTAAAGCCAGCAAGGCACCGGAAGGAGTCGCGGCGGGCGCAAGCTCCGGCGCTGTGGTCGGTGGAGCGCTCGGATGGCTGGCGGGAATCGGCGCATTAGCGATTCCAGGAATTGGCCCCTTCATCGCGGCCGGTCCGATTGTCGCTGCACTGGCTGGCTTGGGCGTGGGAAGCGCTGTCGGTGGAATTACAGGCGGTTTGGTGGGACTAGGCATTCCCGAGTTCGAAGCCAAGCGGTACGAAGGGCGGGTGATGAAAGGCGGGATTTTGCTCTCAGTTCATTGCGATGATTCGAAGTGGACGAAGCTGGCGAAGCAGATCCTTCAGCAAACGGGAGCGCAGGACATCGCATCCACGGGCGAGGCCACGGCCGATTACGAAAAAAGTGACCGTCCGTTGCCTGTAACCGGAACGTACGGACGCTAGGTTCAATTCCCCACAACGCTGGTGGGCGGTTGGGCCTTCGGCTTTTTCTCTTCTCTTTGAGGATAGTAAAAGTTGAAGGCCTTTTGTTTTGCCCTAATACCAGGTTCGAGCGGGGAGTTAAGGAGTTCTGAAGAGGAAGCTGAAGAAAAGAAAAAAGGGGCGAAAGAGAAAAAACTCTTTTGCCCCGGTCATTCCTACCGCCTTACGTCGAGTTCGTTCAGGACCTGCTGAACATTGGGCACGTTCTGCGCAAGCTGTTCGGCTTCTTTCCGCTGCGAGGCAGTTTTCACAGTGCCCTTTAGCTTGAGAACGCCATTCTTTGCGTCGAACCGGATGTGTTCCTTGTCCAGTCCTTTGGAGACAAGGGCGGCCTTGAAATTATTCTCGATGCCGTCGTCGAGATTCGAAGCGACCTTCTTGGCCTCCGATTCCTGACCCACGGGTTGGACGCTAACCTCGTTCACGACGATCCGGGTTCCAGCGTTGGCCTTCGCGACATCGGCTGCATTCTGCTTGGCATCTTCAGAGTGCAGTGTGCCTCCCAGCGTGATCGTGTTCTTGTCGGTATCCTCGCTGACCGTTACGTCCTTCAAATCCGCTTGCTCGAGAGCGGTCTTGACGGAATCCTTATACGTGCGATCCGGCTGTTTCGAGCATGCGCTCGCAGCCAGGAAGAGGGTAATGGCAACGGCTACTGTCATAACTTTCAATTTCATGGCTCTATCCTCCAGAAAACGTTCCGTTTGTGTAAGACACACATCATGAAAACGATATGCGTTGGCGTTCCATTGAGCGATCCATCGTATGCTGCACTGCCTCTGGGGACGATGCTGGAAACGAACTAGAGATGACCCTGTAGTTTCTCGGTGAGAGATTCGATGTTTCAATGCACAACAGTGAGTTGGCAGGGAGAAGATGCGTGACTCTCCTGGCGCCGTTCCGCTTCGGACGAGTCTAGGACAGGGAAACGGCAAAAACCTTGTGCCGCGTCTTCCCACTGCCCACTGCCGGACGTTTGAAAGCCTAAACGCGCGGCGCGCCGTCTCTCATCGGGTCGTTCGTATATATCGCGCAATTTCTGGCTGTATCAGGTTGCTTTCCATTGACGGGAGGGGGAGTTATTTCATCATTGGCGGATACCGTACCTCAAATCCCTTAAAACAACTTACTTCCAACGATATTCACGGCTGCACAAACCTGCAGAGGTTAGACCTTCTCCGTTCGTTTGCATCTCAGTGGTCGTGGAGATTAAATTGTCGACCCTTCCCCAACGACCGGGAACCGGAGAAGCTGAGCTTTTCTTGGCTGGCGAGCGAACCAATGGCGAGGGTAAGCCAGTCGGCAATCGCATTCTTTTGGGTCTTCCGGAATCCGAATATCGATCAATGCGTCCTTTCTTGAGTTTCGTGCAGATGCCTCACCATGCCAGCTTGCACGAGCCCGGCGAAAAGATTGAATTTGCCTACTTCCCAAACAGGGGTCTGGTCTCCCTCGTGGTGGCGATGAAAGAGGGGAAGACCGTCGAAGTTGGTGTTGTGGGGAGCGAAGGCTTAATTGGAACCGCAGCTGCCGTCGGTTTGAATCGAAGTCCACACCGCGCGGTTGTCCAGATCGCTGGCGACGGCCACCGTATTCGCACCGACGCTTTGCGGAACCTGCTACCGACGATGCCGGAACTCCAATTCAGTGCGAGCCGTCATGCTGTCATCCAGGGCATGCAGGCAGCGCAGTCGGCTGCTTGCAACCGGCTGCACGGAATTGAGCAACGCCTAGCGCGGTGGCTGTTAATCATGCAGGACCGCGTGGACGAGGGCTTGCTTCGAATCACTCACGATTTCCTCGCGACCATGCTAGGGACTGACCGGCCAAGCGTCAGCCTCGCCGCGGGCATCCTCCAGAAGAAGGGGACGATCGAATATACCCGCGGTGCGGTGAGAGTCCTCAATCGCAAGAAACTGGAAGAATGCGCCTGCGAGTGCTATGCGGTGATGCAGCACTTCAACGGTCCGTTAGGACTTAAGTAAACTCGATCGCATTGCGCGTGTGCGGCAAGTTTTAAACTCAGAAATCTTACCCCAAAAGTGATGTCGAACTACAGCTTGGACCCGATGGTGCCCTCGTCTTGCCGCGTTATGCTGAATCGGGCGAGATGAAGGAGCCTGCAAGGAGGCGAGATGCTTTATTGGGCGGCGGTGTTTTTAGTGATTGCATTGATCGCAGCGTTTCTGGGCTTCGCCGGAGTGGCAACTGCAGCGGCGGGTATCGCGAAAATTCTGTTCTACGTGTTCCTGGTCGTCTTCTTGGTGACCTTGATCATGGGTGTGAGCCGGCGCGGCACAAGAGTCTAAAGGATGCCATGAGAATGCTTCAAATCTTGTGCCTGTCGCTGGCGGCTGCCTTACCGCTGTCCGCGCAGGACACAACTCCCCCACCAAATGACACTGGCAAGGATCACCCGCAAGTTGGCGAACGGCCGGCTGAAACCAACGACACGCTTGCGCCGATGGTGGTGCCAGTTGGAGCTGAGATCGTCGTCCGTACAAACGAAGCGATCGATTCCACAACTGCTAGTGAGGGCCAATTTTTCTCGGGAACGGTGCAGGAGCCGGTAATCAATTCCGACGGTCAGGTATTGATTCCGAAGGGCTCGGATGTGAACCTGGTAGTTCGACGTGAATCGACGGGTGGGTCGACGGGCAGCCCGGAACTGGCGCTGGGCCTAGATTCCATCACAATCCGCGGACATCGCTATTTTGTAAATACCGATGCGGTTGAACATGGCAACGATCAGGGAATTGGGAAGAACCGCCGTACCGGAAAGTACGTCGGGGGCGGCGCGGTGCTGGGAACCCTCCTGGGCGCGATCGCAGGCGGGGGCAAGGGTGCCGCGATCGGAGCCGCCGTGGGTGCGGCTGCCGGAGGAACCGCGCAGGTTCTGACGAGAGGAAAGGAAGTTCGGATCCCAGCCGAGACAACCCTGAAGTTCCGATTGGACGATGCTCTGAGTCTCAGAGCATCGGATCGTTAAAATCTCTCCTTGGCGAACAAAACTGATAAGGCGCTTCTTAACCGGAGCGCCTCTTTTTTGCCAAAGAGTCTTTTGAGCAGAGCCGCCGCTTGCCGCGTCTCCCAAGAGGCATGACCACTGCCCATCACGGAGGCAGGTCCACCTTTTCTCGATGGCTTGCTCGATTCTGCATGGGAACTGACAAAGACGCTCTAGAAGTGTCCGTCAGGGCTCCAGATAATGGCTGGGGAAATCTGGAGCCCTGATGGAGTGGGCGCGGCCCGAGGGATACTACTTGTGGTTGGGATTCGGCTTGCTGTTGTTATCAGTCTCTTTATCTTTCGTCTTTCCCTTGTCCCCGCTGCAGGTCTCTGAAACCATGTCGATTTTGGAAACCATGAACTGCTGGCCGGACGAGGCCGACATACCACTATTGGAAGCGGTTGCTGACGGAGTATCCGATCCGCTGCCATAGGTTCCATGAACAGTCACCGTGTGACCAACATGCGAGGCCAAATCGGCCGAGCCTGCCAATGCTACATCCTTGCCATGCTTATCTTGCAGGACGTACTTGCCGCCCTCTGATTGAATGCAGCCCTTCAGTTTCTTCTCGCCCCTGGTCTCGCTGGCAGCCGTGTTCTGGTTTCCTGTGTTGCTCATATCGCCAGAAGTTGAGGGAGTAGTTGAAGGCTGAGTTGACGGGTTGGTACCTTGCGGCATGGTTTGTTGACTGCCCGGCGTGGTCTGGGCAACTGCTGCTAGTCCAAACACCAAGGCAAAGACAGTTGCGATAACAATGTTTCTCATCAGTATTGGCTCCTCACTTAGTGATTAGACGAGGGCGTGAAAATCGATAGGGGCTCGAGCACATGCGCCGCGTTCTTGAGTGCGAGCCGCTCAATGGTATTGAGAAGCTCCCGTCGAGGACTGCCCTTCGCGCAAACTGCGTCCACCGAGTGATGTGCAGTGGAGGGTATGCTCGTGCTTCCGGAGTGCAAAATCACGGGGAACATCGGATAACGGTCCTTGATCAGGGAAGCCAGCATCCCGCCATCCATTTCTGGCATGTCATAGTCCAGAATCGCCAGGTCAGCTTCGCCCGACGAGACAAGTTGTAAAGCCTCTGCTGGAGATGAAGTTGCCAGGATCTGAAATCCCAGTTGTTCAAACCCGGATTTGTAAAGCGAAAGCAGCATGCTGGAATCGTCCACCCAGAGTATCCGGCGGCAGGCCCAGGGCAGCATTAACTCCCGACTGCCTAAGGCTCGGACCTGCGATCCACCAATAGGGATGCCGGGTGAGATCTCCGCGGCGGTAGTCGGCTGATATTGGTCCATGAACTTTAAATCTTTCGCTCCCGCTATAACTTAGGCTGAAGCCCCTAGAGCGAACAATGCAGGGAATCCTGTATTTTTCGCGTGTAATCCGTGAGCGACCAATATCAAATCGCCCGACAGTGGGGCTCCGCTCCATGCGCAAGGGAAACTACAGACGACCTGTCAACAACAGGACCACCACGATCAGGACGATCAACCCTAGGCCACCGCTCGGGTAGTATCCCCATCCGCTGCTGTAAGGCCAGGTGGGCAGGGCACCGATTAACAGCAACACCAGGATAATGATCAGAATCGTCGACATGTATTTCCTCCTAACGTTTACTAGCCTATTGGTGCAAGCGGATCTTCAGATGCGAGGAGAGCATGAACGTATGTCCTGAGTGACGAGGCATGTTTCGCGTAGGAGGCTCGGGTGAAGACTGTAAAGCAGCATGGCGGTTCGGAGCTAACTGCTAGATGTCGAATACGCGGTAGGCGGCTTTCGGATCCTGAGATTGCAACAAGGTGATCGCTACGTTATGAACAGGGATTCCCGCTGTTGTCTTTCCGTCCATTGTGCCGTGATGCGCGTGTCGGTGGACGATCAGGTCGGCTCCATGCCGGTCGACCACTTCAGCCAAACGCGAACTGCCGAGGTATGGGAAGATCTCGGGAGTTTCTCCGATCACGGTTGCAGCAATGGGGGCGTAGTGGAGCACTACGACCCGTTTTGGCGTGCGCAACTGAGACATGGCTCGCTCCAACTTCAAAGCTTCATCAATGGAAGCCTTCACGAAAGCCTTAATTTCGGGCTCTCCGAATGCAGTAAGCACTCCCCGACCGAAACCCCGATAAAGCCCTTCGTTCCGGCAAAGCCGACCCCGTCTCTTTCGTAGCCGGTTCCATCGAGGACCTTAATCCCTTCGGTGGTCATCATGCGAATAAGTTCGGTTTCCTTGCCGCACTCGTAATCATGATTGCCGAGCACCGCAATGGTCGGAATCCGGAGGCGTACAAGAACGTTGAGCAGCGGTTCCATTTCCTCCGGCCGTCCGAAATTTGTCAGGTCGCCGGCGACCACCAGGACGTCGGCCTCTTCGCGAACGTGGCCGAACTGTTCCTTGAGGATGCCCAACGTCTGGGCGGAATAGTGCAGATCGGCGGTGGCGGCAACTCTCATCGATGACTAGGCGGCACCCTTCTCTGCTTCTACGGGAGCCGGCGTCCAGTGAATCTTATTTGCCCTGGTAGAGCGGTACTGCGAAAGCAAATCATCAAGCCCCCATTCGTTGACATCTATGGCGAACATATTGTCGTCGACGAGGCTGCCGCGAAACCGATCCGCCGGATCCGGATTAAGCAAACGGAACATGAGACGGTTCATCAACTGGGTCCATATCAACATGGGTACAAACTGAGCCTGTCCAGGATAAATGTAACGAAACAAGACGAGCGCCCACAGCAACATCTCCCAGTGAATGCCTGCGAGCTCGAGAATGCGGTCCCAGTCGAGCCGCCCGCCGGTGGCGTAAATGATGTGAGCGATGTCGGCGCCGTCAAATCTCTCGCGACGCACGACGAATAATTTTGAGGCAAGCAACTCCTCTGGCGCGAGAATTCGGGTTGGTAACCCCAGGATGAGTGCCGGGCGCGCTCGGGTGATCCATGAGTCGGTCACTGTCAGAGCGGCATTGCTCATCCCGGTAATGAAATCCACGAAGTAATCATCGCGGTGGACTTTCGCGAGCCACACCGGATCGCACACTTCGCAGAGGTAACCGTTTTGGCTCAAGAGTTCCAGCGCGTGGGAAGCACTCTCCGAGGTGAGGAATACGTCCAGATCCTTGGCGGGGCGGTGCACCCCGGTGTGCTGCTGCAAGGCGAACGCCCCGCTGACCGCGTAGGGAACGCAATGGTTGGTAAGGAAGGTGAGGATGTCCTGGTAGAGGCGCTCCTGGTTCGCCTCGAGTTCAGGCGGCGCCGACGAACTCACGGGAAAGTTGTTTCCTTCCATTACCATAGCGGCGTGATTGGATGTGAGGGTATGGAATAACGGTTGTTTAGCAGACTGGATAAAGACGGTCATAGGATTACCCGGTTCTCGCCGCACCCTCCGCAAACCCTTGCTCCTGAAAGGCATCCTAAGTCGGGGAGTGCCCTTTGTCGAACTCGGATTTGACCTCGATTCTCTTCGTACTCTTGCTGCTTGTGGGCCTGGCCCAACTGCTCGGATATCTCTTCACGCGCTTGCGCCAGCCGAAGGTTGTCGGCGAAATTATGGCAGGCATTGTGCTGGGTCCCGCGCTGCTGGGACGGGTGCCGGCTATGTCGCGACTCATGGAGGTGACCCGGCACCAGGAAAGCATTCTTACCTTTGTGTACTGGCTTGGATTGTTGCTGCTGATGTTCCTGTCGGGAGCCGAAACTCGCCAGCTTTTCGGCCGCGAGGAACGCCGCGAAGTCGGGTGGCTCACCATCGTCGGTACGGGTATCCCATTTCTGCTGGCTCTGGGGCTGGGTCCATGGCTGATCCGGCCGGCACTGGCTGGACCGAACGGCAACCGCATCTCACTGATCATCATTCTAGCCGTCGGTGTGGCAGTCACCTCGGTTCCGGTCGTCTCAAAGATTTTTGCGGATCTGAAAGTACTCCACACCCGCTTTGCCCGTCTGGTTCTGGGCGTGGCGGTGCTCGAAGACATCGTCCTCTGGCTAGCGCTAGCGGTAGCCACCGCGATGGCAGGGAAGACTGCGATGAACGTGCGGGAAATGTCGTATCACCTGATCACAACAATCGGATTCTTCGCATTAGCTCTAACTATCATTCCCAGAGGGATTAAGCGAATCAATAAATCTCAGTTCAATGTTTTCGCGCAACACTCTCCTATTGCCTATGCGATGGCGGTTCTCCTTGGATATTGCGTAGTTGCAGGAGCGATCGGCGTCAGTGTAGTCTTCGCAGCCTTCCTGGCCGGCTTCGCTGTCATACACAAGAAGCGCCGCCTCTTCGCTGAGGCTCTCGACGCAATTGGGAAAGTTTCATTTGCATTTTTTATTCCTGTGTACTTCGCGCTCGTCGGTTTGAAACTGGATCTGATCCGGGGGCTGTCGCTGCGCATGATCGGTGCGTTCCTAGTGGGCAGCTGCCTGGTCAAAATTCTTTCAGTATCACTGGCTGGGCGGCTTGCAGGATTCCGTGGTTTGGATCTGGTCAACCTCGCGATTACCACCAACGCGCGAGGTGGACCCGGTATTGTCCTGGCGAGTGTCGCGTTCGAAGCGGGGATTATCAGTTCAGAATTTTATACAACCCTTGTCGTGGCGGCAGTCCTCACGTCACAGATAGCGGGCGCGTGGCTCGACTACGTACTGCGTAAGGGATGGCCGCTGCTAGCGGTATCTGCGCCAACCGAACTGGCCATCGTGGCGGCGCAGGAATCTCCATCGGCGGCATGATGCGATCGGCGATACGCAGAAACACCAAAACGCGGTGGTATCCGGGGGAAGGATGACCGCACCGCGTCTGGTGAACCGAAAAGCAGAGCTACAAGTTAGTGTTTTGGAACTTCGACAGCTCCTCGTTCTGTTCTGGCCTCTGCCGAATATTTGCTCACAGTGGAGACAAATTTCTGCGTACCCTCGGGAGGTCGGACGCGTCCAGTCAGAATATCTTTGAACGGCACCTCTTTGCCATAGAGGTGACGGGTGTCATCATCATCTTGTTTGACCACTGCACCATTCAATTCCAGGCCAGCCAAAATTCCTCGTGCCCGGGAATAGCTCAAAACTTCCGCCCGCATCTTCCAGTCGGTATTGGCTTCCGTCTGGCGTCCCACTGGACCTGCAGCGACTGAACCTTCGGCTCCGAGTTTGAATTTGCTCGAAAGCAAGTGCTCCATGCCCTTGTCATTCATAACCAGCATGACAAGGTCGACCGCTTCTCCACCAAATTGCAGTCCCCAACTTCCGCCCGCAATGGTGATAGGAGCCGGCGCGCTCCAACCCGCACTGGTGCGGCAGGTCGCGACGCCTTTGCCATAACGGGCTCCGACAATGAAACCGCCCTTAATCATCGAAGGCACAACCGCCACGCATTTCGCCTTTTCAAAAACTTCTTGTGGAATGCCTTTGTCGGGCGCACCCATGATCTCGTCGAGCACGTTGGCAGCGGAATTGATACGCTTCACCTCTTCTGAAGTCTTCTCTTCACTGTCCTTGGCGTACATTCCGACGCTCATGGCGCCAAGCATTACGCCAATAGCCGTCAATTTACTCAATAGCTTCATAAAACCTCTCTCCGTTTGGATTGCGACCGCCTTAATGGTGACGGATGAGCTGCGGGAAAACCATCAAGCGGACACTGTAGGAATTGGCAGATCGTCCATTAAGGGGTTGCGGGTAGAGATGAAGAGGTTTTGGCGAAAAGACGTTGCGGTGCATGCTCGGGTATGGCCTGTTGCAGCGTTGCCACCACAATCAGGCGTTTCGGCGCAGGCCCGATGTAATAGGTGGGATAGCAAGTTATTAGAGTAAGCCGAGCATCCGCGGCTGGCAATGTAACAGACAGATCGGATGGACTTACTATTGTTTTGCTCGAAACGAAGTAGTGAAATCGGCGATGCCCACGTGTGACAAGGATCTCGTCCCCATTCTGTAGTTCGTTGAGGCGTCTAAAAAACGTGTCACGATGTCCGGCAATTACGGAGTTCCCCGCATCACCAGGCCAAGCCGTTTTCTCCACATGTCCCGGTGCAAGTAGAAGAGATTTCTTTGTGGTGCTCTCGAGAACTGCGGCTTCCAGTTTTATCTTGGGAATCGACAGAACGGTGACGTCTTGTCCAGCACTCGTCGCGGATGTCTCCGTGACTAGCGATCGCTGGCGCGCCATCAGACGTTCTTGCTCCCGATGCATCCACCGATAAGCGCCGCCGGTTAGAAGCATGAGTGAGACGCCAGTAGAAATCAGAAAGACCGATGCCTGCCGCCGCATTCGGTTACGCGCCACAGGGCCGCCCACCCGAATTGTTACGTAGGTACAAAATTGATTGAACGAGGGCAAATACGGCCTCCAGAAATACAGACGAAGTGCTCGCGCAACCAATTTGCCCGGGACCAACCCCGACTGTTACTTCCGGATGTAGAGACCGGCCGCCAGAGAACCGAATCCCAGTAATCCAAGCAGCGGAAGCTCAGAACCAGTAGCCGGCAGTGACCGGTTCGACGCAACTTCACTTTCCTTGGCTGGTGTAGCTTCGGTAGCAGTCTTGCTCCGCTCAGGCTGGCCGGCGGTGACCGACGCTGGCTGATCGGATGACGGCGTTACATTTGCGGAAGCGGACGAGCTCGGAGTAGAAGAAGGCGAGCTGCTGGCTGTCTCTCCCGCGGTCGGAGCAGTTGCCGGAGCAGTAGTGGTCGCCGCCGTCGAAGTGTCAGATTTCGGTGCCTCGGTCGTAGTGGTGGTGGTAGTCGTTGTGGAAGTCGTCGCTGCACTCGGCTGAGTCGAACTTGCGGTTGCGGAAGACTGCGCCGTTGCTGGCGCCGCCGTCATGCCGTCCGGCGTAGCGGTTGCCGACGTCGTCGGCGCGTTGGATGCGGCGGACGATCCTGAGCCGCTATTCGAGCAGTGGTCAGCCACGTCCGTTACATTGCTAACCTGGAGAGCATTAGTGTTCGCGGCAGTCGAAGCATTTGAATTGGACATTGCGCTGCTTGAGTTTGTGTCGGTCGAGCTGGGAGTAGATGCGCTGCTCGTGCTACTTGCCGAACTCGCGAGCTGGCCGGAGACCTCTACTTCGTGGCCTACTTTCCCGCCGAGATTGTCGACGCTCCCAGTCAGGTGATAAACCGTGCCAGTTCGGTCATCCGTCAGGGTGTAATTCCCGGTCATCCCGCCGAGACAGCCACGCATGGTGCTCGTCGACTGGTCGCTGGGTGTAGCGCTAGTCGTGGGAGAAGGTGTGGAAGTTTGGGGCGCCGCACTGCCCGATGTGTCCTGCGCGACTGCAAATGCCGCTGCCAGGCTCATCACCGATAACGACAGAATTATCCTTTTCATGATGGAAGCCTCCGAAGGTTGTAGTCTCAGCTACTCTAGGCACTACAGGCCTCAAGACCAATCCAGCCGATTCCCTACCTTTTGGTAAGCCTTACAGTAGAAAGTGTATCGAGATCTAAGGCGGGTAATTCCAGAGTAAGTGCTCAACGCGGCCAGCGAACGAGGACTTCGACTTCTCCACGCTTCTCCATAATCTCGACGCGAACCGCATTGTCCTTACGCTCGAAATACAGATCGATAGAACCGGAGCCCACCTCCAGTCGCCGTATCCAAAGTTGTTGGAGTACGGGTGGAAGGTAGGGCTGTTCCAGGATCAACTGCTTGTTTGGGGCGTCGATCGACATTCCCAGGCATGATTCGAGCAACATGAATGCGGCACCTGCCGCCCACGCCTGCGGCGCACAAGCCACAGGATAGAGAGTCGGGCCTTCGCCGGAGCGGCGCTCTAACCCGCAGAGCAGTTCCGGCAGACGATGCAGTTCGACGTTAGCGCTGACGTCCATAAAGCTCGAAAGAATGCGCGCTGCCAGATCGCGGAAGCCGTAATTGGAAATCCCCAGCGCAACCATAGCGTTGTCATGTGGCCATACCGATCCGTTGTGATACGAGACGGGATTGTAGCGAGCTTCGGAGACGGCGACGGTACGCACGCCCCATCCACTGAAGAAATCTGGCGAGAGCAAGGTCCGCGCGATGCGATGAGCGTGATCGCGGCTGGCGATACCGGTATAGAGGCAGTGGCCCGGATTGGATGTCCGCACCCGGCACGGTCTCTTCGAGCCGTCGAGAGCGAGTGCGTACATTTCCAGATCAGGGCACCAGAAGCTCTCTTCAAACTGAATCTTCAAATTGCGAGCTTGAAGCTCCAGTGCATTCGCTTTATCGTGCCGGCCAAGAATCGCCGCCAATTGGGCGGCGGCCCGTTTGGCGGCATACACATATCCTTGCACTTCGCAAAGCGCAATTGGAGGCTCGGCAATCGTACCGTCGGCGTGAAACACCGAATCATTCGAGTCTTTCCACCCTTGTTGTACGAGACCCCTGTTTGTGCGGCGGCAATATTCAACGAAACCGTCTTGATCACGATCACCATAGCGCTCAATCCATTCCAGCGCCGCTTCGATATTCGGCCAGATCGATTGAATGAAGCCGAGATCGGCGGTGCGCTGATAATAAGCGCCGGCGAGGAAAATGAATAATGGTGTCGAATCGATTGAGCCGTAGTAGCGTCCGAAAGGGATTTCACCCAGCCTTGCCATCTCTCCCCCGCGCGCTTCATGCAGAATCTTGCCAGGCTCGGCATCGGATTCGGGAATCACTTCGGTCGCCTGGTTCGCCGCCAGATATTTCAGAACGCCCTTCGCAATCCGCGGATTCATCCACAAACATTCCAGCGCGGTAATGATGCCATCGCGCCCGAACACCGTGCTGAACCACGGCACGCCCGCGTAAGGATAGTCAGTTTCAGGATTGCCGACCGTCATCATTCGTATGTCCGCGCCTGACCGCCTCAGCCAGTCGTTAAATTGTTCGTTGGACGAATGAACGTAGCAGCCGCCATTGGAGCCCGAGGTTCGCATCTCCTCGGAAACCGCTTCGAGCGCTGTAACGAAATCGTCTTTTCGTTCGGCACATGATCCACACAGGCAGGCGACAACGATCTCTACTACAATCTCCTGCTTGGGCTGCAGAACGATGTCGAATTCGCACCCCTGCGAAGAAATGCGTTCCGGCGCAGGTGTGCAGCGGATATTTGTAGATCGCACGAGGTCGTCAAGGCCGCGGTACGATAAAGCGACACTGTCACGCTTAACCTGTGGCTCGAGATGCTGGCCCTTGCGTGCGCGCTTGGTGCCACGGACCTCAAACAGGTCCGCAAAGTCAGCACTGAATTGAACAGTGATCGGGATCGAGATAGCAGACAGGGCGTAGCTGGAAATACGCAGCTGTTCATAACAAGCGCCACGCCACAGTGTCTTGGAACGCGTGACGTGAACGGTTCCGCGAGGAATTACCACCTGGCCATCTCGAGTGATGTCGACGTTGGTGAGGTCGGCCGTGAACAGCGAATTGTCTTCGCGGACTGTTGAACTCAGCAGCAGCGGCCGCTGGTTGCCAATGTAGAGGGCGAGTTCAGAAAGGAAACGCGTCCCCTCGGAGAAGATGCCCTCTTCGCCGAGTCCGACACGTTCGATATCACCGAAGCGGTCGAAGACAGCGAACATCTTTCCGTACTTGAGAACCCGGTTGCGTTCGTCAGCAGGCGGAGATTTCGTCGCAATATAAAATTGCGTGGGTTTCACATCATGCAACGGACACCCCATCGTCCAGGAGCAGCACCTCTCGGGTCGCCCGGCGAGTTAATCGTTCATACAAAGTGAGATAGTCCTGCGCCATTCGAGTTGCGCTGAAACGTTCTTCAAAGGTCCGGCGACACTCTTCACGGCTCAGTTGTGATACGTGTGCTACCGCTTTCGCCGCCTGCTGGACATCGTTCACGAAGAATCCTGTGCGGCCCTCTTCGAGCACTTCAGGGACGGAACCCGAGGGATAAGCGATCACCGGCGTCCCGCATGCCATGGCTTCGATCATAACCAGCCCAAAGGGTTCCGGCCAATTGATCGGAAAAACAAGAGCCATTGCATTTCCGAGAAAATCACTTTTCTCCGGATAACCGATTTCTCCAATGAAGTCAACCAGCGGACTATTTAAAAGTGGCTTTATTGCCGTTTCGTAATATTCCTGATCTGCGCGATCCACCTTGGCCGCAATCTTAAGCGGTACTCCGGATTGAGTGGCAATCTCAATGGCTCGGTCCACACCCTTCTCAGGCGAAATCCGGCCGAGAAAAGCTAAATACTTGCCCGGCGCACCGTGAAACTTGTATCGGTCCATTGGCAGGCCGTGGTACACGGTCGCCTGCCAGTTCGCATTCGGCAGAGGTTCACGTTGAGAGTCCGAAATGGAAATGACCGGCATTTCTGCGAATCGGCGGTAGAGCGGTTGCAGGTCCGGAATGTCCAAGCGGCCATGAAGCGTCGTTAGGTTGGGAATATTCTCCCTGCGTGAAAGAGGAAAGTGCAAGTAATCGATGTGAAAATGGACAATGTCAAAATTATCCTTCTGACTGAACAGTTCTTCCAGCATTACGATGTGGTGCGCGAGGTGATCGATGGCAGTTGTATTCAAACGTAACGCCTCGGGACAAACGGAAACGAGATGAGCGCTGGTTTCGGAATCTCCGCTGGCAAAAAGCGTGACGTCATGTCCGAGACGAACCAGTTCTTCGGTCAAAAAGGACACGACACGTTCTGTGCCGCCGTATAGTTTTGGCGGAACACTCTCAAACAGAGGCGCGACTTGAGCAATTCTCACAGTGTCTGTTCCTCGGGGTAGAGATAGTTCTAAACTTCCGCCAAAACCAACGGAGGTGATGAACAACTCAGTTGTTAAGTATGGCGATGAGCGTTCGCTGGAATGCTACCCATCCGCCGAAGTCAGGTCGAAGGACTAAAAAACCAATCCCACTTGAGCAGTGTAGAAATTTGTTTACACTTCCTCCATCCGGTAGTTGCTGTACTGCACTTATCATTTCGCCGGAGAGGAAACCGGAACGCTTCACCAGATGCCCTTGTCATTTCCTGTAAGGCTGTGAGCCACGAGTGCGGAAATCGCCAGGGGCGGCAGGAGAGGAAGTCGAAGTAAGGCCCGCACGTCACGGTGCCGTCCCGCGTGCATGAGCTGCGAGCCGTAGAGGCCGGCGCCCGTCAGTTTCGACACCCTGAGGAATCCGTTTCCAAATTGGACGTTGTCGCTTCGGGAATAAGCCGCGTCTGTGACTTCTTGCGGAAGAGCGATGTTGCCACCATAACTTCGGATATAACTCTGAATGAGACAAAGAAAAGTAGCGACGCCGGGCCAAATACCCGCCGCGTCGGCGGCATTCTTCAACTCAGCGAGATTAAGCGGCTCACTCTGCAATAACAGCGTCGCGTCAATCATGTCGCACAGCCGAAAATAGAAGTGCCGGTACACTCTCTGCAACGTTGAGATCACAATGCGCTCTTCGGCTGCCGGTACATGAAAGTCGCGGCCTCCGATGGCTTTTCGAACACGGCGGTCAATCACTCGCTTCGCCATCTGTGCATGTTCGCCCGTCTGTCCGAGAAACTGGACATGGATCTCCACCAGCTCTGGCAGGCCAGGCACGCTGTAGTTCCACTTGTGGGCTAACCGGTCTCCCCAACTGCGCTCAACCGGGTGGGCGTTGAATTCCGCGCGCATTATTTTTTGTACGCGATCTTGATTCGCGGAAGTGTAGAGATCAAGATCAGATCCAAGATCAGGCCAGTGATCCAGGGACTTGATAACCGTCACTTTGCAACCGTGCGATTCGAGCGCATTGCAGATTGATCGCAGCATGTGGATGGCATTGTCGATGCGCGCTCTTTCTTTTGAAACGGAAGTCTCACACCACTCGGCAATCCGGTTGTCTTTCAGAGCTACGGCCGCGTTTTGAAGAATAGTTAGGGCACGAACAACCACATGATTTGAATCCGCGAGCTCACGAAACTCCGCTAACTGCGCGGCAGTCAAGCCGCTAACGTAGTTGAGATCGTCGTTCAGATGCTTGAGATCCTCGGGTGCTGTCGCACGACTGTTTTCGGAATATGCACGAACCATTAACCGGGAGAGCGTTTCCATGTGGCGTTCGGACTGACGTGCCGCAGCATTCACTGTTTTCTACCTCTTACGTGAGAGTTCTAGACCGTCACTTCGATGTGAGCAGCACCATGCAGTTTGCTCAGCAAACATGCGCCGAATAACACTCGGCAATCTACAGAGAAGACCCTATCTGAATATTTCAAATCTCCCATTATCGTTACTGAAATGTTTACTATCGCACACAGTGACGCTGGACACTCGACCAACGTTTTTGACATGGGGATCATCGAAATAGAGTTTGAAGGAGTGATAGCGTGCGTGTAAGTGCGATCGTTGTTATCAATGACGGGCCCTCTCCGACCGGAGCGCTCGACGGTGCTTCGCAGCAAAAGCGCGAACCGTCGAGGGGCTCAATCACGTGTTCTGACATTTTGGGGCAGTCAGTTCTGGATCGCACCCTTGTGCGTCTTCGTACGGCCGGGATTCGGACCGTTTCAGTGATTGGACCGCCGAACCTCTCCTCATTGCCATCGAACCGGGAGACAGAATTTATTCCGGCTGGCAATTCCTTTGCACGCTGGCCAGCAGCGCAACGCAAAATGAGGGAACACGGTGGGCAGGGCATCGAGACTGTTTTGATGATTGGTCTGGGCGCTTACATGGAGTTGGATGTCGCCGAAGCGGTCAAGTTCCATCGCGCCAAGGGAAAACCACTCACTCAGTTGGAAGACAGCAATGGGGCGCTTGATTTCTGGGTGGTTGACTCGAAGTGGTTTAACACTGCCGCAAACGGCTGCACTCTGCCGTTTCGCTACGGCGAATTTCCCGGCTTGCCTGTGCCTTGCCGCATGAAAGGATATGTGAACTGGCTGGCCGAAGCCCGCGATCTGCGCCGGCTAGTGCTGGACGCTTTTCTCTGCCGCTGCGAACTAAAGCCAAAGGGCAGGGAAGTACGGCCTGGTGTTTGGGCCGCCGAAGGAGCGCGTATCCACAAATTGAGCCGTCTTGTGGCTCCGGTTTATTTGGGCTCCAACACTAGAGTCGGACCATCCGCCGTTATCACGCGCTTCAGCAATCTGGAACGGAATAGTCAGGTGGGTGCCGGTACCGTTGTGGAATCCACATCAGTGTTGCCCCATACCGTGCTCGGCCGTGGCCTGGATGTCTCGCACGCAGTAGTGGACGGAAACAAGTTTCTGGATGTGAAGCGGAATGTGGCTTTGGTGATCGACGATCCAAAATTGATTCGGGACACCGCCCCCCGCAGTTGGCGCGCCTCCATCAGTCGAGCCAACGAACTGTCAAACCATGCGAGCGAAGCGTTCGAATTTGAATATTCACAGTATCTCTCTCGTGCTGCCGGCAGACTTTCAGGAGTGCTTTTCAAAGGATAGGGAATGTCCAATTGCAGAACTGTTGTGGTCAAAAAGTTGCCGGAAAGCGTGAGCATCAATGAGGCTCACCAGCTTTTTCGCGAGTTGGCGCCGTTACTTAGCGGTGATCGTCCCTGTCTTGTCTTTGATTTTTCCGATGTCCGCCAACTGGACAGCGCCGGCATCGAAGTATTGCTTCGTTGCATGGAAGAGGCAATGAAGCGGAACGGCGATGTGAAACTCGCCGCAGTTACTCCTCAGGCGGCGGTAATCCTGCAACTAACGCGCGTTGACCGGCTGTTTGAGATCTTCGAAAATCCGTCGGACGCGGTTGAGAGCTTCCATCGCTTCCCAGTTCAGGCGTTCCGGCAGGCCCCAGCCTCTACTGCGGGTTTTGCGAGTGAAGGCTCTGACGCGATTTAGCACTAACCCTCACACGACTGCGTGCATCTAAGGCCACGTCTGGAGAAAACCATGAGGCCGAAACAGGGCATGCAAGCCCGGATCATTGCCGGCAGTGTCGTTCTCGCGTTGACGCTTTCCCCTCTCGCTGGTGCACAGGATGCTGTTTCGCCGCAGTCGGCAAGTTCGTCCGCCAATCAGTCGTCGCCAAGCCCGTTGCCAGATAGTCCCGGCGCTATCCAGTCGAGGTCAAATCATTTACAAGAAGTTGCGACGATGTCTCCCCAAGAGAACAGTAGCCCAATCTCTCAACCGGACCAGGCACAGTCGCCGGCGGCGAATGCCGCGACCGATCCTTCGCCTACAGCGAGTTCGCCCCAGTCTGATTCGCCTCAATCCAGCGAACCGAGTCCCGCGCCGCCGTCCCAGTCCAACCAAGCCGGCGCTCAACCACCCACTCAGACTCAGCCGCAGGCGCCGCCGAAACAGGCTCCTCGAGAACCGGTCGGCACGGCCGCAGCAGAATCGATTCAAACGACAGGAGTAGCCGCTTCCCGGCCTGCGGGTGCAGCCGTCGCTCCTGCAAAGCAACGTCGCATGCGTTCTATCCTGATCAAGGTCGGTGCGTTGGTCGGAGTAGGTGTGGCTGTCGGGACCACTATGGCTCTCTCGAAAGGCAGCCCCAGCAAACCGCCGGGCGCGAACTAGTGCACTATGGCAGACAAGCAAAAGCCAGGTAGATCAAAATATACCTCTGCGCGACGGCCCTTGCTCGTGAGCTTTTCGGGCGTCGATGGGTCCGGCAAGACAACGCAAATCGAGGCGCTGCTTGCCTGGTTACGTGATGCCGGCCTCACAGCGCGCGTCCTTCGTTTCTGGGACGATATCGCCGTGCTGGGCAGTATGCGCGAAACCATGAGCCATACACTGTTCAGAAGCGAGAAGGGAATTGGCGCTCCCGGCAAGCCAGTAAAGCGACGCGACAAGAATATTCGCGGCTGGTATATGACTGCGTCGCGAATGTATCTCTATTTCCTGGATGCCGCTCGATTAGCTTTAACAATGGCAACTGCATTTCGAAGAAACGTGGACGTCGTGATATTCGATCGCTTTCTATATGACGAACTCGCCAACCTGGATCTCTCGACTCGATTGGGGCAAGAATATTCCAGACTGCTGCTGGGAGCGGTTCCACGGCCGGATGTTGCGTTTGTGCTCGATGCAGAGCCGGCGCAGGCGCAGGCCCGAAAGCCAGAGTACCCACTGGATTTTATTGAGAGCAATCGCGCTGCTTACCTGACTCTTGTCAAACTGACTGAAGGGGTGACGCTCATCGAGCCTCTGGCGGTGCAGGATGTATCTGACCGTATCCTGCGCGTAGTCGCCAAAGCTCTCGAGGAGCGTTCACCGTCCCCCGATCTATCGCCCGAGCAGCCGATGCTTCACAGCTGATCGGTGCTCAGACTCACCAGTACGTCAGGCTGAATTTGTCCACATATACCGAGTGGGCGGCCTGCTTGTAGTTTCCATCCATCTGGTAGTTTGCGGTTACACCGTACCAATTGCCAACTCCGAACGGTGGGAAATACTTGTCGATCACAGTGGTCTTTCCGTTGAGAGAAATAGAGTGATAGCGGAGTTTGTTGTCGGGTGTCCGTTGGACTTCAAGGGTGAGATGGTTCCACGAATTGCTGACCGGATTGCAAGGAACACCCGTCGGCACCCAGTGCCAGTTCACGTTGTCCCAGACGTCGAACTGATGTCCGCCCGCGATGCGGCACTGATGTCCCCAAGTGAAGCCCATACTGTTGAAGTACTGGTTGATATCGAACTCCAGCACCTGCGAAAGTTCCAGGTTGGTGCCAAAAAAATAAAGATCGTACGTGAATCCGTGCAGGTTCGGGATGATCTTGTGATCGCTGTCAGGCATGCCTTGCGATGAGTAGGTGCCGATGAGAGGATTCGTCCAAAGGACGTCAGAATAGGGATGTGTTCCCCCGATCGAGAACTTGGTCGCGTTTCCGCTAAGCGATGGCGAAGAAACATGCTGGCCCATCGACCAGGTCACGCCCCCGCCGCAATTCGTGCAGATGTCGTACTTCGGAGGATATTCGCCATATCCCTTCCAGCCCCCGCTGGCCTGCAGGTTAGTGAAGGACTTGCCACTTCCATTAACGGTGACCTTCACGTGCTTGTAAGCGCTTCCGCCGCAGCGATCCCATTCCTGCACCACGGTGTCGTACGCGCCGGCACTCAGGGTAATGCTGGTATTGAGTTTTGCGCCGTTGACTACGTAGTTGAGTTTGTTGTTGACGTATACGCCCATCGATGCGACACCTTGCGCACAGGTCGAAGTGGCAGTGGCCGCATAGTTAACGGGAGAACTGACGCCTGATCCGTCAGCGGGGGATGTGACGTTGACTCCGCTCTGACTTCTCACCGTGATCGCCACCTTGGTGTAGCTGGCCCCGCCACAGTAGTCCCATTCTTCGACAACGGTATTGTGGCTTCCAGCACCGATCGTCAGATTTGTATTGAGAGTTTTTCCGTTGACTACATAAATCAGCTGGTTGTCTACATAGACGCCCATCGAAGCCACGCCCTTGGAACAACCAGTGGTTGCGGACGCGACATAATTAACAGGGGACCCAAGAACGGCCCCATTGCCGGGGGCGTTCACGTTGACACTGGCGAAGGCGGCTGCCCCGAGCGTCAGAATGCAGGTGATACGGATCAGGTTTTGGCAATTCATTAACACTTCTCCTGATTAGGTTGGTTCTTGCCACTACGAACTGCTCGATGGGCGAACGAACGGGCCGGGCAACCGTGGCTCGGACTGATCGGAGTCACAAATTGAAGAACCTCAGACGCCATTTGGAAGCAGTAACCGGAGGGTAATACCCTGTTTTACTGATGTCAAAACCCGTAAGGGCACTTTGGGCTGCTATTACGTAGCTATTACGTTGAACCGCAGTTATGTAGTGAACACGACGCGAATTCGGACAGTTACAGGAAGGTATGTAGGTGAGCCTACTGAGGATCAGCCAACATGGAAGTCTCATTTTGCCATCTCAACGCCGCTTGAAGAGAGCAGGTCTTGAGGGATGTTGATGAGTGATGCGACTGTCGCCTTGCCTATGCGGAATGCCGGACTGAAAAAACTACTCCTTCCCATGCTGGGAATCCCATTAATGTTGTTGGCCGGATGCCGCGGCATAGGTACGGACCCGACGCAGCCACCACCACCGCCCCCGCCACCTGGTGATATTACACAGCTCAACCACATCATCATCCTGGCGCAAGAGAACCGCGGATTTGAACACTACTTCGGGTCTCTGCGCCAATATTGGGCTGCCAATGGTTACCCGGACCAGTCCTTTGACGGTCTTCCGCAATTTAACCCTGCTTCCGGAGCGGCTCCGCTGCAGGGCCCGGCGCCCACCAATCCGGGATGCGATCCGGCATTTCCAGCGCCAGGCAATGACTGCACAATCAATGCCAATAGTCCGGCGGTCGAGTCGTTCAAGATGACTTCTATGTGTGAAGAGAATCCAAGTCCTTCGTGGAACGAGAGCCATGTGGATTGGAATCTCAAAGATCCCTTGTTCCCGACGGCGACGCTGGACGGTTTCTTGTGGACGGCAGCCCACGACGCCAGGGCCAACGGTTTCTTTGATGTCGATGGCAAGCGGGCCATGAGCTACTACGACGGAAGCGATCTTCCGTACTACTACTTCATGGCGTCGAATTTCGCGACTTCGGATCGCTGGTTCTCGCCGGTGATGTCTCGAACGCAGCCCAACCGGATGTTTATGCTGGCCGCTACTTCCGGCGGGCACGTGTATCCGCTCCGATCCGGAGATCCACCGCTAGCCGACCCGACCATTTTCGACTTGCTTCAGGCGGCGAATATTTCGTGGAAGGTATATGTTACAGACCTGACCGATGCCAAGAATCCGGTTCAGGATAGCGCCTTGAATTTCTTTGCCACTGCGGCAAAATATCCCGATCACATCGTCGGCGTCGATCAATACTTCGCCGACTTGACGGCGGGAACGCTCCCATCGGTGGGCTACATTGAGCCGGGCTACAACGGCGGACTCGACGAGCATCCGGGCGTGGATGACAACGTTCCGGGCGCGAATATCCAGGCCGGCGCAAAATATGTCTCCACTCTCATTAACGGGCTTATGCAGAGCTCGTCATGGAAGGATTCAGTCTTCATCCTGACATTCGACGAGTTTGGTGGGTTCTATGACCATGTGGCTCCGGTGCCGGCGGTGAGCCCGAATCCCAATGTCAAGCCGATTGATATCAAGCCCGGGCCGCCGCCAAATGGCCCAGACATTTGCGCTCCCCCAAACAATACCGATCCAAAATGCGATTTCCTTTATACCGGTTACCGCATTCCGTTGATCGTCGTTTCTCCATTTGCGAAAAAGAATTTTGTCTCGCACACTCCAGCGGACATGACGGCGTGGCTGAAGTTTGTGGAGACTCGATTCAAGCTTTCAAGCTTGACTCAACGGGACGCAGCGCAGATGGACATGACGGAATTCTTCGACTTCCCGAATCCACCGTGGATGACGCCGCCCACGCCACCCGAGCAGCAGACAACGGGCGCGTGCTATGTGAATCAGTTGCCTTAGCGCACTGATTGCCGTCGGTGGCGGGCGAGGAACACGGTGAAGGACAGACCCACAGCGAAAGCTGTGGGTTTTTATTTGGGGCTCGTGAGACGTACCTCGGGCATGCCGCAGGGCCCCCGAGAATGTGGTCAACCACATGAATGAAATTACGGCGGTGCAATCACGGCAACTTATTCAGATAGCAAGGAGCATTCGTGCTCTGCACTGGCGGAGTTGGCGGGGTGACCCACGGAGGAGCGGTGAAGTTGAAGAACTCTGACATATCCATTTGGGCCGAATCCCGTTGGGTTAGCGACGACAGCCCAAAACGAGTTTCAATCAGCTTTAAGATCGCTGTGTAGTCGGCCGGCGTGTGTGAGACATAGTGTTTTTTCGCGAAGGGTGAGATCACGATCAGCGGAACCCGATAGCCGGTGTATTTGAAGTCGCATGTCGGCCCACTATCGTTCGGAGGTGTGCAAATATCGCCCTGAAACAGATCCTTAGGACGTATTCCGTCCGGGGAGACGGTTGCGGCTGGAGACAGATGATCGTAAAGTGCGCCACCTTCGTCATAGGTCAGAATGAATGCCGAATCCTTCCAGGAAGAACTCGCCATTATCGAGTTGATGATCGAAGCGACATAGGCTGCACCAAACTGCGTCCGGCTGGGCGCCAGATCGGAGTTGCTCGGGTGCTCGTCGAGTCCAGCGTTGCTGGCTGGTTCGATCTGGACGACCTGGGGCAGCGTTCGATTCTTCAGATCATTGTCGAAATCGGAGTTTGGAATCCCAATCGTCCCAATATTATTCGGAAAATTTGTGGGTATTGTTTGTCCCCACTGAAACTGCTTCACGTAACTGCTTTCCAGAAGGCATGAGGGCGCATATGGAGGCCCACTGCATCCGCTGTTGGTGGGATTGACGTAGATTTTCCAGGTGATGTTGGCGGCTTGCAGCTCTTGAAAAATTGTTGTGGCGGTGAGTGGTTGGCTGTCATGGCTGTTCGAGCCAATCGGGTACACATACCCCTGCGACGTCGCCCCGATCAGGTATTCACGATTCGGATGGGTACGAGTCATGACTGGGCTGAACCACCGGTCCGACGTCGCGAAGTTCGAAGCCATGAAGTAGTAGTAGTTCAAATCGCTGCCGTTGTAGTACCCCATTGCGCGGCGGCCGCGCTTGTCGTGATAGCCGATGATTCGTCCATCATGGGCGGCGGTATAAACAAAGCCGTTCAGTTGTGCTGGCAAGTTTCCGGTCGGATCATTGAGTCCCCAGTCAACATGAGATTCGTTCCAGGAAGGGCTGGTGTTCTCCGAGCACTGCGTCAGGAGTTTGAAGGATTTTATTTTGGGGCTCTGGCTGTCAATGGTGCAGTCATTAGGAGCAGGAAACGCGGGATCGCATCCGGGGTTGGTCGGGGCCGGATGATGCAGCGGCGGGATGCCAGTTTTCGGATTAAATTGCGGCAAGCCGTCAAACGACACATCTGGATATGCGTTCTGCGCCCAGTACTGTCGAAGGGCTCCAAAGTAGTGATCGAAGGAACGGTTCTCCTGAACCATGAAGATGATGTGATTGATTTGCCCGAGTCCCTGCGATGCTGTCGGCGTTGAACTCTGTCCAGACGCAAGTAGCGCCATGGCGACAATCGAGCCGGTCAGAATAAGCGGAAGTTTCCCTTGCATTGAAGAAGACCTCAGCGAGTTTTTATGTTGGCCTTAAATTACTTGGCGACGGGCGAATTCACGGCAATTTCGCGGCTTTGGTACCGCCGCCCGTCAAATGTCGCCTGCACAGTGACGTTCGAACCTTGTTGCAGATCGCGCGCCAGATGCCGAGCGCTCGGATCGAAATAAACTTCGTAGCTTTTGTTGTCGCGCGGGTCGACTACCACCAACAGGCCGCGACGGAGATCGAGATGCTCGACCCGGCCTGAGAACACGAAGGATGCTCCTGGCAAGGCGAGAATCGAAATCTGCCGCACGACTGGGGCCTCGCCATTGCCCGGCGTAAATGCCAGGCTCACGAGCGTGCCGGGTTTCAATTCGGCGGAGCCAACGGTGCGGTCGCCTTGAAGGACCACCGCATTTCCTGCCAGCTTCATTTTTACGGGCTCAGGAGAAATGGAGTCGCGGACGATAAGCATGCCGGTATCTGGGCGGTAGGCGACAATCTGCCCGCTGCTCTGGCCAGTGGGCATTTTTCCGGCGATGCGGATATTCCTCGCAAAAATCTGAGTGCCGGCCAACGTCGTATCCACGTAGGTGCGCTCGCCGTCTTTCAGATCATCCAATGTGCCGCCTCTGCCATCCAGGAACACGCGTGTGCGCTCGTCAAAGAGGACAGCAGTGCGTCCTCCGCCAAATACTTGAAGCGTTAAGCGATCGCGGATGTGATCGACTTTTTGAATTGTTCCGCCCAGCAAGGTAACCTTCCCTCCCGGCATCGGTGGGATCACGTTCATGGCGGGCGGCAGAGGACGCACCGCGTCCACGCCACCGGGGCTGATGGTGTTCGACCGCATCGGGTTGACGCCCCCGGACGCCTCAGTGCTACGATTCGCCGCTAATTGTGCAGACGGAACAGATTGCGCCCATGCCAAACTCGTTAGAATCGCCAGACTCCAAAGCAATCGAATCACGGGCAGACCTCCCCCTACGCGTCACTTACGATGCCTTTTACAGCTTGAGGGTAGCCTGCACCCTGGGGCCCGAATGGTACCGAATCGGCCTGTCGGTTGGCAGCGCAACCGGGGGGTCGTGCATCCAAAGAAGGCCCAAAATTGCCTGGAAGGATGACATGGCTAACTGCTGGAAACGACTGCTGATCGCTGCATTACTAGCCTTTTGCGTGAGCGCCAGTGCGCTCGCTGGAGACTTGCGGATCAACATCCCGAAGCGCAGTCATCTGACTCCGGTGCAGCGGTTGAATCGCGCAGGCGTCGAAGCAGTCCGCAAGAATCAGTACAACAAAGCCAAAGAGTTCTTCTACAGAGCCTATCTTTTTGATCCAGGCGATCCTTTCACCTTGAACAATCTCGGATACATCGCCGAGCTGGAAGGGCAACTGGAACGGGCGCAAACTTTCTATAGTCTGGTGGCGGGACAACCGACCGAGGCACTCATCGATCAGGCGAGCACAAAGAAGTTAAAGGGTGAGTCCCTGCAGGCCGCGATCAGCGCCGTTCAGGACACATCGATGCAGATCAATCGCGCCAACGTTGCTGCTGTTCGGTTACTCGCGGAGGGTCGCACCTGGGAGGCGGAGAAGCTCTTGCAAAGTACGCTTGCTCTCGATCCAAAAAACGGGTTCACGCTGAACAATTTGGGCGTCACGAAAGAAGCACAGGGGGAGTACCTCGAGGCATTGAAATATTACGGGGAAGTAGCTAACTCCCACACAGACGACACCGTGGTTGTCACCATGAGCACAGCTTGGAGAGGGAAGCCGGTCAGCGAAATGGCGGCTGCCAGTGCGAAGAGACTGCGCAATCGTATGGAAACGCTGCAGAGCCCCGAGTCCCAAATGGCCCTCGCTAATTTGCGAGGCGTCTCCGCGATGAATCGCAATGACTGGCAGGCGGCATGGCAGAATTTCTCACGGGCTTACAAACTTGGCCCCAATAATGCCTTTTCGCTGAATAATCAGGGATATATGGCTGAGATGAACGGCGATCTTGAAACCGCACAAGAGTTTTATCGTGAGGCTCAGAGAGCGGGGGAAGCAGGGGCCCGTGTCGGTCTCGCAACCCGGCGTGATGCTGAAGGTGTGAGGCTGTACTCTGTCGCAAATGGCAGCGAGGCAGAAGTTTCTGGAGTGATGGAGTCCGCGAACCGTGCGCGGCGCCGCAACCCACCGCCGATCCAACTCAAACGCCGTGATGGAACACCTGTGACCGATTCCGAGCCAGCTCCGGCCGCTGAGCCGGTTGCTAACCCCTCATCCTCCCGGTAGACCATTCTCATCCCTGCGATTTGTAACCACGGCGGTCTCCAATTTGCCGTGCCCTCACAATACCCGCGGGTCTCCAGAGCCCACAATCGTGGCGTCACAGCAACTTGCTTGTCGGTAGGATAAACAACGTAGAAGCCCTGAAGTAATCAGTGGTTTGCCTAATTGCGTCAATACAGGATTCGCTGTATTTTCTCGGGGCAGATCCATTAAATCTTACATTGCGTTGTTCCTTTCTGCGTTCATGCGCTTTTCGGAAGGGAATAAGCGCACGGAGGCGACTTTGTTGAAAAAAAGTTTTTGCCTTTTCCCCTATGATCATTTCGCACGTCTTATCTCTTATCTCCCACAGCTTCTGATCACGATCTCATTAATCGCCAGCAGTACTCTCGCAGTTGCTGCAGTGAACGCAGTCTCCATCCAGTCCCCCAATCTTTCGGTTACCAGCACGACCAACCTGGTATCTCCTATCCATTTGCAGGCTACTGCCGAGGACACCATCACCATCACCGGATATGTCGTGTACGTTGATGGCGCAAATGTCTTCCGCAATTTCAGCCCATCGATTGACGCCTGGATCACCCTGCCCCCAGGTCCACACACACTTTACGTAAAGGCCTGGGACTCACAGAGCAACAAGGCTACGCAGGCCTATAAGATCAACGTCGTAGGTTTCGCACCGCCCACACCTCCTGTGCACGCCCACCGTCTCCTGAATATCGACAATGGCACCTGGACGGTAGACAATGATCCCGGCGTTGGCGGGACTTGCAATCACGGGAGCATCGCGCCTTTTTCCAGCAACGGTGACCCCAACACGAACAACCTGCCGGCGTTTGACGGAAACGGCCAGCATTTCATGGTAACCAGCGGCTGCAAATACGACGACAGTCTCTTCTACCGTAAGTTCAGCAAGGATTCCGGAAGGTATGCGGGGCACACAAATTTCCTCTGGGATTTCTGGTTCTACATTCCGACGACTACCCAGAGCAGCAACATACAAGCCATGGAGCACGACATGTTCCAGGCAGTGCAGCTCAGCGATGGCGTGCATGAATTCATGTTCGGCTCCCAATGCAACTACATTACGAACCAGTGGCAACTCTGGCTCCCTGCAGGGGGAAATTTGACTTGGGTTAACGCCGGATTATCACCGTGTCGATTCTCGACCGGCGCGTGGCACCATGCAACTTATTTTGTGCAGCGTGTGACGAGCAGCGGCTATCAGGAGATTCCGACCAATTTTAGTCCCGCAACTGACCGCAACGTCAGCTTGCGGTATGGCACGCTGACTATTGATGGTCAATCCATGTATCTCGGCGGAACGGCATGGTCTACTAAACCAGGCTGGTCTCCAACGCTGGGCGTGCAGCACCAACTGGATAGCTCGGCGACGGGAGTGATTCTTGAAGAATATATAGACGGAGAATCGCTGATCTCGTGGTAAGCAACTAGGTACCACTGCTCGATTCACGAACAGGCGCAATTTCATTCCGGGCGCCGGCACCCTCCGGCGCCAGTCTTTCCTCCAGTGAAGTGTTATCGCGAATTCCCCAATCGCCCAGCGCGTCCGGT
This sequence comes from Acidobacteriota bacterium, assembly GCA_003225495.1. GTDB lineage: Bacteria > Acidobacteriota > Terriglobia > Terriglobales > Acidobacteriaceae > Acidiflorens. The sequence goes on from QIAJ01000007.1 coordinate 62,410, forward strand.
GGCAGGCCATGGAGGGCAGACCGCAACGACCGACGGCGCCAGCGGTTGAGAAACCTGGAGCGGCTTGAAAAATCGAATGTCCGCTTACGCCTCTCCAGTTCGAACCACCGCAGATAGTGACGAACGACGTGCGGCATCGTCATTCGGATTGCCGCGGAATAATTCTGCTCAGCGGCCCAGCGCTGCGCCTCGGCAGAGTCCAGCAGCGCTATCAGTTGTGTGGCTAGATCTACTGGATCGCCAACTTTGTAAAAACTGATCGCCATACTTTCGTCGGCCGCCATATCGCGGAAATCGCCAATGTCCGCCGAAACTACTGGTACTCCATATTCACAGGCCTGATGCGCCGGACCGCTCGACCCAGTCGCCGAGTCATACGGAAGAACGACCACGCTGGTAGTTTTGAAAAGGTCAGGAACTTCTTCTTCCGCAACATAGCCTCGGAATTCAATTCGCTTGTTCGCGCCATATTTGTCGCGGATCGATTCCCAGTATCCCGGCTTGGTGTGGTGATTCGCTCCCGCGATCACCAGTTTTGCATTGGGCACCCGTTGCAAAACTGCAGGAAATGCCTCCATCAAAGTTTCCAGGCGTTTGTAAGTTCCCCAGTGGCCGATGGCGAGAACGCGTTGATCTGGGTTGCCCCGAAGAGAGAAGTCCGGGGGACTGGGACAAGCTGCAAAAGTACCGTGCGTTCCGAGCAGAACGTTCTGCGCCGCATATTTCGACATTAGAGTGCGCCGGTACCCCGAGAGCAGGACCGAAACGGAATTGGCTCGTAGCAAAGCGCGAGTCGCCATTTCGCTGCCCAGGCGGAAAATGCGCTCCTGCTTCATGCCTGCTCCGGCAAAATCAACATGCTCAAGAATGTGGTGCAGTGTGACATGCGTAAAGTAACCCATCGAGCGCGTAAGCGCCGGGATGCACAGTCCCGCAAATGCAGCGACCGGGTGTTCCTGGGTCGCGAAAGTCGAGTAAACGAGATTGAACCAGACCACATCCGGTTTCAGGCGGCGGACCGAGCGCGCGATGTTCATTGGTGCCGCCAAGCTGTTCGAGTCCCAGCATCGTTCGACGTGAAAGCCTTTCAGTTCCTGCTGCGCCTCCTGGCTCAGCGGTTTCCCATCTTTATCAGTTGCCCACTCGTAGTTGGTGAGTTTGTCACCGAGAATGGTGAGATTGACCAGCGGATTTCGCTGGAGTTCGCGCGCCAAATGAAATCCATATTCGTTCAACTGGCGGCCGCTGGGTGGGAAAGCTGTGACCAGACAAATCTTCATGAAGGCCCGACTCTCACTATCTCAACTCTCTCTTTTCTAGAACAAGCTGATGCGAACAAACGGCCGGAACTGCTGATTGTTTCCGCCGCTGAAATTGAAAAAGCTTTCCTGCTGCACCCCCGCCGAGAAACGTATCGGATAGCGCAAGGGAAGCGGCTGACCGTTTTCTTCAAAGGTGCGGCGGAATGGCATGGCGTATGAGACGCTGAACCCGCTCTCCACCGCGTCATAGAGGTGAAAACCCATATTGCGCGAGTACGCGACAGATGCTTCCACGGTCCAGTTTTTCTTGAACGAATACTCGACATTCGCCGCCGGACGAAACGCCTGCGCAATCGCAAACTGCTGGCCCTCAACGCGCCACGAGCGCAGATATTCGCCGATCGCGCGCAGCCGCAGGTTCTCAGAAAACTTCTCTTCGATCCCGCCATAAGTGGAGGTGTAGTAGAATTCGCGGATTACCGGGAAGAATTGCTCATCCCGCGCTCCCCATCCCGTAACAAAAGCTGTCCTGCCCCACGGCCTCCCGACCCGGAATTCCAGCGCGGCGGCAAGGTCTCGAGAACGAAGATTGCTCTCGGTGAACGGGCCGGCTTCTCGAATTGCGTATCCCCTAACCGAAACCCAGTTGAAGAAGGAACTCGTCGACAAATAAATGAATTGCCGGAAGAGATTCTGGTTCATGTGCAGCGGGTCTTCCGAGTCTCTGCGCAGGGTCTTCTGCAGGCCGGCACTCAAGCTGAATACGTTGTCGCCCAGCCGGAACGTCGGGTTCACCGCGAAATTAAACGAATAGTCGGTGGTGTCGCGATTGGTGATCGTGTTATCGCTGGGCAGCGAAATTACGCCACGGGCATTTCGAATCTGGAAGAATCCGCCCACATCGGGCATACCCTGCAAGTGCAGACGATATCCTGTGGTCCACTGCGTCTCGATCGACGAGCGTGGTGTCGGCAACAAACCCTGCGGTGCGCCGATGAGCTGCGCGTCCAACGCATATACTGTCGTGTTTTCGAAGATCGGCGCCACCGAAAAATCCGAATGCATGCTAAGCGTGTGATTAATACGGATGCCTTCGTCGCCACCCGCACGGAGCAATTCGCGTTCCGCTGTCGGATCGTCACCGGCTGCCTGCGAAGCCAGGGCAAACGCCGAGAGCGCCTGCGCATTCTGGTGTTGTTGGCGATAGATGGCGGCCTTGGTCAGAAGAAACTGGTAACTGGCGTCAGAATCGTCCAGATGGCGGCTGATTGCATTGACCTGGCCTTCTGCGCGCGGCGTATCGCCCAGCGCCAGGTAGGTATTCGCGAGACCAAGCCGAACGCTGGTTTCGCTCGCTCCTCCTGCCAGCGCCCGCTGAAAATAAGTTTCGGCGAGTTCATATTCATGCATGGCGAGAAACAGGTCCGCCGCCTCCAGCAATTGCATGCCGGTCGGAGGAGGTGTACGCCCACCTGCCGATTCCATCAATGACAGAGTGATCTGCCGGCGCGCGTCATCGGTATCGCCTTTCTTCATCATGAGCTGTGCGACTGCCAATCGCACGCTGGTGCGGTCGCTGTCGGGAGCCGTAAGAGCTCGCTCGAAGCGCTCCATCGCAGCGGTCTGCTCGCCAAGCAGCGTCAAGGCTTCGCCCGTGGAAAGATAAATCGTGCTCGGCCCCAGCTTCTCCGCCTGAGCGATGTACTCCATGCTCTTTTCGCGGTCGCCCAACTGAGCGTAAGCCCGCGCCAGCTGCGCATAGACAGCACTGTTATTCGGCGCCAATTTGTCCGACGCCTGAAGCTCGTCAATCGCTTCATGGAACTCATGCAAGTCGTACAACGTATTGGCCAGCGCCAGGTGCAGCGCCGCGTCGTTGGGAGCGCTCTTCAATGCAATGCGGTATTCCGACGCCGACTGTTTCAGCATCCCTTCGTCGCCATAGGCGGTGCCCCGGATCAAATGCAGCGCCATTGAATCGCCCAGTTCTTTCTCGGCGAGCTTCGCCTGCTGTAACGCAATCTGTGGACGATGCAAGTCCAGATTGGCATAAGCGAGTCCGAGATGGGCCTCGCCATTCTTCGGTTCGATGCGAAGAGCTGCCTCAAAGTCCGCAGCCGCTTCCGCGCCTTTGCGGAGATCGTGCAACACAAACCCACGATTCACATACGCGGTCGCTATCTTGGGATCGCGCTCGAGTGAACGAGTAAAAGCCGCCTGTGCCTGCTCCAGATCTCGATTGTGTTTGTGCACATATCCAGCCAACAAAGGGAGCGTCGGCTCCTTGAGCAGAATCTCTTCATATTTCGTAGTCAGCTGCAACAGTTCGTCGTACTTCTCGAGGTGAAGCAAGTCGTATCCGTAATAGACCACGACGTCGCGATCGCGAGGCAGTTTCTGAATCGCAACCTGCGCGACTTCGGCAGACTCCTGATATTTGCCGGTCCACATCAGATAGCGTTCTTTTTCCCGCATTACTTGCGGATCCTGCTGCATCTGTGGATTGGCGCGGCTCAACCACTGCGCTGCGAGAGGGAATTGCTTGCCTTCGATTCCGGCATTCATGCCGCCGGCAATAATCAGGCTATTGGTGGGGGCAAATTCATAAGCCTTCCGATATTCGGCCTCGGCCTTCGCAAAATCTCGGCGCGAAGTGTACATGTCGCCCAGAGCCAGATAGGGAACATAGAGCCGCGGGTAAGCAGCCTTTAGTCTTTGAAAATATTTCTCCGCTTCGCGATCTTGACCCAGGACACGCGACACCGATCCGAGAGACGTTAGTGCCTGGCGGTTCACGGGATCGATAACCAGGATTTTTTTGTAGACGCGGACTGCATCGTCCCCGCGCCCCATTTTGGCCAGCACGTCTCCGCTCAGTTGCAACGCATTTGGATCCTTGGCGTTCAGATCTAACGCGGCGTTGACATCCTTCAAGGCGCCTTCCGAGTCGCCTGCGGCCAGTTTGATCATCGCGCGAAGCCGCAGAAAATCCTCTTGCCCATGACCGCGCACATTGAGGGTCGCAATCTGCGATTGCGCGATTCCCAACTGGCTCTTGGCCGCCGCGTCGTCGTGCAGGCGCTCATAGAGTTCCATCAGGTTCATGTGAAGCTGGATCGGATATAGCATGCCTTCGGGCGGTGACTGTGGCAGATTGCTAAGAGCGGCGTTGTATTCCTGAACCGCATCTTGATTTCGCTCTTCCATGCGCGCCACTTCACCCTGAATCGCGTGCAGACGGTAGTTCTGCGCGTCCAATCCGGCGGCGCGTTTGAGAAATCCTTTAGCTGCTTCCGTGGACCCGGCGCCAAGCTGCGCCTGCGCGGCAGACAACTGCAGGTTCAAGTCCTGCGGCGCAGCCTCCGCCGCCTCGGAATAAAGCTTCGCCGCCTCTTCCGGCTTGCCGGACAGTTGATACGTGTAAGCTAACTCCGCTTTCACATCAGGTCCTGGACTCCGAATTCCTTTGAGAGCAGTGATAGCGGCGGAATAGTTTCCCGTTTCCCGATAGAACCCTGCCAGCGATCTGAGCACTTCCGGATTGTTCGGCGAACGCTTCTTGGCAATCTCCAGATAATGCTTCGCATCATCGAACTTCTTCATTCGTTGATACGTCAAGGCCAGCAGTAGTTCCGAGCGTGCCGCTGGTTGTAGCCGTTCTGCGCGATCCAATGGGGCGATAGCCTGATCATATTGCCCCGTTTGCAGAAAGATTTCGCCGAGCAGCAGCAGATCATTGGTCCGCTTCGGATCGGCCGCCAGCACACGATTCAAGATCGCCTCGGCTTCATCCTTCCGTCCCATCGCGCTGTAAGTCTGTGCCAGTCCTGACATGCCTTCGAGCGACGACGGATTCGTCCGCAACCCGTGGTTGTAAGCATCCACCGCAAGTTGCGATTTGCCCGCGAGCCGCGCTGCATAGCCCAGGAGAAACCAGAGCTGAGCGTCGTTCGGTGCCGACTCCGCAGCGCGCTGCGCGAAGTCAACCGCCGCGGCGTAGTTGTGACTCTTCAGCGCATTTTCCGCAGCGCGCGCCAATCGCGCGTTCTGAATATTGGATCCCCAACCCAATTCCTTCTGAGACGATTCTGATTGCTGACGCTTTTGGGCAGGCGTCTGCGGCCGCGCCGTTTCCGTCTGCGGTTGCGTCGATCCCGAATTTATTTTGTACGTTTGGTCTTGCCCAGTTGCAGTTGTCACCGCGAGGGCAGCCAAAACAAACCAATATTTCATGTGGTGAATCCGGGAGCTCAAGGCGCCTCCGCCGAACTGACTGGATTGCGCTTACTTCGATTCGTAAGTGGGTCTGTGCGTTGGCTGACCTACTTCTGTTCCACACAACTGGTTCGCTCGGTAGGATTCCAAGCAACCGCCTGCCCGCCGGGATAATCCAAGGTCCCGACCGGAGGATCTCTGTGCAAAGGCTTGGCTTCATGGAACGTGGAGCACCACCTATTCCGCTTGGCCTGATCTTTTTAGGGGCCTTCCTCATTCATGCGCCGCTGCTGCTCATGAAACTTCCGCTGAAGTCCTACGACACAAACTTTCACATCTTCTTCGCGTCGCATTACTCGCACCACTGGTTTGATCCGTGGAACGCGAAATGGTACGCCGGCTTTTCGCAGACAACCTATCCGCCTCTTCCCCAGCAGTGGGTAGCGATCGTTTCCCGTCTGATTGGGCTGGACATGGCCTATATGCTGGTTCAGTTCGCCGCCATTGTGCTTTTGACGCTGGGCGTGTACCGCTTTTCGAAGTTGTGGGTGGGAGCGCGGGCCGCCGGCTACGCTGCTCTGGCGAGCATTCTTCTCGGATCGGAAGCATTCCTGGTTTATTCGGCCGGACAACTGTCAACCACCTTCGCCGCGCCCCTTTACCTAAACTCGCTTCCGTATCTCTATGAATGGATGCGCTGGCGCAACTGGCGTTCCTTGCTGAAAGGATCCGCGCTCGCGGTCGCGGCCGCGGCGGCTCACCACGCCACGCTTCTCTTCGGATCGTTTCTGTTCGCGATTCCAATTGTTGCGCTCGCGATCATCGATGTCCGCGAAAGCCGCCTAGCCCATGTGGGCAGCTTCATCATTCGTACGATCTTCGTGACCGCGCTCGTGGGCACCATGATCGCTGTGGTGCTGTTGCCATTCTGGATCGCGCTCATCAATTACCCGGTTACCCAGGTTCCCATTCCCCATCCGAGCCGCTCGAATTACATCTTGAATCCGCAGTGGGGAGTGAACTTTTTTCTCGTTCCTTACGGTGCGATGATCCTCGCCCTGCCGTTTATTTTCATGCGGGGGTCGTCGAGCCCTCGACTTCGCCCTCTACTCCTGGGCTTCTGGGTTGCATTCCTTCTAGGACTGGGCGGAACCACTCCGGTCGCAAGGATGCTTCTAGGCCGCGCGTTCGAAGTGCTCACCATGGAGCGCTTTGCCTACTGGGCAACTTTGCTAGCGTTGCCCTTTATCGGATTGCTGGCAGAGGAACTCATCGATCGCTACAAGTGGCGAGCGGTCGCGGGATTGACGCTAGCCGCCGGAATGACCTGCGCTGTGGCAGTTTCCTGGGCGAGCTTCCGTCCAGCCGACGCCGAAGATTTCAAAGTAGAGTCCGTAGCCGGATGGCTCAATCGCGACGGTCACGATAGATACCGGTACGTCACTCTGGGCTTCGGCAATAAGATTGCGCGCCTGGCGGTACTCACGAACGCGAGTAGTGTCGATGGCGAATGGAACTCGGGCCGCATGCTGCCCGAACTGACTGAACACGGCGCTGGCGCTCTCACCAGTTCCAAGTATTTCGGCAAAAACGGTCTCGACGCCCTGAGTGCAATTCTTCAACACGCCGACCGCTATGGATTGAAATGGGTTTTCATGAAGGATCCGTACTACGAGCCTTTGCTCGTTTTCTCGGGCTGGCGAAAAGTGGATGACCTCGAGAACCGGACGATCACAGTCTGGAGCAAAGAGGCGGTACCGCCCGCCACGCCGATCGACTCGCCGCAGCGCCCGCTGGCGTGGGAAGGCGTGTTATGGGGCATTCTGCCGATCGGGAGCAGTATTCTCGCGATGTTGCTGGTGCTCATCCCCGATCGCCGCTGGGCGGGCCAGACCGTTGTTAGCGATTCCGACAAAGCCGCGACCATGCCGAGCGCTGGCAGTGAATCATCGCCTGCCAACGATGATCTGGTTCTTGGGAGGATCTCTTGACTGGCAGCCGGCTGCTCGGAATCATTCTCATCATTGCCACGGTCGTACTGGTGGTGATGGGCACCATTCACCCGAATCAGTCCGGCGCAATGATTGCTGACTCTCGCGCCCGATTGATAGGCTCCGCCTCGTCGCCTCAGGACGCGGTCAACAACCTGATGCAGCAGATTGGCCGTCGCACCTGGGAGGCTGCTTACGCCAGCCTTGCTAATAAAGGCGAGTTCACGGAGACCGAATTTGTTCGCGATTTGAACGGCAACTACGGCAGTCTTCGCAGCTACGCAAACCTCGACGGCTTCGATTCTCAACCCCTTCGCGCTTCGGGAGACGAAGCCCAAGTGCGCGCCCGGATGCGATGGGCGTCAGTAGTTGGGATCTTCGAAGACTCGCGCGACCTGCGCGTCGTTCGAAATGGAAGCCAATGGGAAGTCGCTTGGCCAATTGTTAGGGAAGCGAAGGTGCCACCGCAGGTAATTCCCGTGAACTACTTGCGCTGGGACGTTGTCTACCGGGGAGCCGAGGACGACTGGGGCGCCCAGGACGTTGAGGCGCCCCATGTTCGAATCATTGCCATGCATCCGGTCGACCGCGGCGGCGGAGTGGTGATCCTGGGAGAGGTTCTCAATGAAGATGTCGTTCCCGCTTTCGTGACCGTCAAGGCTAGTCTGCTTGGCAGCAACGGATCCACCCTCGCGACCGAAGACAGCTTCGACAAGATCTCCCACATTCTTCTGCCGAAGCAAGTTTCTCCGTTCCGCATCGATTTTCGGAACGTGAGGCTTTCCCAGGTGGATAGCGTGCGCATCCAGCCTTCCGCGAATCTGGTTGCGGCTTCTGCCGACCCAGTAATCGGAATCGAAGGACAGAAACTTACTCCGCTGCCGGATTCTTCTTTAACCGGGTCGCTCGTCAATCAGAGCGGACAAGTCGTGAACGTGGCTCACGTCATCGGCACTTTCTACGACAACAAAGGACAGATCGTCTGGGTTGCCGACCAGTATCCCAGCCGGGCATTGCTGCCACAAACGCCGGTTCCGTTCACGATTTCACTCCCGGCAGATGTTTCCAACAAAGTTGGAAGCTATCGAGTAGTCGCAAGCACCTATAGTTCGAGTCGTTTTCAATGAGAAGCTGGGTCACACTTCTGTGCGCATTGATTGTTGTCGTGACTGTGCCCGGTCTGGCGGGCCACGCCTCGGCGCAGGCGTCAGATCTGCGCTTTCCTCAGAAAGTGGAAGCCGGAACAGCGTTCTCTGTGTCCACCACCGGCTCTGGCAGCGCTACGCTGTACATCATTGGCCCCGGAGACACGATTCGCCGCGTGGTGCATCTGGGTGAAAGCATCTCCTTCGGTCCTGATGATCTGCACAACGCCGGGCACTACGTGGCGTTTCTGGTGAGTGGATCATCGACCCAGAATGCGCAGTTTGAAGTGACCGCCTCCCATCAAGCTGCAACCCTAAGTTTTCTGGCGAAGCCCTCCCGCTTACCCGTGAATCTTCCCAATGGAGTGAGCGGTGTCGCCTACGTGTTCGACATTTTCCGCAATCTCATCTTGCAGCCGCAGCAGATATCTTTCGAGCTCTCCGATTCCTCCGGTCGCGCTCAAATCCGTTCCGCCACCAGCCGCGATGGAGTGGCGTGGGTGAAGATGAACTCCGCCGCCAAGGCAGGTCCTGCCCAGTTTCAGGCGGAGGTCGCCAGCGTTCGCAACAAGAGGGTGATTCAGCAGGTACCCGGCGATCCGTGTTCAATCAGGATGACCGCTCACGGATTGGGCCAAAAAGATAAAGCAAGAGTCGCTCTCGAGACGGAGCCTGTGCGCGATTGCAACGGCAATCCGGTGCCCGACGGCACAATCGTCACCTTCACGGAGACTTACCAGGGCGGTCAATCCATGGTGGACGTACCGCTGAAGCGCGGAGTAGCGAAGACCGAGCTGCCTTCTCACAACGGTGCGGTTATTTCCGTCGCTTCGGGCGTCGTGATGGGCAATGAAATTCGCTGGAGCGGCGGATTATGACTCCGACCTCCGTAGCTCGCAAAACACTTCTGGCCGCGGTCCCACTTCTCGCCGCTCTATTCCTGTCCGCTGCAGGGCAGCCGACTGTACACGTCGCTCCGATGGATTCGGTTGGCCCGCGCCCGGTTGAGCAGCAAACTCGATCCTCGATCGTCCGCGATTACCTGCAAGCATGGCAGAGCATGGGCACTGCTCTGGGCGAGAATCGCCCCGACCTGCTCGATGCTTCGTTCGTAGGCCTTGCAAAAGACAAATTAGCGGACACGATTCGCGAGCAACGAAGCCTCGGAATTGCAAGCAGCTATCGCGATCAGTCTCACGATCTCCAGGTCGTCTTCTACTCTCCCGAAGGACTCTCGATTCAACTCCTCGATACCGTCGAATACGACGTTGAAGTCCGCGACCACGGAAAGACCGTGGGTACGCAGCATGTCCGCACACGCTACGTTGCTGTCCTTACTCCCACGGAGTCCCGATGGAAAGTGCGTGTCTTCCAAAGCGGAAGCTGATCGTAGGAGGAAAAAGAAAGATTTATCCAGAAAAGCCTGCATTGAAGGAAGCAGCGTTTACTTCTTTAATACGACCCCAGGGAGCTTCGAATGATCTCAGTAGTGATTCCAATCTACAACGAAGAAGAAATCATCTCGTTACTTCATCGCGCACTGTCCGATGCCATGGACAAGGTGGACGACAACTGGGAAGTCGTATACGTTAATGACGGTTCGGACGATTCCTCTCTTGACCTGCTGCGGCAATTGCAGTCGGACGATTCTCACGTCGTGGTAGTCGATCTGTCGCGCAACTGGGGACACATGGGAGCGCTGCACGCCGGTCTGCAAACGGCCCGCGGCGACGCAATCGTTCTCATGGATGGGGACCTGCAGGATCCGCCTGACATTGTGCCCAAGATGGTTGCAGCCTGGCGCGGCGGCGCGCAGGTGGTCACCGCGGTGCGCAGAAGTCGCCAGGAGAGCCGTAAAGCGCTGGCTATGCTCTTCCCGCTGTTTTACAAGATTCTGGGAGCGATCTCGGACTATCCGATTCCTCTCAACGCCGGAATTTTCGGGCTAATCGATCGTCAGGCTCTGGACTCCATCAACTCCTTACGCGAAGGTAACCGCTATCTGCCTGGCCTCCGAGCTTGGGTTGGATACCGGACCGCCGTCGTGTACTACGACCGCCAGGATCGCGTCGGTGGCGAAGGCAAGCTAAGCTTCATCAGCCGCATCAAGTATGCGATGGATGCGATCACCAGCTTCAGCTACAAGCCTCTCCGCCTGAGTTTCGTTCTTGCGGGCATCGCAGTCTTCATCGCCGCAGTTATGGGAGTTCTCGGATTACTCTCCGACTCCAATGCGATGGAGTACGGCCTCTTCGCCGCCATTTTCTTCATGACCAGCCTGCCGCTCTTCTGTGTTGGGATTCTCGGGGAATATCTGGGTCGCGTTTATGACGAAGTCAGGCAGCGGCCTCTCTCGATAATCAATCGCGTGTATCGCACCGACCAGATGTTTACCACGCAGCAGTTGGATTCGGAAAAGATGCGCGCTGCGATGCACGACACCGTGCTCGATAAACTTTTTCCAGCTGCCTGAGCCGGTTCTTCCCCGGCCCGCCTCAGCGTCCAGAAGACCCTGCGGCGGGCTTGCATTTTTCCAGACCGCGTTCAATGGCAGTGCTCTCTTCGTAGTCATTCCAGGTTGCAATCAGGAGGAAGGGAAGGGGATTGTTCGCGGGATAGTAGTCACGACGCAGCTTCATAGTGTCCTGAAACGTCTCTCCGCAGCGCTGCGACATGTAGCGGTTCAGGCTCCACGAAGCCTTTCGATCATCGAAGCCAGGCCAGGCGGCACCCACCGCAATTTTGTCAGGATACTTGCTCTGCATCGTCTGATAAAAGTAGCGCAGGTAGTCTTCGCCCCAGTTGCTTCCATCCGGAGACCAGCCTTTTTTGCCTGGATTGATCCACGCATAGAAGCCGTCAAATGATTTCTCGGACGGTCCCGGAGAAAATTCATGAATCAACAGCGGCGGTGGATTCCACGAGTTCGTCTGCTCCCGCACTCGATTCCAATCCGTGTGGCCGCCCTTTGGAAATATGAAGATCACGGGCCGCCCGCGATACTCGAGATAAGCCTTCCGGCCGCGGGAATCGACCGCGAGATATTTCTGATGAAATGTTTCGAAAGCCGAGAGGGCGTCATCGGTCGACTGATCGGGGCTTTGATTCGATTCATCAAACATCATGGCTACACTGAAATTCTGTTCGGCCGCAATTGATTGGATTAGGGCATAGCTTTTGTCCAGAAAAGGCTCTCGATCTCCGTACCAGTCGATGACAAATCCCGTAATACCCAGGTTTTTGGCAGCCGCAATCTGCTTCTTGATGACCACTGGATCCTGCGAGGAGTAACCGACGTCGATGTGCCGGGGGTGCCCAAACCACGGCTCGTAGACGGCAAGGACCTTCGTCGGCGTAGTATTGGCCTCTGAATTCTGGTGCAGAGAGCGGTGCAGGCTGTTCTGGGAGCAGCCCTGATGGAAAAACAGCAATATCAGGGCAGCGAAGCTGAATCGGTAGTCATTTGCCATGTCTTTAGACTTAATTAGAGGCGCCAGACGCCAGCCCGGGTTGTAGTTATGACGTCTCCTTTAAGAAGCCGCCAACGAGCAGCCTGCCGTTCGTTACCGGCATCTGAGAACTAACTCTTTTGGTGATCGGCATTTGCAGGTCTCCAAGCAGAATGGGGTTACTTAACAGCAACCCTCCTCCGGAGCGGAGTCTGAAGTGCCACAGAGTACAACGCCACAACTCGAAGCAGTAGCCTCGACGCCCACCCATCGAGTCCTCAGCGGCAGTGCCATTATGCTGACCGGCTTGGGCCTCGTGACCCTGATCAATTTTGGCTACAACATTGCCGTCGCGCGATTCCTTGGCCCGACCGCTTTCGGCCACACTACCGCTGTCTACACGCTGCTCATTCTCATCTCCTCGGTCACACTGTCGTTTCAGATTCTCACCGCGAAGATGGTGGCGCAGCAAGCATCTCCCCAGGCGCAAGCTACCGTCTATAAGGCATTTCATTGGCGAGGGTGGATTGCCGGCGCTGTAGTCGCTTTGCTGCTTCTTGTCTTTCGGCACGCAGTCACCGACTATCTCAATCTTCCGGATACGCTTCTGATCGAACTGCTGGCAATCGGAACGGCGTTTTACGTTCCGCTCGGAGCGCGCCGAGGCTATATCCAGGGAGTCTGCCGTTTCCGACATCTAGCTTCCAATCTGGTTCTCGAAGGCGTTGTCCGGTTCGTGGGATCTTTGGCGCTCATCGTGGCGGGTGCCGGCGTGAAAGGCGTAATTGCCGCCAATGCGGCCGCTGTGGTGGGGGCTTATTTCCTGGCGCGGCCGAAGCTTATGACTTCGTCGAAGGATGCGCCCGAGGTGCCCATCGCTTTTCGGGAGGGGTTGCAAGCGGCGGTATTCTTCGCTGGACAAGTGGTCATTAACAACTGCGACATCGTGGTAGTGAAACATTTCTTCCCGTCAGAGTCGGCCGGAATTTATGCTGCGGTCGCCATGGTCGGACGGGTCGTGTTTGCTTTCTCCTGGGCGGTGGTCAGCAGCATGTTTCCGATAGTTGCTGAAACGAGCAGCCGGAAACAACGTGAAGACTACGGCGTTCTGGGGACCTCTCTGCTGTTGGTCATGGCCATCTGTCTGCTGTTCGTCGTGACCCTCTCACTCGCCCCGGGTCAACTATGGACATGGCTCTTTGGTAGCCAGTTCGCAACTGCCCATGGCATAGCTTTCTCCAACCTGTTGACGCTCTATGCAGTTTCAACCGGAATTTACGCCCTGAGCGTCGTTATCATCGCGTACGAAATGTCGCGCAAGATCGCCAATACTGGATGGTTCCAGCTGCTGATCAGCGGCGTCGTAATTGCCGGAATCTACTTCTTCCACTCGTCACTGGCGCAAGTGATCTGGGTTCAAGTGATCACGATGATTTTCCTGCTTCTCTGCGTGGCGATTCCATTCTTGGTCTCGTGGGCGAAGCGGCACCACGACGCCGAACGTTTCACGTTCCCTGGCTTCGTCCGTCTTCGCCGCCGTGTCTCGGAAGACGAAGTCATTGCGGAATTTCTGAAAAGCGATTTCCAGTGTCCGGAGTTTGAAGACTATCAGGAAGCTACGGGCCGCATTGTGACTTCCCCGGCTCTGCAAGATGCCGACGAGAACAAAGTCCGTCGAGCTCTCCTGTTCATTCGCCACGGATCTCTCTGGAGAGAACTTCCCCGTGGAACACAATGGTTCGAAGCTGAAATTGGACTTGATGACCTTCAACGGATTCGAGTATTTCCGCGCGCCCACTGGCGGAAGCTCGCTGTTGGTGATTTCAGCATCACGCAGGTCGCTGAGAGAATTACAGATGAGCGTTTTCGAAACCGCACTCCGGAAGCATTTCGCGCGAAAATTCACGATCTACGGGCACAACTTCAGTTGGACGACAGTCCCATCGCTGGTGCTGTCCTTCTAATCGGGATCGACGAAACCGGGCCTTTCACAATCCTGGACGGTAATCATCGGCTATTAGCCGCTATGCTGGCAACGCCGGAAGCCGTGGATCGCCTCACATTCTATTGTGGTTTATCTCCGAGGATGGCGCAATGCTGCTGGTATCAGACGAACGTCCTCACCTTGGCTCGCTACGCACGCAACTTGGTCCGCCATTTCATACACGATCCGGACAGAGAGCTGGTCCGGCTTTTGCACCATACGGACAGTCAACGCCAAAACATGGTGGCATAGAATTCCCGCAGCCTGACGTAGGAAAACAAATAGTTCGAAAAAATCGAGCCACCAGCGTATGTCGCATTCGCTGGTGGCTCATTTGCTTCACAGGAGTTACTTCTGAATTTCGCTATCGGAACCGCAACATCTATGCAGCTGCTTCGCTGGCGGATTCCCATGTCTGCGCTTCAACCGGCTGAAGCCGTGAAATAGCATCGGCAGCTGCCAGTGTCTCAAGTGCGACAGCAGTCTTTTGTTGCCCTGCGCTTCGGGACGCTTCAGCTCTTTGCAAGCCCAGCAACTCACGCATTCTGGCCTTGGCCTTGTGGAGTTGAGACTTGGAATTTCCAACTGAACATCGTAGCAAGCGGGCAATTTCGTGATGCTCGTAGCCCTTCACTTCATGCAGCAGGAAGATCGTCCGATAGCCTACCGGCAGTTCTTTCATTGCGCGGGTAAGAGCGATCCGGTCAATGGAGGTCGAAAGCCGTTCGTCGACTTTGCCATGTTCGCGCTTCGGCGCCCCAGTTTCTCTATTCGCGGGCTCTTCGAGCGACACCTGGCGCAGGCCTTTCTTGCGAAAGTGCATGAGAACCGTATTCACGGCGACTCGATAGAGCCACGTCGAAAGCGCCGAGTCTCCACGGAAGGTCCCGAGCTTACGGAATACTTGGAGGAAGGCGTCCTGGGTCAGATCTTCCGCCTCTGCCGTATTGCTCGTCATTCTCAGACAGAGAGAATAGACCTTGGTCCGATGAGCATTGAATAACGTGGCAAAAGCATCTTCATTACCTTCAAGGGCAAGGCGAACCAGGTCAGCGTCCGACTTGCGCTGGGCTGAGATGTTCAGATCGTTTGTCACCAGATGGCTCCTTCAGTTCGGTTTCTTACGTCGCATGCACACAGTAAAATCCCTCGGGCGTCCGGTAAATAAGGTCCTGCCAGTAGCCGATTTGAATACTTGCTGTAAAACTCCCAAGGGAGAAACCAAAAGATGGGGCACAAACCCGCGCCAAATAGCGAATTCCGTTCAACTTTCGCATTGCGACCGCAGCAATTTCGACGTTTTAATCGAAAGGGCAACCCCTACGGAAAGTCTGAGAACGATCTACAGCGCTGGCGGGATTGTCCAAACTATTCGCACTGCCTATGCTCACCGCAGTAAATATGTTCCCTCAGATACCCACCCCCCCAGGCAGGTGCCGGAAGTCCGAAAGGACTGGATCGGCACTTGCCTCTCGCCTTTTTCGGAAGCGCGGCCGGGTTGGATAATTTAGCGAAGTACCCAATTTCTAGTTTGTTCTGAACGGACTACATCCTACGGAGGTTTCAGATGACCACGAATTCATTGCAAGAACTGTACGTCGAACAATTACAGGACCTTTACAGCGCTGAGCAGCAGATCATCAAGGCTTTGCCCAAAATGATCGAAGCAAGCCAGTCGGACGAGCTCAGCAGCGCTTTGAAGGAACACCTTGAAGTGACTAAAAAACAGGCCAATCGGATCGAAACCATCTGCCAGGAGCTTGGAGAAGAACCGGAGAATGAAAAGTGCAAGGGAATGGAAGGCGCTTTGAGAGAAGGAAGCGATCTGGTAAAAGATGTCGCCGAGGAAGTCCGAGATGCCGCCATCATCGCTGCTGCTCAGCGTGTGGAGCATTACGAGATGGCGGGTTACGGTACAGCTCGCACGTATGCAAATCTTCTCGGTTTCGAAGAAGCAGCCAGCATGCTCGAACAAACTCTGGAAGAGGAGAAAGAAGCGGACCAGACGCTGTCCGATTTGGCTGAAGAGCTGAACGTAGAGGCCCTCGAAGCCGGGCGATCAGCGGAAGGCGAAGAAACTGAGCAGGGAACTGAACGGGGCGCCCGGGCCAAGAAATCAGCCAGCCGTGGCAAGCGCGCAGCCTGATTTAGCCTGATAACGGCGGCCGGAACGGATTACGCCCTCGGCCGCCTATTCTTCCGGTATACAGGGGAAACTGTATAGACTCGGCAAACAGCGGCCCTGTAATCTTTTACCAAGTGCCGCCGCCGCTTCGCCAGAAGGATCACCCCCATGAAGTTTCTGTCGTTTACGAAGGTTATTGGCTGTGTCGCGATTTGTGCGTCGCTGGCAAGTGCGGACTCGTTACAGCTTCGCAATGGGCGTCATCTACAGGGTAGGTATATAGGCGGCACCACCAATGCGATCGGTTTCATGACGGCCGGAGCGGTTGAGTATTTCGCTACAACCGACGTGCTGGTGCTGATCTTCGACAACAACGAATCTCCATTGGGTGGTTTACAACCGAGCCCGATGAAAGGGCAATCGGTGTCTCAGCCTCGCGTTCGACAGATTGGCTCCTCAGCGCGGGTTCGTGCTCGCTTGCCTCAAATACGAGCAACCGTTATCTCGACGTCGTCCCGGACATCAATTGCGTCGGATCATCAGAAAATTGCGGGGCGAGAGTCGGAACTGGTCGAACACAAAGTTTTGCTGGTTGATAGCGCGGGAACCGCTTCGTCCCTCCGTTAGGCAGTGGAGGCAGATCGCTTAATTCCCCCATTTTTCCTAATCGATCTGCCTCCCGCCGCGGATCATTCATCGGGTGGGTATTAAAGCGTGGGCTGAACTACGTGGACAATATTGTTGCGGACTGCGTATAGAACAAGGTCGCTCACCGAGTGCAGTTCAAGTTTGCGCATGATGTTGGACCGGTGAGTCTCCGCAGTTTTCACACTCAGACCCAAAGCGACCGCTACTTCTTTGGAACTCTTTCCCTCTGCCAGAAGCTGCACGATCTCGCGTTCCCGAGGTGTGAGGCGGCTGCGCATCGGTGGCTCAGGAGCGGCACCATCTTTGCGCAGGAAACCGTCCAAGACCATCGCTGCAACCTTGGGAGTGAAATAGATTTTGTCGCGGCGAAGCGCATCCACTGCGGCGACGAGGTCGCGGGCGGCATCCGTCTTTAACAGGAACCCGCGCGCTCCCGCATTCAAAACCTCCTGCACGACCTGATCGGAATCGTGCAAGGTGAGAATGAGGACTTTGACCTGGGGGTTTGTTTTCAAGATCTGGCGGGTCGCCTCCAGCCCGTTAAGGTTGGGCATTCCGATGTCCATAATGACGACATCAGGCTTGAGGCTCAGAACTCTGACCACGGCTTCGCGGCCATCAGCTGCCTCGCCACAAACTTCCCATTCAGGCTGGTTGCGCAAAAGAGCGCAGAGACCGCGTCGGACGACCTCATGGTCGTCTGCCACTAGAATTCGAAAAGGCACGGATCACCTTCCAAACCAGGTTGCCTCAAAAAACGGGGCGTGCTTTGGATGCACAATCAAGATCAACGGCTTACCGTATTCTTCCGATAGGAATTCGGAATTGAATACCCCTGCTTTACAGGCCAATGAGCTATTTCAACACAGAAGCCATGGACCCAAATGTATGTATCAGATAACACAAGGGATACAGGTGGTACTTCTGACGGCGAGGCTTTAGGCATATTTTTCCGACCCACTCTGGCGCGGTATCGCGACCTGAGTGAAACCGGAATACGCCAGATGTTCTTTATTCAAAGTTTACCTGTGGGTGATCTAGGTTGTGGTCTTACAGCCATCACCTGATCGAAGGTCGCTATTTCATCCCTTAGCATCCCGAACAGGTTTCATTTAGGGAGGCAACGTAAATGAACTCAGATGAGATGAAAGGCAAGTGGAAACAACTTAAAGGCTCCGTTCGGGAACGTTGGGGCAAATTAACAGACGATGACGTAGATATCATTAACGGTCAAAACGAACAACTCGTAGGGAAGATCCAGGAAAAATATGGGATCGCAAAAGACGAGGCACAACGGCAGGTCGACGATTGGATGCGAGCCGATCGACAGGCGCACGATACCGACGTTGAGAGACGTCGCGCCAGCTAACCCGTCTCGCTTGTGAGAAGGGGAGCCATCGGCTCCCCTTTTCTCTGCCTGCATCCTCATTTGTTCCGCATTTTGTTTGTCGGTTTTCAGAGACAGTTACTGCGACAGCTGTATTGAATTAATTCACATGGACAACAACAATCGGACCCAAGAGTTTCGCGAGACAGCACCGAAAAAAAGGGGGTTAGGAAATGTCGACTCGCATCTTGATCGCTGATGACAGCCCGATTATTCGCCACTGTATGGGGCAACTACTGGGAGATCGTACCGGTTGGGAGGTATGTGGCGAAGCGACTGACGGTGACGAAGCTGTTTGCAAAGCGAAAGAACTTGATCCCGATTTGGTAGTTTTGGACTTTCTGATGCCACGCAAGAATGGAATCGACGCCGCCCGAGAAATTGGCGAACGGTCTCCGAGCACTCCCATCTTGCTCTGTACGATCTGTTTGACGCCTCAACTTGTCGATATGGCGCGGGGGGCAGGTGTTTCGGGCACCCTACCCAAAGGCGAGCTCAATAAGGTTGTGACTTGTTGCGAAACCTTGCTGCGTGGGGAATCCTTCTTTTCTACGCAACAAAATCGGCAAAAGATTCCCCGTTTATCCCCCGCAGTATCTGACAGATAGTTCTGTACCCACATCCTTTTGCGCCTCTACATAAGTCCACTGATAGTCGCACCTGCGCTTACGCACTACATTCGAAGTTTGAACTTCTATTTTGAACTCACTACCCATGAGGAGGGAATGATGCGCAACTTTAGATCACGAAACTCAGCCAAAGATTGGGCTCGTCTCGCTGCCAAATTAGGGCTCCTGTTCACCGACCCAAAGATTCGGGCAGCGGTTGCCGACAATTTCAAGGATGGAGTGGATCACGTCACCGACACCGTTTCGAGCACTTATGAAGACGCCGTGGACCGCTTCGCAGCCGCGGGAGAAGCTTTTCGCGGAAGAAGCCATTGGTCGGAAGTCACCGGATTTTTAATCGGCGTTGGAGTGGGGGCTGGGTTGGGGCTATTGCTGGCACCTGCGGCGGGAAGCGAGACGCGCGAAGCAATCCGCGATAAGGCAGTTGATATCAAGAATCGGGTTGTCGACTCGGCATCCGGAGAAACTGGCAGAGTGCGTAACTCAGTCAGAAGTATGCCCTCGACGGGCACAGAAGGCTGATCCAATTTCACAAGCCACGAGGAGAAAATAGACACTATGCGATCTGTAATTGTTGTAGTCATCCTGGCGCTGTTTATGTGCTGTACGCCAGCATTATTGGCCCAGGGCGATCACATCGAGATCGGCGCTTTCGCCGATTATTTCAATCTGAGCCGCACAACGCCGAACATCAACTATGTCGGCCTGGGGGGACGTGTAGGTTTCAATGTTCGTCCCACGGTGCAGATTGAGGCGGAATTAAGTTACGCCTTCGAGCGTAACTTCACCAGCGTCTTTTCCGATGGCATCAACACCCAGTTTGTGCGAAGCCACACCCGCCCAATCACGGGGCTTTTCGGCCCGAAGTTCATGACTAGCGGGGGACCGTTCCGGGCTTTTGGAACGTTCAAAGCCGGGTTCGTCAGCTTCAGCACCAGCAACCAGGATGTCCCATCAGGGTTTGTGGGTGGTTTAGGGAGCGTCACCGAGGGCAACACCCGGGCCGCAATCTACCCGGGTGTCGGAGTCGAGGGCTTCTGGGGTCCGTTCGGCTTGCGACTCGACGGCGGAGACGAGATCTACTTCGACCACGGGGCGCGCAACAATCTCAAAGTGACTTTTGGGCCAGCAATCCGCTTCTAGTGAAAGCTGGACGAAGTTAGATTAGTATTTGGTCGCTGAAGCCGTGTCCCGCACGGCTTCAGTTTTTTGTCTATACGTGCGTCCGCGACGCCAATTACGCGATATCCTTGCCACCCGCTGAGATCAAGCTGCTTTTCCACCGGGCGACATGGTTTTGACTGTCTTCGGCATTCCATGGGCCGGCTGGTGAATCTCCTGCTGAAGGTTAGGCCGGCGCTTGTCGAGGAAAGGTGCCAGCGCGATTAGCTGCTGCGCATCCGCGGACTGGTAAATCGCTTCCACGACCCGCACATCGGCCAGTCCTTCGAAGCCGGATGGCTCGGGCTCCTTATTTTTCAGAATGCATTCCGAGAAGTACTCTACTTCAGCGGCGAATTGATCGCGCTTCGGGAAGTTTTGCACCCGGGTCTTCTCGTCAATCGTGATATGCAGGCGAATCTTATCTGAGTACCCGTAAGCGGGATCCGCAGTCAAGACTCCCTTGCTACCTACAAGCGTATAGCGGCTGATATCCGCTGCGCCAAAACTTGCGGTAAAGGTCGCCAACCGCTCGCCCGGAAACTTCAGCGTCACGCTTGTCATCTCTTCTGCATTGCGAAAGCGGGCTTCGTTCTTGCTGGCGCTACATGCTAGAACATGGGTCGGCTCGGCCCCGAACAAATAGCGTGCGGCATTGATACAGTAGACGCCCATGTCGTAGATCGGGCCGCCGCCTTCTTCCACGTCCTGTGACAGCCGGATGTTGTTCTTCACAACCTGTTGAGCGAACTCCGACGTAAAGAATCTCAACTCCCCAAGCTTGCCGCGGCGCGCCATGGCGATCGCTTCCAGATTTCCTTTCTCGAAATGCAGCCGGTAAGCAATCATTAGTTTGCGGTTGTTCTTTTCGGCCGCCCGAATCATCGATTCGCAGTCTTCTTCCGTGACCGCCATCGGCTTCTCGCACAACACGTGCACGCCAGCATCGAGCGCGCGCACCGTGAATTCTTTGTGAAGGTGATTCGGCAGCACAATGTAGACGGCGTCCACCCCATTTGAAAGACACTCCTCGTATCGATCGTAGGAGTAAACCTTGTCTATTCCATACTTGGCGCCGAGCTTTTTCTGTTTTAGAGGATCGCCTGAGACCAGCGCCACCAGTTCGGCATTTGGACACTGTTTAAACGCAGGTAGCACTGCAATCTGTGCCAGATGGCCCAATCCAGCCACTGCATACCTTACTCTTTGCCCCTTTTTTGATTTCATTGTGCTGCTCCTTATTCACATATGAATAGTGATGGGCATCTTGCTTCGCAATGACTCAGTTCGCCGGCAAAAGTTGTCGCCAAATGAACCATGCCAAGACAGAAATGCCGCACCAAGCCATGGTAGCGAGAAAGAGCGTTAGCGTCGTCGAGATGCGAAGCAACATCTGCCATGTGATGACGGCGAAAGCCACCAAGCCTATGCATCCTAATGCCGCCCCCGCCGCGTCAATTCCGGCCATCCGTCGTCCTCGCCGCTTCCCGGAGATTCCGGCTCTCTCTCCCTTCTCGCTTTCATGTTTTTCGATCAGGGTAGCGCTCGCCGGAAAAATGGCGGGAAAAGCCAAAAACAATCCCGCGAAAACCGCTCCAAATTCCTTGGCGATCAGCCCCGTTAAAACTGTGACCAATCCTCCGAAAAGAAAACGTGATGCGTACTCATACCATCGCGTCTGCCGCAATACGCCGAGTTCCGCCCGAATCAGCATGCCTTTCCCTTATCGAAGCGCGATGTACCAGATGCCTAGCGTGCAAGCTGTCCAAAGCAGCAGCGAAAAACTTGCCACGGGGAGGGCGGGCCACGCCCCTCTCAGCATCACGCGGCTAACTACGCACGAATAGACGAAAAACGAAACCGCCCCTACGATCATGGACCGAGCTTCCATCGCCGCGTAAGGCGCGCCGTCTTTGACTACCGTAAGGCTGATCGTCGCCAGAGCCACCGAAGGCGCCGCGCCGAATACGCCGGCAAAACTCTTCGGCTTTAGCATGTCCGACAGAAGCGCGAAGGCGGAGACCACCAGCCCGCCGACCACAAACCGGATTAAGATCTCCGCCACGCGAGCGAACCTCGTACCATGCTATTTAACTGATGTGAGTCGCCTACTTCCAGGTTGCAAGCATCCCTAAGCAGACGCACACCATGACCATCGTGGCTAACCAGCCCACCACACGCAGATAGCGAGGAATACAAAATTTCCCCATCACTTTCGGACTGCAAGCCATCAACATGATCACCACCATCAGCGGAGCCGCGACCATTCCATTCAATACCGCGGACCAATACAGAGCTTTGATCGGGTCGATGCCATAGAAATTGAGTGCCCCGCCCACCATCGTGGCGACGACAATTGCGCCATAGAATCGGATGGCTTCCCGGGGCTTGCGTTCCAGGCTGGTTCGCCAGCGCTGAGCTTCTCCGATCCCATACGCCGCCGATCCCGCCAGCACGGGCACCGCGAGCATGCCCGTACCCAAAATGCCGCATACAAACAAAAGGAACGCGTAGCGCCCCGCCAGCGGTTCGAGCGCAAGCGCCGCCTGCGCCGAACTCGAGACATCATTAATTCCATGAGCGTGCAGGGTCGCCGCCGTGGTCAGGATGATAAAGAATGCCACCACATTCGAAAATGCCATCCCGACGTAAGTATCCACGCGAATTCTTTCGAGTTGGAATCGCGCCTGTCGTGGAGCCTTCTTTAGCGCCTCCTCGCCCGGATTATTCTTAACCTCCTCAACCTCCTGTGATGCCTGCCAGAAAAACAAATATGGACTGATGGTCGTCCCCAGCACAGCGATCAACGCTGTCAGGTACTCACGGTTTAGCTCGAGTTTCGGAATCAATACTGCATGCATGACCTCGCTCCACCGGAGATGGACATAAAAAGCGGTTCCAACGTAGGCGAAGAGAGAAAGAGTAAGCCACTTCAAATACCTCGAATAATCTGAATAGGGAATGAATAGCACCGCCAGCACGGATATGATCCCGAAAATGAGAACATAAACCTTTGTGTTCCACGGCAAAATCAGGTGTGCCGCCGCCCCCATTGCACCGAGATCGGCTCCCAAGTTAAAAGTGTTCGCGACAGCCATCAGAGAGAGCACCGAGTAGAGAAGCCACTTTGAATAATGCCGGCGAAGGTTCGCCGCGAGGCCACCTCCTGTAACCCGACCGATGCGAGCGCAGACTTCCTGAAATGCGGCCATCAGTGGGTAGGAAAAGAACATCGTCCAAAGCATTCCGTATCCGAAGTGCGCTCCCACCTGGGAATAGGTCGCAATTCCACTCGGATCGTCATCGGACGCTCCCGTAACCAACCCCGGTCCAAGTTGTCGAAAAATGTTTTTTACCGCGGAGGCTTTCGACTGGTTAGGCTTCTGATCTCTGACAGGCGAACGAGGAATCTCTGGGCCCGCATGTCGATCGGCAGCACTAGCCATAGCGAAAAGCCTTCAGTGCGCTCGGATCGAATTGCCCGAGGCATGTTCATTCCGTGAAAAGCCTTCACGATCAAATCAATTCTCGAACCTTGTCGGACAATGCGGTCAAGGCAATTTTCGTGCGGTTCGGCTCGCCGCGAGCCAGGGACTCCGCAAACTTCAATGCCTGCTCAGCCGTGACTTTAGCGGGACGGGGCGGCTCCAGCGGATCTACCACAGCCTCCAGCAGCGCGGGGCCTGGGGAGCTTAGGAACTCTGTGACCAACCGCTGACAGTCCGCAGGATCCTCAACCGTGAGGCCCACGCCACCGCAAGCGCGCGCCACAGCCGCAAAATCAATCGGCTCCAACTCCACCCCATGTTCCGGATTGCCCAGAAAAACCATCTGCTCCCACTTGATCTGTCCGAGCGTGCCATTCTTGACCACCACAATCTTGATAGGCAGTTGGTATTTCACCGCCGTAACAAATTCCGCCATCAGCATCGAAAATCCGCCGTCTCCGACGAATGCCACGCATTGGCGTTCCGGAAATGCGAGTTGCGCCGCGATCGTGTAGGGGAGCCCATTCGCCATGCTTGCGAGATTCCCGGACAGACTATGCATCTGACCTTTCTTAACCGGGATGTGCCGGGCCCACCAGGTGGCGATCGTCCCGCTGTCACAAGAGACGATGGCGTCATTGCGCAGCTGCTTGCCCAGTTCATGAGCGATCACCTGCGGCTTCATCGGTACATCGCGCCGAGAGGCACGGTCGTCCATGACAGTCCGCCACTCCGACAGTTCTTTCTGTCTCTTTTCAAGGAAGGTCCGGTCCTGTCTTGGCTTGAGACGGGGAAGAAGTTCACGAAGCACGCGGCGAGCATCCCCCACCAACCCTACGTCCACTGGAAAACGGAGTCCGATTCGTTTCGGGTCCAGCTCAATCTGCACTCCTTTAGCGTCGCCTGGCTTCGGCAGATACTCGATATAGGGGAATGATGTACCGACCATCAAGAGTGTGTCGCAATGCTCCATCGCTTCCTGAGATGGCTTGGTCCCCAGCAATCCGATTGTCCCGGTTGTATAAGGACTATCATCCGGAACCGCAGCTCTGCCCAAGAGCGCTTTCACGATTGGAGCACCCAAAAGCTCCGCGGCCTGTTCCAGCTCCGCACACGCACCAATCGCTCCGCGACCGGCCAGGATCGCAACTTTCTTGCCCGCGTTGAGGATGGCTGCCGCTTCGTCCAGTTCCGCAGCCCCTGCTACCATCGCGCCTTCCGCTTCGACGCGCGAAGTGTGGTGGGCAATATTTCGTTTCGAACGTTCGCGCTTTTTAACGTCCATATCCTGAAGATCAACGGGAAAAGTCAGGTGACTGACCGTTCGATATGCCAATGCTGTGCGGACCGCGAGATCCACTACGTTTTCTACGTGTGTGGGGCTCATTACCCGCTCGTTATAAGTCGCCACATCCATAAACAAGCGGTCGAGCGCGACGTCCTGCTGCGTGTAGGTTCCAATCAGATCGTGAAATTGCAGACCCGTCAGAGCCAGCACCGGTTGCTCGTCCATCTTCGCGTCGTATAAACCGTTCAACAGGTGAATTCCGCCGGGCCCGGACGTCGCCAGGCAAACTCCCAGCTTTCCAGTGAACTTCGCGTAGGCGCACGCCATGAATGCCGCCGACTCTTCATGCCTGACTTGAATGAAGCGAATCTGCTCCTGATGCGTTCGGAGCGACTCCATGATTCCGTTGATGCCATCGCCAGGTAGGCCGAAAATAACTTCCACGCCCCAGTCAATCAAGGTCTCGATCAGGACATCTGCAGCGGTCACGATGGTCTCCGTTCAGCTTGCTCACAGATTGCGGCACTCCGTGCACACAAAGCACCTCTTCAACTACATACTGAACCTCTCCCTGAGGACATCAGGAGCCCACTGTAACCTCGCCACTCAGACCCTGTATGGATCGAAATTGAATCAGCCTTTTACCTTCAAACCTCTCGTCCGCCATAAACATCTCACCGACGTGACCCCTCACTTCAAAAGTATTTGGACCGCTGCTGATCACATGGCAGACGTATTTCTGGGGCGGCTTCCATCGCTGGGACTCGCGATCATTGTTTTTTTTCTCTTTTATGGCGGCAGTCTTTGGATCAGCCGCCTCATTCTGCGCGCCACTGCGACTCGCCGGCACAATGTAGGCGTCGTGTTTGCGCGACTCGTCAGCGCTGCCATCGTATTTCTTGGTCTCCTGGTTTCATTCTCTATTGTTGCGCCGTCTCTTCAGGCCGCAGATTTGATCAAGGTCCTCGGCATAGGCAGCGTGGCCATCGGCTTTGCCTTCCAAAACATTTTGCAGAATTTTCTCGCGGGTCTTCTCCTCCTTTGGACCGAACCATTTCGCGTCGGAGACCAGATCCGGCTCGACGCCTTCGAAGGAACAGTTGAAGAGATTGAGACCCGCGCCACCACTATTAAGACCTATGATGGCAAGCGCGTTGTCATCCCAAACGCAGATTTGTTTACCCGCTCAGTCACTATCAACACTGCATTTGACGCGAGAAGATTTGAGGCCGAAGTGGCGGTAAGGAGTTCGCAGAAAGATCTCAGCGGTCTCAAGGCTAGGATCGTCGATGCCGTCAGGCAATCGGAAGGGGTGTTGCCAGAGCCCTCTCCCGAAGCTCTGGTGGTCGACCTCGGCGATGCCGGTGGGGACAGCATAAAGATCCGCGTCACATGGTGGACCAGTCCCCGTCAGCACCAGATGCTGACGACCTACGATCACGTTCTCACAGCAATCAGGAAAGTATTGACCGACGTCGTTCCGCAGCAGGCTCCGGCTAAGTTATCTCGTGTTTCTTAACTGGAGATGCTGCGCAACCCGGTCGGACAGTTTTAACTCTAAAGTAAAGGGAGAAAATCAATGGCAGCGAAAAAGAAGTCAGGTCGTAAGTACGGCAAAGCAGCGGGGAAGACCGTCGCCAGCGCCATGCGACGCAAGAAAAAGGGCACCCTCCGTTCCGGAAAAAGCGGTAAAGGCGGCGCGGTGAAGAGCCGCAAGCAGGCAATCGCCATAGGACTTTCCGAGGCTCGGAAAAAGGGCGCAAAAGTCCCGAAGAAAAAGGCGAGTTAACACGACATTTGTCGAAGGCCCGCTCGAAGGATTGCGGGGCACATTTAGGCGGTTACAAATGTTTCCTGCGCGCTTGCGATTACGGCAGGAATGAGAACTTCGACGGTCGTCCCGGGGTTATCGTTCTTCATGCGGAGTTCTCCGCCTAATTCGCGCGCCCGCTCCCTCATCCCGCTGATGCCGACACCAATGCTGCCAGGTCTCAATTGCGCGGTTTCTTCAGCCACGCCTTTACCATCATCTCGTACGCTCAGTAGCAGGCTATTTTCTTTTTGAACCAAGGTTACGCAGGCAGTCTTGGCCTGTGAGTGGCGGAACACATTGGTCAGAGCTTCCTGGACAATACGAAACATTGCCCGTTCGAGGGCTGGCGCGAGCCGCGGGAACTCCGGCGGTTGCAAATCAAGAGAGGTCTGAATGCCTGTCCGATCGGTCATTCCCTCCAGGAACCAGCGCAGGGCAGAGAAGAGGCCACCTTCGTCGAGCAAAGGAGGATGCATCAGGTGCGACATACTTCGAACCTGCTGGATGGCCCGGTCGACAATCTCGCTCGCTTCTCCGATTGTCCGTTCCTTCGCCGCCCCGCGAGGTTGCTGAAGCATGCCGTCCAGCATGATCTTGGCGGCAGCCAGCTCCTGTCCGATGCCATCGTGGAGATCCCGAGCAAACCGCCTTCGCTCTTCATCCTGAGCGCTCATGAGCCGCGTTGAAAGCCGCCGTAGTTCTCGATTCAGCGTCTCTAACTGAAGTGCCTTACGGTGTAATTCCGCGAACACGCTGACCTTGGCTCGCAGGAGTTCGGGAACCACTGGTACGGAAATGTAATCCACCGCGCCACGCTGGTACCCCTTGAGGCGGTCGAGGTCGGTTAAATGCACCGCAGAAATGAAAATGATAGCGGTCTTCTGAAAGCGAGGATGCTGTCGGATGATGCCGGCTAACTCAAATCCGTCGATCTCCGGCATGCTGACATCCATGAGCACGACCGCAACATCGGTCTTCAGAAGTATCTCCAGGGCCTCACGTCCGGAATTTGCCTTGACGAGGTTCTCGTTCAGTTCTGCCAGCATCACTTCGTAGGTGAGCAATTTCGAAGGCTGGTCATCCACCATCAAGATGTTGACCTTTTCGTGCTGGCTCATGATTCTTCCCTTGTCTCACGCACTAAAAGCGTCCGCTGTTGCCCGGGCGAGAGAACCTTCCTAGCGGTGCAGCCACATCCTGAGTGCCGATAACAACTGATCCGTATTGACAGGCTTCGCCAAGTATTCCGACGCGCCCGCTTCCAGACACTTCTCACGATCGCCTTTCATGGCCTTTGCGGTCAATGCAATGATTGGTAACCGCCGAAGTGATGTCTTCTGCCTGATCACCTGCATGGTTTCGTATCCGTCCATCTCGGGCATCATGATGTCCATGAGCACGATGCCGACATCAGGGGTCGATTCCAGCATCTGAATCGCCTGCCGCCCTGTTCCAGCAGTCAGCACCGTCATCCCGCGGCGCTCCAGGACGCTACTGAGCGCGAAGATGTTGCGAACGTCATCATCGACGACCAACACTTTCTTTCCAACCAGCGCGTCGTCGGATCGATGCAGACGGTCGAGCATCTTCTGCTTTTCCGGCGGAAGGTCGGCGATCACTCGATGCAGGAACAGCGCCGTTTCATCGAGTAACCGCTCGGGCGACTCGACACCCTTCACCACAACGCTGCGTGCCAGTGTGTGCAAGTGAGCGTCTTCTTCGGAAGAAAGCTCACGCCCGCTGAAAACCACTACCGGCAGATCGCTCAAATTAGGGGTATCGCGGAATCGTTCCAGAACTTCAAAACCGGACATGTCCGGCAGTCGAAGGTCGAGAACCACACAATCGAAGGAATCCTTGTTGACGGCTTCCAGGGCCTGTGCGCCGGTTGAAGCAACCGTCACGTCGATGTCGTCAAAGCCCAACAATTCTTTGATACTAAATTGCTCGGCAGGATTGTCTTCGACGACCAGAAGACGTTTCCGACGAGGCATCGCAAACTCCTTGATGCGAGAAAGTGCAACCTCCAATCCCTCCGGTGTGGTTGGCTTAGTGACAAATGAGAACGCGCCACGCGCTAATCCGTGATGGCGGTCTTCGTCAAGCGTCAGCATTTGAACGGGGATATGCCGCGTGGCCGGATCCTGTTTCAAATGATTCAGGACCGTCCAGCCCAGCATGTCTGGAAGGAAGACATCCAACGAGACCGCGGTTGGACGAAATTCGCGTGCCAGGGCCAGCGCCTCAGCCCCTCGTGAAGCAATCAGAACCTTGAAGCCCTTGTCATGGGATAGATCGCGCAAAACTCGCGCGTAGTGCGGATCGTCTTCCACGATCATGAGAATCGAATCGTCAGGTTGCAGACTCTCTCGATCGTCGGGAACGTGCTCGATTGGAGTATCTACCACCGTCAGGCTAGAGAGTTGGATCGGCTGGGCAGGGGACGCCTGCTTGCGATCCGGTGCCGCAACGGCCGAGGGTCCAACATAGGTCAGGGGCAGGTAGAGAGTAAATGTGCTTCCCTTGCCGGGGGTGCTACTCAGCTGAATCTCTCCACCCAGCAGGTTGGCCAGTTCGCGGCTGATTGCCAGACCGAGACCGGTACCGCCGTACTTGCGGCTCGTGCCGGCATCTGCCTGTTGAAAGGCCTCGAAAATAATACGCTGCTTCTCCGACGGAATACCGATTCCGGTATCGGTGACTTCGAAGGCGACGACCGAGGCCGCCGTCCTGAGAATCGGATGCTCCTTCGACCACCCGTTCGCCGCCGTCGACACCGATAACCGCACGCCGCCTACTTCGGTAAATTTGAAAGCATTCGACAACAGATTCTTCAGCACCTGTTGCAGGCGCTTCGAGTCTGTCACCAGGCTGCGTGGGAGATGCGGGTCGGACTGCACCTCGAACGCCAACTTTCGATATTCCGCCTCGTGCTTGAACGGCCGCGCCACCATATCGAGCAGGCCGCCGAAGAACACTTCCTCGGCTTCCACTGAAACGGTACCCGATTCGATCTTCGACAAGTCGAGAATGTCGCTGATGAGGTTGAGCAAATCGGTTCCCGCACCGTGAATTGTGCGAGCAAATTCAACTTGTTTCGGGCTCAGGTTGCCATCCGGGTTATCGCCCAGTTGCTGGCCCAGCACCAGAATGCTGTTGAGCGGCGTCCGCAACTCATGCGACATGTTAGCCAGGAACTCTGATTTGTACTTGGACGTAAGCGCAAGCTCCTTGGCCTTTTCTTCCAAGGCGCCGCGAGCCTGCTCGATTTCCTGGTTCTTGCGTTCCACTTCGACGTTCTGTTCGGCAAGCTGCTGCGCTTTTTGGGCGAGCTGTTCGTTCGTTTGCTGCAGTTCTCGTTGCTGCGTTTGGAGTTCCGTAGCCAGCTGCTGCGACTGCTTCAGCAGGCCTTCTGTCTGCATCGTCGCCTCAATACTGTTCAGCACGATGCCG
The DNA here is from genome assembly GCA_003225495.1 of Acidobacteriota bacterium. GTDB lineage: Bacteria > Acidobacteriota > Terriglobia > Terriglobales > Acidobacteriaceae > Acidiflorens. Next base: position 92,448 of record QIAJ01000007.1, read on the forward strand.
ATGCTGGCGGTCAGCTGCTCCAGAAACGCGAGATGAGATGCTGTGAACGCGCTCAGGGAAGCCAGTTCGATGACTGCCTTAACGCGATCTTCGAAGAGCACCGGAAGCACAATGACATTGCGCGGCACAGCCTCGAATAGACCGGATCGAATGGGAACGGTATCTGTCGGGAGATCGCCGATCAGCATGCGTCGTTTCTCAACCGCGCATTGCCCAACCAGACCCTCTCCAAGTTTCAGATGCCGGAGATGACCATCGGGACCGTCGGAAGCAAATGCCGAAAGCAGTACCATGCCCGCCGACTCTTCGGATTCCATCTGATAAATAACGCCCTGTTGCGCATTCACAAGAGGAGCCAGTTCGGAAAGAATCATCCGGCCTACTGTGGTCAGATCGCGCTGTCCCTGGAGCATGCCCGTGAAGCGAGCGAGATTGGTCTTCAGCCAATCCTGTTCGGTGTTGCGCTCCGTCGTGCCGCGGAGATTATTGATCATCGTGTTGATATTGTCCTTCAGTTCGGCCACTTCGCCGCTGGCCTCCACCTGAATGGATCGCGTCAAATCGCCTTTTGTGACGGCGGTCGCCACTTCTGCGATAGCGCGCACCTGGTTGGTAAGGTTGTCAGCCAGCAGGTTCACGTTGCCGGTGAGATCCTTCCACGTACCCGCAGCGCCCGGCACGTTAGCCTGGCCGCCGAGACGTCCTTCGACACCAACTTCGCGAGCCACCGTCGTGACCTGGTCGGCAAATGTCGCCAGCGTACCGGTCATGTTGTTAATGGTTTCTGCCAGCGCTGCGACTTCGCCCTTCGCATTCACCGTCAGCTTCCGTGTCAGTTCGCCATTCGCGACAGCGGTCACGACCTTCACGATGCCGCGTACCTGCTCAGTAAGGTTCGCCGCCATCACGTTAACGTTGTCGGTCAGATCCTTCCACGTGCCGGCGACACCAGGAACCTTCGCCTGGCCTCCGAGCTTGCCGTCGGTGCCGACTTCGCGCGCCACGCGTGTTACCTCGGCGGCGAACGCGTTGAGCTGGTCCACCATCGTGTTGATGGTGTTCTTCAGTTCGAGAATTTCGCCTTTCACATCGACCGTGATTTTGCGCGACAGATCGCCACGAGCTACAGCCGTAGTAACTTCGGCGATGTTTCGAACCTGCGCCGTCAGGTTTCCCGCCATCGCGTTCACGGAATCCGTAAGATCCTTCCAAGTTCCCGCGACGCCGGTCACGTTTGCCTGACCACCCAGACGCCCTTCGCTGCCGACCTCACGCGCGACGCGCGTTACTTCGGCGGCGAACGATCGCAACTGCTCGACCATCGTGTTGAGCGTTTCTTTCAGCTGCAAGATTTCGCCGCGGACGTCGACCGTAATCTTCTTTGACAAATCTCCCGTAGCGATGGCCGTGGCAACTTCCGCGATATTACGTACCTGACCAGTCAGGTTGCTGGCCATGAAGTTGACATTGTCGGTGAGATCCTTCCACGTTCCGCCGACGCCCGGCACTTGCGCCTGACCGCCGAGTTTTCCTTCCGTTCCGACTTCGCGGGCCACGCGGGTGACTTCGCCCGCGAACGCGTTGAGCTGGTCCACCATCGTGTTGATGGTGTTCTTGAGTTCCAGAATTTCGCCCTTCACATCGACCGTGATCTTGCGTGACAAGTCGCCGCGAGCCACGGCAGTTGTCACTTCGGCGATGTTTCGGACCTGGCCAGTAAGGTTGCCGGCCATTGAATTCACGGAGTCGGTGAGATCTTTCCACGTACCGGCAACTCCCGGCACATTCGCCTGTCCGCCGAGTCTGCCTTCGGTTCCGACTTCGCGAGCCACGCGCGTTACTTCACCGGCGAACGCATTCAGCTGATCGACCATCGTGTTGATGGTTTCCTTCAGCAGGAGGATTTCGCCGCTGACGTTGACCGTAATTTTCTTGGACAGGTTGCCGCTTGCAATCGCGGTGGAGACTTCCGCGATGTTTCGCACCTGACCCGTCAGGTTGCTGGCCATGGAGTTGACGGAGTCCGTGAGATCCTTCCACGTACCGGCGACTCCGGGCACCTGAGCCTGGCCGCCGAGTTTGCCGTCGGTTCCCACTTCGCGAGCCACGCGGGTCACTTCGGACGCGAACGATCGCAGCTGGTCGACCATCGTGTTGATGGTGTCTTTGAGTTCGAGAATTTCACCTTTTACGTCGACTGTGATCTTGCGTGAGAGGTCACCGCGAGCGACAGCCGTCGTCACTTCCGCGATGTTACGGACCTGGCCAGTGAGGTTGCTGGCCAGGAAGTTCACGTTGTCGGTTAGATCCTTCCAGGTTCCGCCGACGCCCGGCACCTGCGCCTGACCGCCGAGTTTTCCTTCCGTTCCGACTTCGCGGGCCACACGGGTGACTTCGCCGGCGAACGCATTGAGTTGGTCCACCATGGTGTTGATGGTGTTCTTGAGTTCGAGAATTTCGCCTTTCACGTCGACCGTGATTTTGCGCGACAGATCGCCACGAGCTACAGCGGTCGTCACTTCCGCGATGTTTCGGACCTGGCCAGTGAGGTTGCCCGCCATCGAATTCACGGAGTCGGTGAGATCTTTCCACGTACCCGCGACACCCGGCACGTTCGCCTGACCACCGAGTCTTCCTTCCGTTCCTACTTCGCGAGCAACGCGCGTTACTTCGCCGGCGAACCGGTTGAGCTGGTCGACCATCGTATTCAGAGTTTCTTTGAGTTGGAGAATTTCGCCGCGCACGTCGACCGTGATCTTGCGGGACAGATCGCCGCTAGCAATCGCGGTCGCCACTTCCGCGATGTTTCGTACTTGACCAGTGAGGTTGCTGGCCATGAAGTTGACATTGTCGGTAAGATCCTTCCACGTTCCACCGACGCCAGGCACTTGAGCCTGGCCGCCGAGCTTGCCTTCCGTACCGACTTCGCGAGCCACACGGGTGACTTCGCCCGCGAATGCGTTGAGCTGATCCACCATCGTGTTGATGGTGTCTTTCAGTTCGAGAATTTCGCCCTTCACGTCGACCGTGATCTTGCGGGACAAATCGCCGCGCGCCACTGCTGTGGTGACTTCGGCTATGTTTCGGACCTGCGCCGTGAGGTTGCCGGCCATGGCATTCACCGAGTCCGTCAAATCCTTCCATGTACCTGCAACGCCTGGCACCACCGCCTGTCCACCAAGTTTGCCATCAGTCCCTACTTCGCGAGCCACGCGCGTCACTTCGGATGCGAATGATCGCAACTGGTCCACCATGGTGTTAATGGCTTCTTTCAACTGCAGAATTTCTCCGCGGACGTCCACCGTAATCTTGCGGGAAAGATCGCCGCTCGCGACGGCGGTCGCGACCTCGGCTATATTGCGGACCTGGCCCGTCAGGTTGCTGGCCATGGAATTTACCGAGTCCGTCAAATCCTTCCATGTCCCGGCGACACCTGGCACCTGGGCCTGGCCGCCCAGCTTGCCGTCGGTACCGACTTCGCGGGCCACGCGGGTCACTTCAGCCGTGAACACGCCCAACTGCTGAATCATCGTGTTTACAATCTCGGCCGATCGGAGGAATTCTCCTTCGAGCGGCCGGCCATCGACGTCCAGCCGGACAGTCTGGGTTAGGTTTCCCTGCGCGACGGCGGCGATCGCGCGTGTCACTTCCGTCGTCGGCCTCAGCAGGTCGTCCACCAGGGTATTTACCGATGTTTCCATCTCGCCCCAAGCGCCTCTAGACTCGTGGAAGCGGGTTCGCTCTCGCGTTTTTCCCTTCTTGCCGACTACCTGCCCGACCCTCTTCAATTCCTGAGCCATCTGCTGGTTAGCAGCAGCGATCTCGTTAAACGTATCCGCGATCTTGCCCGCCAGCCCTATCCAGGAACCCGGCAGCCGCACCGAGAAATCCCCGTCGCGCATGGTTTGCAGGCTTCCGTGAATTGCCACCAGGTCGACAGTGGCATCGGGCGAGGAGTGTCCGTTGTTCCTCGACTTGGAGGCCGCAAGCCTCCCATTTGTGGAGTCGGCTGAAACCGGCTCGCCATCGGGGATGGTAGCCACCGTATTGCGATCGCTCTTCTTCATGTTCATGCTCGTCTCCTGAATCGACGATCCATCGGACTTCTTTTTCACGGATAATCTCTCCTGTTCCACGTTCGCGCCAACCGGCTTTACCCGATTCTAAGACGACCTCTGCCAAATTCCCGCGTTCTTTAACGTCTGCCAACGTAATGAATATAAAGAGAGAAAGTGTTCGAGCGGGCGACCTTTGCCGGCCGCCGGGGGAGGGAGGAATATCGTAGGTATTCCGGTGTCGTACACGATGTGCCGCGCAAGGAAGAGTGTTACCACATTCAGCGCGGCTTCACCCTACAGTGTTTCCTGTAGCCGCAAAAACCTAAGTTTATTCATGAGTTAATATGAGCAAAAGGCTGATAGAAGAAGGGATATAAGCATTAAAGGCGGCAAAGAAGCGGTTAGCTCCAGCCTCGCTGAACCAGACTGCGGCTCACAAAAGTCCGACCCTCCTGGGTGGCTTCAATGGCCGTGAGCAGGTCCCGCCCCGCATCAGATTTAACAACATAGGCGTGCGCCCCTACGCTCAGGGCGTCCTTGGCGATTTGAATCGAATCATGCTGACTCAAGAAGATGATCCGAGTATCTGGAGAAACAAGACGTATCTGACGCGCAGCCTGGATACCGCTGATCCCGGGCAGGCTGATATCAAGCAGGACGATCGCAGGGTGAAGTTCTTCAGCTTTCTTGACTGCCTCCTCGCCATCCGCTGTCTCTGCAACAACGTCCAGGTTGGAATCACTTGAGAGTACTGATCGGATTCCTCGGCGAGCAACGTCGTGATCATCGACAAGTAAGACGCGTATCGGAGCCATTTCACACACTTTCCACGTCATCTTACCTCAGCGCCTTTCATGGTAGACTGCCGCCGCAGGGAGTTTCCCGGCAAGTAGGGGCTTGGGGATCTCGTTGTCGGCTCCGCGTACGTCTAGTAATAGGAACATGATATTCAGGGGTGTCGCCATACAGTATTTACCTGATACCCATCGGGCTACCGGCCAGCCATCATGAAGCGGAGTCGCGAATGGAAGCTGGAATTTCCCTTACAGTATTGACAGTATTGACTCCCCGAACTCGCGGGAGGATAAACCTAGTTCAGTTGTTTAAACTGCGAAGCGAGATTTCGATGTTGCCGCGATGTCAGCGCATTGGTCCAATTCCAAACCGGATTAGGTCGGTTCAGGGGGATTTTCATGAATAAGCTACGCATCTTGGTTGCTGATGATCACGAAATTGTCCGCAAGGGATTGGTCTCTCTCATCAAGTCCCAACCCAACTGGGAAGTCTGCGCGGAGGCCGATAATGGCCGTCAGGCTGTCGAACTTGCGAAACAGATGAGGCCCGCGATTGTCATCCTCGATATTGGGATGCCTACCCTTAATGGTCTGGAAGCCACCCGACAGATCTTGCGTGATAACCCCCAGATAAAAGTCCTGATTTTGACCATTACGGACACAGATCAGGCTGTACGAGCTGTTTTGGACGCTGGGGCTCGCGGTTTCCTGCTCAAGTCCGACGCGGCCCGCGACCTGGTGTCGGCAATCGACGCGTTGCAATACAACAAGACGTTCTTTACCGCACGCGTGGCTGAAATGGTCCTGTCAGGATATCGCGGCACTTACGGAGCCCCCAAGAAAGACCTTCTGCTACCCAACTTGACCTCGCGAGAGCGGGAAGTTGTGCAGCTTCTGGCCGAGGGAAGATCAACGAAAGAAGTCGCTTCCCAACTCGATCTGAGTGTGAAGACCGCAGAGACTCACCGCAGTAACATAATGCGGAAACTAGGACTTCATTCTGTGAGTGAGTTGGTACTTTATGCAGTTCGGAATAACATCGTGCAGGTCGCAACCGGTTTGCCTGCGGCACCGGACGCAGTGCCAGCAACAGATACGGTTCCGGCCGTGAATAGCACCACGGCGTAGCAGCGATTTCCGACTGACAACATAGACTGTTCAGCGAGCGGGGATGATCGCAAGATCATCCCCTTTTAATTGACTTGGCGGCAGGAGTTTGAAATGGAAATTCCGACGTGAAGATGACGCTAGCTACTAGTTGAACTCTATCCCGCCTTCCGAGAACCGGCCACCAAGGCAATCACTCCTCCGACAATTAATAGCCCACCGACTGCCGGAGGCAAGCGGTCGGTGTGTTCCGTCTGGATGCCGATCTTGGCATCGCCGATCTTCACCCCGTGATCCTCCTTGTGAGGAATCGGAACAGCCAGAGCTAGTAATCCAAGCACCAGGAGCAGCGCTCCCACCAGTGTCAAGCCTTTCATGTGTCGTCCTCGCTCGATGAATGCACCGCTATGGCAACTCAGGCTACAGAACGTGTTTCACTCCCTCGTCGCCACAAATACTGGGTCGGAATCAGCGAGATTGCTCCGTTAGAAAACAACCTCGCCGCGATCCAATTGGATGCCGTTTCGATGCTACACGTACACAACTTAGAGTCAACAAAACCATTCGCGCCATAGTGGCGTTTTTTCCTGCTGGCATGCAACCGGCGTGCTACAGGTGTAACAAGTGCTTACTGCGGATGCACTGTGAATCAATTACAGTCGCCGCCGGATTGAGGCTTACGCATTTTGGATGTATTCCAGTGATGTACGTCGCTTCGACGAGTGGCCAAGGGGTTAAAGCGGTGAGTAAAACGAAATGGTTGTCCTCGCGACTGGCAAATCTCCTCCTAATCTCGACGCTTGTTCCGGTTGAGCTATCCTCAATCCGCGCAATTGCTCAGAGCGCTATTGATGACGTTCATATCAACCCGCCAAGTACATCCCATGTTTTGGCTCGCACCGGGAAAATGGAATTGGCGCTAAACACTGCTGTTATTCCACCTATCAAGGTCGACGTAGATTTGGTCCTGGTGCCCGTGACCATTACCGACCCGCAGGAGCGACTAATTCTTGGCCTCCGAGAAAAGAACTTTGAAGTGTTTGAAGGCAAGAGCCGTCAGGAGATCAGGCATTTTTCCGCGGAAGACGCGCCCGTTTCATTAGGTGTCATTTTCGACATGAGCGGCAGCATGAACACCAAGATTGATCGCGCTCGCGAGGCAGTGATCGAGTTTCTCAAGGCCGCCAATCCGCAGGACGAATTCTTTTTGATTGCGTTCTCGGACCAGCCGGAAGAAGTCAGCGACTTCACGAGTTCGGTGGAGGACGTTCAATCCAGATTGTTACTCACGCTCCCTAAGGGACGCACGGCCCTGATCGACGCCATCTACATGGGCATTACCAAGATGCGCCAGGCAAGATATAGCCGTAAAGCGCTCCTGATTATCTCGGATGGGGGCGACAATCACAGCCGTTATACGGAAGGAGAGATCAAATCACTCGTAAAAGAGTCCGACGTGATGCTGTACGGAGTCGGTATCTACGACCGTTCTTTTTCTACGCCCGAAGAGAGGCTCGGGCCGTGGCTTTTAACGGACATCACTGAGATCACGGGGGGACGCGCATTCACGATTGACAATCCCAACGCCCTCCCCGCTGTAGCACGGGCCATCGGAATACAACTACGCAACCAATATGTAATCGGATACCGTCCCACCAAGACGCAGCGAAATGGCAAATGGCACAAGATCAAAGTCAAACTCACAGCGCTCAACAAAGGGTTGCCATCGCTTCATGTGCGAGCGAAGACCGGTTACTACGCGCCCGCTGACTAGAATTCTCGAGCTTAACCTCGTACCGGCGATTGCTACAGCCTATCCTTTGCGGCACGGCCCTTTTGCTCAAAAACTAGCGAGAGACCTGATTTTCGGTGCGGAGGAAATCAATTTCGATACTTCTGAGGATCGATCCCGAGTCGCTTAAGCTTGGATTGAAGAGTCGTCCGGTTCATTCCAAGACGCTCGGCTGCGCCGTTGACTCCGCTGAGCTGGCCATGGCTCTGCTGGAGAGCGCTGGCGATATGTTCGCGTTCGATCGCCTCTAGAGTGTCGCCTGTGCCCCTTTCGCTTGCAGACTCTAATTCCTTCAGTGGCGATTGCAGTACCGATCCCTGAGTCAGAATTACCGAGCGTTCAACAAAGTTTTCGAGTTCTCGAATATTTCCGGGCCAATCCCACAGTTCCAGCATCTCCATCGTTGTGGCTGGAATGCTGGCTATGGATTTATTCATGCGGGTAGCGCATTTGCGAACGAAATGCTCGACCAGCAGAGGAATGTCTTCGCGCCGCTCCCGCAAGGGCGGCACGCGCACTGGAAATACGTTTAGGCGGTAGTAGAGATCGCTGCGAAACTCTCCCTCCTGGACTCCTTGAGCAAAGTCCCGATTGGTGGCGGCGACTAGGCGGAAATTGATTTTCAGCGTGCGAGTGCCGCCCAACCGCTCGAACTCCTGGTCCTGAAGAACTCTGAGTAACTTCGGTTGCAGTGCCATTGGAATCTCGCCGATTTCATCCAGAAAAAGAGTACCCTGATCCGCCAGTTCCAGGCGCCCAATCTTTTTCGTAACAGCTCCGGTAAACGCCCCCTTTTCGTGCCCGAACAATTCGCTCTCCAGCAAACCTGAGGGAATCGCCCCACAGTTCATCTTGATGAACGCGGTCCCCCGCCGCTTGCTCATGCGATGAATTGCCCGGGCAATCAACTCCTTCCCGGTGCCTGTTTCGCCGAGAATAAGAACCGTCGCGTCAGTGGCAGCCACTTTTGAGACCTGTTCCAGGACGCTTCGCAGAGCTTTACTTTGACCGACAATCTCTCCGAAACCCAGCTCGGTGTCGATCGCCTGCTCGAAATAGACCTTCTCTTCCGCCAGTTTTTCGCGAGCCAATCGCAGCTCTTCTTCAGCCTGCTTGCGTTCGGTTATGTCCTCGAGGATACAAGCGAGACGATCCACGCTGCTGCGGCCCTCGATAGGAAAATAGGATGCCAGTAGGTCTCTTTCACCCAGATTCGGAAACTTATACCGGAGCTCATACCGAACAACCTTGCCCTCGAAACATTCGTCCATCTTTGTTTTAATGAGCGCGGCAAACGGATCTCTGCCCACAACTTCATCGACTCGGCGTCCGATGACCTCCTTTCGTTCCATCTCGCGGTATTTCAAGAATGCATGGTTTGCAATGAGGTAGCGGTAGTTTCGATCGACAACCACAATCATTTCATCGAGGCCTTCGATGACTTTTTCGTATTCGCGAAGCCTGTCTTCTGCGTGCTTGCGCTCGGTGATGTCCTGAAGGATCGCCGCGACGCAATCCACGCCAGCGGAACCCTCGATCGGAAAGTACGACACGAGCAAATCCCTTTCGCCAAATTGCGGATAGTTGTGACGCAATTCGTATCGCACGACTTTCCCTTCAAAACACTCATCCAGTTTTGGTTTGACGATGCTATTAAAAACGCTCTCGCCAATGAGCTGCTCCACCGAATGCCCTATAACTTGTTTCCTCGTCAGCCCCCGACGGCGAAGAAAAGCGTCATTCGCTATCAGGTAGCGATATTGCCGGTCGACGACCAGGATCATTTCATCCAGACCCTCCACCACCCTCTCGTATTCGTGCAGCGTCTTTTCGTATCGTCTCCGTTCCGTAACATCGTGAGCTATGCCGCGCACGATTGGTGAAGCTATCCCCTCCGTTCGCAGCGTATTGTGATACTCCCAGATGCGCCGCTCACCCGAGCGGCTCATAACGACCATCAATCCGCGAGACTCACCGGTCTCACGGATCTCGTTAAGGTACCAATCAAACTGGTGGCGGAATTCGGGAGCGATGAGCTCCCGCATCGGCATGTGCAGCAGTTCGTCAACGCTGTAACCGAGGACTCGTGCGGGCGATGGATTTAACGATAGAAGTCGGCCCTGTAGATCGTGGATGCACAGCAAATCCTGGCTGTGTTCTACAAGGTCTCGATACCAGTCTTCATTTTCCTGCAAGGCCCGCTGAATCGGATCCAGCTCGACGGGGGTCTTTTTGACAAAGTCGCGCGTACCTTCAGGGTGCACACCCATGGCTCACCCACCCTGAGGCCAGATGGAGGAGCTCGTAACCAAGTCAGACCGCGGGAAGCCCACACGATCTCACTAACACTCCCCGGTACCTAAACGCTTCAAGACAGCGAGTAACAGCTTCCTGTTGGTTTGGCTACCGAAAGTGCATCAGAACCGTTCCTGATCGGTAACATCACGATCTTCAGCTTAGGCAAGGTCCCGCGTCTCGACTTTCTTTAATCTCCGGACGGTAACAGCGAGTCCTCATAGGTCGGAGGGATCTCCGGCACAAAGCCCATTGACGCGATGTCGTCAAGAAGTGGGATGCTCGCGGCGACCAGTCTGCGTTGCAACCCCGCTTCAGGTTCTATCTCCGCAAATTGGGCCGCCTCGGTGGATCCCTCCAGAGCCGTGAGTGAGGACAATCCTCTCGCGATCACCTGCGTCAGCGCATCAAAATACCCGGTGCCCACAAAGCGCTGATGCTTTACGGCTTCGTATCCATGGTTCGTCTCCCGGCTGAACTCCTTTTCCTGCAAGCGCGAGTAAGCAGTCATTCCGTGTTCCTGATAGCCGCGTGCCAACTCGAACATGCTGAGGTTTAGGGCGTGGAAGCCAGCCAGTGTCACAAACTGAAACTTGTAACCCATTTCGGCCAAGTCAGGCTGGAAACGGGCGATGGTGGCATCGTCGAGTTTCTTTTTCCAGTTGAAAGAGGGTGAACAGTTGTAAGCCAGTAATTTCCCGGGATACCGTGCGTGGATTGCTTCCGCAAACTCGCGCGCCTCTTCCAGATTTGGTTCCGATGTTTCGCACCATATAAGATCGGCGTAAGGTGCATAAGCCAACCCGCGGGCAATCGCCGATTTCAAGCCGCCGCGGATTGTGAAAAAACCTTCGAGAGTGCGTTCCCCGGTCGTGAATTCCTGGTCTCGCGCGTCAATATCGCTGGTCAGCAGGTGGGCGCTCTGTGCATCCGTTCGAGCCATGATTAGTGTAGGCACGCCGAGCACATCCGCGGCCAGCCGCGCAGCCACGAGTTTCTGAATCGCTTCCGTCGTCGAAACCAGTACTTTGCCGCCGAGGTGTCCGCACTTTTTCGCGGAAGATAGCTGATCTTCGAAATGCACGCAGGACGCGCCCGCCTCGATCATGGACTTCATCAACTCGAAAGCATTCAGCGTCCCTCCAAAGCCTGCCTCCGCGTCGGCCACGATCGGAGCAAACCAGTGGGTATCCCCATTCCCATCCATGTGATGGATCTGGTCGGCGCGCATCAACGCATTGTTGATCCGGCGCACTACATTCGGAACGCTATCCGCCGGGTACAAACTTTGGTCGGGATACATCTGTCCCGCGTCGTTTGCGTCTGCCGCCACCTGCCACCCGCTCAGATAAATGGCTTTCAGGCCAGCTTTGACCTGTTGTATTGCTTGGTTGCCCGTCAAAGCTCCCAACGCCGGTACGTAAGACTCGTGATTAAGAAGCCACCACAACCGGTCCGCCCCCAGTCGCGCCAACGTATGTTCGACCTGAATTGAGCCGCGTAACTTGACCACGTCTTCGGCGCTGTACGGCCGCTCGATACCTTCCCAACGGGCATCCGAATTCCATTGCTGATTCATCTCTGAAGCGGTTAGAGCGCGCATATTGGACGTCCTCCAAGGAGCCGTCTGTCAGCATTAGATGTCATCCACCAATTATCGCCAAGCGGTATCGTCCGTTCCGGCCAACTAGTCCGAATCGGACGAGCCACCGCTACAAGATTTTGTCGCAGCCGTTACCATAGGTTCCATGAGCACCAGCAGTCTGCCGCGCAGTGCCACTATCAATGAACTCGAGCCTCAGGTTCTAACGCCCGACGCTCAGGCCTTTCTTACGAAGCTGGCGCGAGAATTCGAAGGCCGTCGTCAGGAACTGCTGGCCCGCCGCCGCGTCCGCCAGCAGGAAATCGACTCCGGTCAACTGCCAGGCTTTCTGCCGGAAACCGCATCCATCCGCAAGCAGGACTGGACAGTCGCGCCCATTCCCCACGATCTCCTCGACCGCCGCGTCGAAATCACTGGGCCGGTTGACCGCAAGATGATCATCAACGCGTTGAACTCCGGCGCCAACGTTTACATGGCTGACTTTGAGGACTCCAATTCCCCGACCTGGCAGAACAATCTCGAAGGCCAGTTGAATCTTCGCGACACCGTGAGCGGTACGATCAATTTCACCGGTCCGGAAGGGAAGCAGTATCGCCTGAACGCGAGAGTCGCAACCTTACTCGTGCGTCCCCGCGGATGGCATCTCGATGAAAAACACTTCGAAGCTGCTGGCAAGCCGATTTCCGCCTCGCTCTTTGATTTCGGCCTCTTCTTCTTTCATAACGCCAAACGCCTGATTGCTAACGGCACCGGCCCGTACTTTTATCTGCCTAAGATTGAGAGTTATCTGGAAGCTCGTTTATGGAATGACGTTTTCTGTCTCGCTCAGGACGAACTCGGCATTCCGCGCGGAACCATCCGCGCCACCGTTCTGATCGAGACTATCCTCGCAGCGCTCGAGATGGACGAGATCCTCTACGAACTTCGAGATCACTCCGCCGGCCTGAACTGCGGCCGATGGGACTACATCTTTAGCTTCATCAAGAAATTCAGAAATCGTCCGGACTTTGTCCTGCCTGACCGTTCCATCCTCACCATGGACAAGCATTTCCTCAAATCCTATGTCGAGTTGCTGATCCACACCTGCCATCGTCGCGGAATTCACGCTATGGGCGGTATGGCTGCGCAGATCCCGATTAAGAATGATCCGGAAGCTAATCGGCGTGCCCTTGACAAAGTTCGTCAAGACAAACTGCGAGAAGTCAACGCTGGACACGATGGGACCTGGGTAGCCCACCCTGGTCTGGTACTTATCGCCAAAGAAATCTTCGACACGCACATGAAAGAACCCAACCAGATCGGCCGCCACCAGCCTGATGTGCACATCACCAACTCCGATCTCCTCGACGTCACCAAAGGCGACATTACCGAAGAAGGCCTCCGCTGGAACATTGATGTAGGTTTGCAATACCTCGAAGCCTGGCTGCGTGGTCTCGGCTGTGTTCCGATTTACAACCTGATGGAAGATGCCGCGACCGCTGAAATCTGTCGAGCCCAGGTCTGGCAATGGCTCCGGCACCGCGCCACTCTCAGCAATGGGCGGCGCGTCACGCCAAAGCTGGTTCATAGCGTAATCGCCGAAAAAAGAGATAGCTTGCACGGCACGCGCATGCTCGAGGCCGCGCAAATCTATGAGCACATGATGACCAATCCAGATTTCGCGGAATTCCTAACCCTGGTCGCTTATGATTACATCGATTAGGAACACACCCGCGCGTCCGGATGATGAACCGCCAAGATTCCGAAATATCGGACGATTTTCTCGCGCAGCTTAAGGAAGATCTCGTGCACCGCCGGGTCGGCCGCGGCATGGCGGGTCTCGACGATCAGCGTCACCTTCTGACATCCCTGGACCCCGAACAAAAAAACGCCGGCCGCTTCGCCGGATACCTCGCTCAATGGGTCGACATCGGCTTTCAGCGTCCCAGCCTCGTCAAAGAGATCGTTGCGCGATTCACTAAGCCGACACGCGCTCGTCTATCGTTGCATGACTACATGTACCTGCGCCTGGCGGAGGGTATGGTCGCCCTGGCTGAGGAGGCCACCGAGAAGGCCATTAGGAATCTTGACCTTGTTCTCAGCCTCGAAGATGAAACCAGCGATCAGGAATTGTTATCGGTAGCAAATTTCTGGAAAGGCCGCTGCCTGCGCATGAAAGGGGACTACGATCAGGCGTTGGCCCATGCAGTGAAGGGCAGGGAACTCGCGGCTGATTTAGGCCACGAACCCATGGCCGCTGTCATGCGCGTGTTGGAGAGTTGGCTTTTTTTTCAGAAGGGAAATCCGAAGCAGGCGATTGCGATCCTGCAGGAAGCCGAACCGATTCTCCGCAAGACCGACGACTACCTGACCCTCGGAAACATCCAGTCTTCGTATGGTCGCATCGCCCGCCGCCAGGGACGCTACCAGCACGCCATTGAGCATTTCACGGCCGCCATCGCCGAATACAAAAAGCGCGATCTCCAACACCGTAATGTAGCCCGATCGCTCAACAACATGGCGTCCGTCAAGCGCCTGGTGGCTCTGCAACTTGCACGAAAAATTGATTCCGACGTAGCCCGCCACCGGAAAGCCGCTGCGCGCAGTGGCGCCAAAGCCCTTTCAGCCAAGCCGCAGTATCGCAATCGCTTCGAACAGGTTCGTCAGGAAGCTCTTTCCGAACTCGCCGAGGCAGCTGCCATTTATGAGCAGTATCGTAATCACCACGGTCTTGGTAGCGTTCACCTGAACTACGGCTACCTGTATCTCGACAATGG